>NZ_SGTY01000005.1:0-237402 GCF_005435095.1 Halorubrum sp. CGM5_25_10-8B | reverse complement strand
CCAGCGCGGAGTTCGATCTCGCTCCACAAACGACAAGTCGATCCACGCGGTACGTTCGCTGAGGCGGTCGAAATCTGTCATAGACACTCAGAACTCGTCCGCCTCATCCTCTAACTTAACGCGACCCAACGTACGGGCCAAACTGTTAAATTGCCACTGCGCGAAGAAGAGAACCTCTCGTCGGCTGAATACTGCTGAATCCAATATCACTTCGGTTTTTAAGATTCAGATATTAGTATTGACATCCTCCTCCGCGTAAACGCGGAGGAATCCCGAGCGGTGGGAGTTTCAGGTTTACAGTCCAGTCAGTGGACTACCAGCCCTTTCGGGCACGGGTAGTCCCACAGTGTCGGACTGGTGGACTGCTGGCCATGCCAACTGGCCGTTACCCCTATCCTCAACCGTGTACGGCGTCCCAGTGTTGTTTTTGCCACGGGGACGCCGGCAAGCGTCAACGGACTTGGGGGTATCGTCTGGTTTGCTTTGAGCAGTCGGCACAGACACACCCTTCGAGGATATGGCGTTCACCGACTGACCTTTCAGATACTGTCGTCCGAGAGACGAAGTCTCTCGTGATCACGAAAATCGAAGATTTTCGAACGACCTCGTTACGCGGGCGGACGGGCCGCCTCCGAAGGACGGTTCGGAATCCGCTCCGTTCCGACCAATTCCTACCTTTGTATATAGCGGCCTGTCAGTTAAATCTCTGTCTGTGAAACTCGGTACAGACGTTCGGCTAGTGGATTGCTTCCCACTATGTCGGCTTCATCACCCGCCTGAAGGCGGGTGTATTCGCCTTCTAGCCTCTATAAATTGCGGTGTCGAGGCACACGGCGAGTACTCCGCGCTCTTGTTACCGCTGTCCTCCCACAGCTCAGATTCCAATTCAACCTCTCTGTCCTCGAGTAGATTTCCGGTTCCTAGAGACAACTGTCGAGTGGGTCGACAGTTGAAGCAGTGCCTGCCGAACCCAACCGTGAGCAAGCAGTCTCGACGGAGCATTCATTCGGTCGGTCCATCGTTACGGAAGTGCGAAAAGAAAGCCCCGCCCTGAAGCCGGGGATGAATCTGACAGTCGATGACACAACCTACTGATGATAGTACGGCCTGATATTCCTCGCTCGACCGCCTCAGCGGTGATAGCAGTCGTATCGCGTTAGATTTTCTGGAGCGAGAGGCGATACCCGAATCGGCGATGAGGATCGGGATCCGGCTCCACTTGGCTAACCTATCACCCGATCTGGGCGTCACGGAGACGGAGATACCCGATCGTAACAGGAACCAAGATCCAGGCCAACAGGAGGAGAACCGGCAGCCAGACCGACGCGAACGGGTCCGTTCCGAAGAGCTGCCCCGCAACAGTGTTCCGATAGGCAGCCCTCGCGGCGCGGTTGGGCGGGAACAGCCCGACTAATTTCATCCACGCCGGCGCGCTGCCCTCGGTCATCAGACCCAGTTCGATGGCGCCGTACTGGATAGCACTCTGGATCAGGTTCCACAACGCGACCAAGATCATGTAGGCTCCGACGGCGACGGCGGTCGCACGACTGTCGCTCGAACTACCCGCGGAGATCCCCACTCCGATAGCGACGAACGCCACGCCCATGAGGCCGAGAAACCCGATAAATGCCGCCAGTGAACCGAACGTCCCACCCAGTATCGTGAGGACGACGAGACCAGTCACGAACCCGCTGATAAGCGTGGCGACGAGCATCAGGGCTGTCCGTCCGAGGAGCTTCCCGACGAGAACGTCCCGGCGTGACGGCGGCAAGCTCAGCAAGACTCGGAGCGACCCGGACTCCCGCTCGGCAGTGATTGCCCCTTTGGCGAGCACGAGCGCAACGATGGGAAGCATCGTCACAGCGAGTTGGAACGAAAGTGAGAACACCTCACCGGCTGCCATGTCGCTGGTTACTGCGAGGAGTGTCGTGATCCCGGCCGTCGACAGGAGGACGATTAAGATAACCGCCCACAGAGCCTTCGAACGACTGGCATCGGCCAAGTCTTTCCGGGCGATGGTGCGAACGCTCATTACGCGACACCACCCGGGACTACCGTCTCGGTCTGACTGTCCGTCGTGTCTTCACCGGTGTAGCTGGCGAACAGATCCTCAAGCGATGACTCCTCAATCCGCACGTCGGTGACTGTCGTCAGCTCGCGAACCCGGTCGATGAACTGGAGTTTCGCCGCTGGTTCAAGACAGGTTCCCCGAACGGTCCCGCCGCCTACATCGATGTCGCGTACGTTCGGGAGGTCACCCAGACTGCGCTCCGGTTGTCGGTCCACGTCGAGTATCACTTGCGCGCCAGTGTCGAGCTGGCGTCTGAGGCGGCCGATACTGTCAATCGCAACGAGCTCTCCCTCATTCATGATGCCGACTCGGTCGGCAACGGCTTCGACCTGTTCGAGAATATGACTCGAGAAGAACACCGTCACGCCGCGATCGTTTTCCGCCTGAATGATCTCTCTGAGTTCCCGGGCGCCGTTCGGGTCGAGACCGCTGGTCGGTTCGTCGAGGATGAGCAGATCAGGCGCACCGACAAGTGCCATCGCTAGGGCGAGTCGCTGGCTCATCCCCGTCGAATAGTCCCCGGCGGCCCGGTTCGCGTCTTCTTGTGAGAGGCCGACCCGATCGAGTAGCTCGTCGGGATCGTCGTCAGCGTCTTTCAGTTTGGCCGCGAGTTCCACGTGTCGCCGACCGCTCAGTCTGTCGTATAATCCGTAGTTCTCGGGAACGACGCCGATCCGGCTGTGGAGCGTTTCGCGGTCCTTCGAGACATCTAGTCCAAGCATGGACGCACTTCCACTCGTCGGTCGCACGAAGTCCAACAGCAGGTTGATCGTGGTGGACTTTCCAGCCCCGTTCGGACCCAAAAACCCGAAGATTTCGCCCGATTCAACGGTCAAATCAACACTATCGACAGCGGTCACGTCACCGAACCGTTTGCTCAATCCGTCTATTTCAATCGCGGGACCTGTCATTGTCACAACTTCACCGAACGCGGGAAACCTGTTAAACCGGAGGTCAGTGCTTCTAACTGTGAAACTCTGCTTACAGCATTATCGCGGGATTCGCTGCTACATATCGCCCATTCACCATTGATTGACACGCACTGAATGAAAACTACTCGTCTACTGCCTCGACATCAAATTTTGAGCGCCAGCGATAACGCCGACCTGCCCAGATGAACGTATCTCGGGTAAAGCCATACACTCCCAGTGGAACGGCTGCGACAAGCGCTGGCACAGCGAGGAGTAGTGACGCTCGGCGAACGCCGAAGGCAGCATACACACCTGCTGTTACTGCGGTAAGCCCCACTGCGAGGAACGGAAAGAATAGACACCCGACGAGAACGGCGGTCAACGCTCCGAAGGAGAGCTTCGCGACTCCGGGATCGTGGGTTGCGAAAATTTTATTGAATCGAACGTGTCGTTCGAGCGTCTGTCGAAGACTCCCACCCATTGGTACTTTGCGTACACGCCGAACGGACGTCACGTCGGTGTGCTCCCCGAGAAGGCCATCGTCGCTGATAGTCTGGCGGAGTTCCGAAAGAAACCCTGCCTCATCAAGATCACTTCGGTCAAAGATGACAGCTCCGCCCCAAGCGTGATCACCCACATACGTCCCGAGCGTGCCGCCGAGAACGTAAATCGGTTCCAACAGGATCGCGAGTGGGTCCTGACCCACAAACGCCGGCAGTTCCGTCGTCGGACCGTAGTCAGCGTAGTCACGGCGGAGCTTGTCGAGCCAGTCGGGCGGATGGTAAAAATCGTCGTCGGTCCAGACGAGACGGTCGTGATTGGCGGCCTCCATCCCAGCAGCGATGGCATTCGCTTTCCCGGAACACCCGACGGGGTCGCCAGCAGGGACCAACCGAACGTTCTCAGGGAACCGCTCTCGGTCCGTAACCGGGTCGTCCTCGGTATCGTGGATGATGAGGAGCTCGTCTTCTGAACCCAACTGTGCGGCGACATCGCCGCAGGCGGGAGTCCAAGACACCGTCGGGAGGAGTATGCTCGTTGGGGTGTGCGTCTGTCCGTTCGACATCCGTACTCGAAACGTGATCGCTGGTATCAATGAGAGTTTCCGACGGCTTCTCTGAGTGAAGCCGGACAGAAAGCCCAGAACGGCACAACCTATATTGCCAAAACAAGAGATGGCACACGCACAGTGTCCGGGGTGCGAGATCCCGAAGCGCTCGCAGATTTGCTTGGGGACGAGTGTACGCGCACGATTCTCGTCGAGACAAAGAAGGAACCTTGCTCGGCGGCGGAGCTCAGCGATTGCGCCGGGGTCTCGGAGCCGACTGTCTACCGCCGACTCGAACGACTCCGCGAGTACGATCTGGTTACTGAAGATATCCAGCCAGTCACCGACGGGAAGAACTACAAACTCTACCGGACGGATCTCGATGGCATCGAACTCGATCTCAGCGAAGACGGCTTTGAGATTACAATTTCACGGCGGAAACGGATGGCAGACCGCTTCACGCAGTTCGTAGAGGGAAGCTAATATGCTCGATACACCGCTCCAATCGATTGATCTCGAAACGCTACGAACGATTCGACAGGTGAGCGAGGTGATCCCGATGATCATCGGTTTGGGGATCGGTTACCTCGCTTACACGGCATACCGGCAGAATCAGAGCCGTCCGATGTTGTACATCGCGATCGGATTCATACTGGTGTTGTTCGTTCAGGCCCCGCTGGCCCTCATCTTCACTTACGTCTTGGAACTTCCCACCGCGGTCCTCAATCTCCTCCTCCAAATCCCCGAATTCACCGGTCTGGGACTGATCCTCTACGGACTGTGGATGCCACGCCGAGACTGATACCACGCCCGAGCCCATATACGACGGTAGGTTGACTTCAACCAGTGAAGCCAGGGAAATCGGCCTTTTTCTATGCGTCCATGCGTTCAGGTGTCGATGACCGAAGCAGACACCGACACCAACTTCGAAGGAACCGGATCCCAGTCGGCCGATGACGACCGGCGAACTAATTACGGTGGAATCATCGGACGCGTCGCCTCCGTGCTGTGGAATCGAAATGAGAATCGCCCCCGCGCACTCTGGCGGATCCTCGGAGTGTACGTCGCCGCGCTCGTGGGGATTTTCGTGCTCCCGGCGCTGGCGCTCGCGGGCACCGAACTCCCGCCGTCTGTCAACGGAGCCGCGACCAACCTGATCGGTGCGCTCGTTGGACTCCTCCTCGCAGTTGTGTTTGCGAAGTACGTTGACCGGCGACCGCTGACCGACTACGGACTGGCGTTCGGCCCGTCATTCCTGAAGGACTTCGCCGCTGGCAGCGTCGTGGCTCTGGTAGGGATGGGTGTGGCACTCCCCGCGAGTCTGCTCGCCGGGTGGGCGACCATCTCCGAGCTGTTTTCGGGCGGCGTTGGCGCCAACGTGTTGCCGTTCGTCGCTGCGTTCGGAGCGTACACCCTCCAGTGGGCGTTTGTGGCCTTCTGGGAAGAGCTGGTCTATCGGGGCCTCATTCTGACGAATGCCGTCGAAGGACTCCGGAGTCGGTGGCTGTCCGACCGCGGTGCGGCCGTGGCAGGGGTGGTGGCGTCATCGCTGATATTCAGTCTCGGGCACTTCCCGGGGACGCTAGAAAAGTTCGGCTTCCGGGTGATGTTGGGGCTCCTCCTCGGCGCCGCGTACGTGTGGACCGACTCGCTGGCGCTGCCAATCGGCGTCCACTTCCTGATCAACTTTGCGATAAACAACATCTACGGGCTGGCGAACTTCGGTGAGGCTGCGGAGATTCTGCCGATGCTGGTCCGGCCGACGTTCACCGGCCCGGCACAGTTCGTCGGGGTGTACGGGGCAGTCAACGGCGCAGCGGTGCTCTGTGTCGCTGCGCTCACTGTCGGATACGTTGCTCTCTGGAACGGTGACTTGGGGTCGCGGCTATCATAATATCAACAATTAATCGTGGTGAATACAATCATTCCCTCCCGCGAATTGGGGCCCTATCAAAAGCAATAACAGGAGCAAAACCCACACATACCTTGATCGTCCCCACTCGGCATGGCCACAGCCACGCGGAACGATCACCTCCAAGACCGAAATACAGAACCAAATAACGACTTCTGGCGCCATGCCTTCGAGCAGTTCATCGAGACACTCCCTGAGGCAGCGTTTGTCGTTGACGACGCCGGCGACATCACCCAGTGGAATACGGCAACAGCCGATCTCCTCGGCCTCCCCGCAGACAAGGCAGTCGGGATGAACGCATACGACGTGTTCGGTACCGAGGGCGAAGACGAGACCCTCGCTGAAGAAGTCGTCCGCACCGGAAGACCCATTCGCGAAGACGAGTTCCGATCTGCCGAGCGTCCAGATGGAAGACAGGCACACGCCCGAGCGATTGCGACCCCGATCCAGACACCCACTGGCGAGGTCGTTGGGGCTGTCGAGCTGCTCTTCGACGTCACCACCGTCGTCGAACAGCGGGAGACACTCACCGACCTCCAGGAAGAGCTCTCGGACAATGTCGAGACATCCATGGAGCAGCTGGGCGAATCAACGACCGAAGTCGCGAATCGCTCGAACGAGATCACCCAGCTCGTCGACGAGCAAGCAGCCGAACTCGAAAGTACCCAAGGCGATGTCTCCGGATTCAGCGCGACCGTCGAGGAGATCGCGTCCAGCGCCGAAGAGGTCAGCAACCAAAGCGCCGAGTCGAGAACCCTCGCCGAAGAGTCCGTCGACACTGCGGGTGAGGTCATCGACCAGGTAGACGACACAGCCGAAAAATCGGCTTCCGTCGCAGACGACGTTGCGGACCTTAGAGACGAGATCGAAGAAGTCGAAGAACTCGTCGGCGTGATCAACGATATCGCCGAACAGACGAACATGCTGGCGTTAAACGCCAACATCGAAGCGGCACGCAGCGACAGTGACGGCTTCGCGGTCGTCGCCGACGAGGTGAAGAACCTCGCGAATCGCTCGCAGGACCAAGCTGACGAGATCGAAGACATCGTCGCGAGGATCAAAGCGAAGGCTTCCAAAACGACCGAAGAAGTCGAAACAGCCAACGACGAGATCCAGTCTGCGAGAGACGACATCCAAGGCGTCCTCGAGAACCAGAAACAGATCCTGACGGCAGTCGAACAGACCGAAAGCGGTATCAGCGAGATTGCGGCCGCAACAGACGAGCAGGCAAGTGTGGCCGAAGAGATATCGAGTGCCGTCAACGATGTCTCCGAACGGGCTACTGTTGTGAGTGAGGAGATTGCGGAGATCGCAGACGAAAATAAGAGCCAGACAGAGATGGTCTCGCAGCTGACCCATCAGGTCGAACAGATTGACCACGAACTGGCGGAGGTCATGAACACGTCTGTCTGAGGCAGGCATATCGTAATCGGACCGACAGACAGCCAGACCCCACGTTCCGTTCCAAATCTCCAATTGTACGGCAGTCACGTCGTGTAGGTCGAAGCTCGAGGCACGAGCAAAGAATGCGCGTCGTGCGGTATGGAGACAGCGAAACCAATCTGGGTTAGGGAACACTCCTGTCCGTCGTGTGGATTTGAGACAGACAGGGACGCGAATGCGGCGATGAACGTCCTGCAGAGAGGCTTTGCTGAATTAGGGCTAGGATGGCCCGAAGACACGCCCATGGAGACTGTGACCGCTACGGACACGACTCACTTCGAGTCCGTGTCTGCAAGTCATGTCGTGGAAACGGGAAGCCTCGGGGCTTGACCCCGAGGCGATTCACGACCGCCCTCTTCGTATTCACTCTCACTCGGTCAATCGCTCGGTAACCACGAGAACTTGGCGCGGGAACCCGTACAGTGATGATTTTCCGTCTCTCGGACGCTTGAAGATCGACACCCTCCCCGCGCTAAAGCGCAGGGCTTTCTCCTCGATTCTCCGTAAGTTTCTGCCCGCTGATTGATATTAATCCATCACTTCAACGTACGCCTCGACGAGGACACGAGTAGGGTCGTTCGCTCCCGCATGGCGTCGGCGTCTCTGGGTACGCTCGGTCAGTCTCGCCGAAGGGTTATACCGGCCAGTCCCTTGTAGATAACAATGAGGCGGAACTCGGACGACGAGGACAAATCCGGTGGTGAATTCAACGGGATTGAAGACCTGCTGTCCGGAACGAACGGCGACGACGCCGCGGTCGACGTTCACGAGTACGACGAGGAGATCCGGGTGGTTGCAGACATCCCTCACGCTGTACCGGACGACATTACCGTCCAGTGTGACGGACGAACCGCAGCGATTCGGGTGGCGAGTGAACCACGACCGTTTGTTGTGCGCGTCGACCTCCCGTCCTACGTCGATGACACCTCTGGGGAAACGCAGTTCAACAACGGTATCCTTGAGGTGACCTTCGACCGCGATACGGACCCCGCGAATATCGGATTTCACTGAATTGATCGCCCCGAGGGGTGGCGTTCGCGAACGATCGAGGATCTCACAGCTCGTCAGCCGTGCTAACGTGCATTCCGACGAACTGCCACCCATTAGACGACTTCGTTAGTGTCCCGCTCCACCGTGTGTCGAACTCGTGACGCTCTCCAGATTCTGTATTGATCCAGCCCATTGACACAGTGTCGCTGAACCAGGCGTGAGTCCCGCGCTCACTGACTCGAAGTGCGTGACTAGTTACGGTCCACTCAGCCGTTGTTTCGGTCTGGGTGCGGAGGCCGGTTTGGATCTGTTCGCTCCCGACGAGACGCTCCGAGATACCAAACTTCACGAATGCGTCGTCGCCATCGTGCTCCTCGGCGAAGTACGGGGCAAGCGGGTCACCAGCCCGTAGTGCGTCGTAGTACTCTTTGACTGTCGATCGGGCATCCATGTGACAGACGAGGAGTCCAATAATCAAGTGTTCACGGGTCGCTCACCAGACCGAGATTACAATCTTAAACAAGGTCTCAAGCAAGGATTCCCACGCCGTCATCGAGTTCAACGGAGCGGACCAGTGAGGAGCTAATGTTGCTATTGGGCAAAATCCATACAAACGCTAGAACAATATCTATTGGTATGGTCGACAGCCCTCCTCGAATTGCTCTCATTATACTCGCACTGGTTTTAATCACAGTTCCATTCTGGGCACCCCCGCTAGACATAACAGGAACAGAATACGAGTATAGCGCCACACAGCTCACCGTTGAAGATGACCGAATACAGATTCGACAAGACTCACCGAGACTCAGACAAATCGATGGACTCGACTGCTTCAGAGAGCGGTCCCCGACCAGAATCTGTGGTTTTGAATCCGGGCTGGCCGGTGAGACATCGGGTCTCGCACCGTATCCCGGGGTTCGGCACGTCGCCGGAGACCCGTCGCTTGCTTCCCAAGATCGGTATCTTGCGTTCCCCAGCGACGGGCGTGTCTTCAAACGTGTTACAGGCTGGAACGAGTCGGCGCAATCTTATCGTCTCACCTTGGAGCGAGTAAATGCCTCACAGGCGTTAGAGGACGTTTCTCGCCCCGTTGACCAGTACTCACCAGCAGTCAAGCAGGCGGTTGAGACCGGGGGTAGTCAGTCTCAGACGAATCTTCAAGAAGCGATTGTAGTTGACGCTAGCGGGCGATATTACGCGGTGTACACCTCAGGCACGACGTCGCTTCTCTCCGAAGAGCCAGACTCGGAACGTGTGCTCGGGTTCTTGACAGTCATTGGCGGTGCTATGCTACTGTTCGGGGCGGGAGCGATGGGTACCGATCCAGCATCCGGGGTAGGCGACTAAGCTTTGCTACCGTTGTACCGGCCGTTCAAGAATATCGAATACATCGATAGCTTTGTACTCACGATTTCGCTGCTTGCCAGTCACTTCGATAACAATGCCATCCGATTCGAGTTCTTCAATCGCATTGTAGGCAGTCTGTCGACTTACGTCGAACCGATCCGTGATGTTGTCTGCGGTGAAGTACGGCAGTTCAAACAGTTCGCGGGCGAGTTTGTGACTTGTCTTTTGATTCGGATACTGCGCTTCGTACTCTCGCCGGAGTTCGAGTAATTCGAATGTTCGCTCGTAGGAGTCCTTCGCTTGCTCTTCAATGCCTTTGATAAAGAACGCAATCCAGTCGCGCCATTGGCCTTCTTCGCTAACCGCACGCATCGTCTCGACGTACTCCTGCTTGTTTCGATTAAAATAGGCACTCGGATAGAGGTACGGCTCAGACAGATAGCCAGCCTTGTGTAACTGGAGGACGATTAGAATCCGTCCGAGACGACCGTTGCCGTCCGAGCAGGGGTGAATTGTCTCCAACTGATAGTGAGTGATCGCAAGGTCAACCAGGGAGTGGTACTCGCCGTCCATCTGAATATATGCTTCAAGCGAGTCCATTAGCTCCGAGACATGATCCGCCGGTGGTGGCACAAATGGGGACTGTCCGGGACGGGGCGACGGAATATGAACATCATCATCTCGCCACTCACCAACAACGTCCCCCTCGTTCCGAACTCCGTCGAGTAATGTTTCGTGGAGTGATTTGAGCAGTTCGACCGAAATCGACTCTCCTTGTTTAATTGCGTCAAATCCATCACTGAGTGCGCGCTCAGCGTTCAGAACCTCCTGTAAGTCACGGCTCACACGCCCAGAACTGCCTGATTTCTGGCGTGTATGATACGCGTAGACTTCGTCCATCTCGACATCTGCGCCCTCAATTTCTGCTGTTTCGACTGCTTCGAGCCGGAGGAGCGACGTATACAGTACCGGCGAGAAATCGACAGTGGGACTAATCCCGTCGATACGTCCCAACTGGAACGTCGCATCTGATATCGTCGCTGTGAGATCCTCGTCAATCTCAACCCGCGATGAGAGGGGCAACTTCTCTGGAATATAGTAGGGATGCGGATGCGACTGTTGGTAGTGCCCCGGCGCATCTGGTGGCAAATCCTCTGCTCTCATTTTGAATTACTTTGTCTCTAATACGACTTAATCATACGGGTTATAAACAAATTTGGATAAGCGGGATCGAAGACCGCTCCAAATCAAATTCCAGTCGTTGTGCTACAACTATATCCGCTTAATCTAGCTGAGACAAATAGTGTCGACGGTTGCGCTAATCCCACATGAACAGTGGATACCGACGGTGCCGGCGGTGTGTTGTGATGTCTGAGATTTCATATCGATGGCGGGGTCTTCACTTCGAAGTTGGTGTGTGATGACATTGAAGAGGTAGAGAATTCATTTCGATGGAGGGGTGTTCATATCGACACCACCCCTTTCATCTCGACAAGGGTTATGAACTGGCTGTTTCAGAAGTCGTGCGAAATAGTTCGAGGTCCTTGTCAAGCAGATATGACTCAATATCCGCAATTGGGTGCCCATCTCGGATGAACTGTTTGTAGTCCTCAAACGCGATCAATACGACCCTGACACCGGCGAACTTATGAGACACCGTACGAGCCGTTTATAGATCAGCAACGCCACCCCGACGCGCTCTTGCGTTCAACAGGGCACAAGTAGTTCTACTTTCGCTCAGTATGGGGTTCTTTTTTGTATCTCCTATTTGTATGACAAGTTGTATGATCCCCCGCTACAGAGGTGAGTCATCCAAGTGCGTGTAATGGCCCATTTATCCGCACGGGCAGACGCAGCCTACCAGAACGATTACCACCACAAGCTTCGTGGCCGGCTCTGGGACGCGCTCGACGGTACCGCCTACGACGACCGCCACGACGACGGCGAGCCGCCGGGATTCTCGTATTCGAACCCGTTCCCGCCGCATGATATGCAGGAGGGCGACGACCGCAAGCTGCTGGTCGCCTCGCCCGACGAGGAGTTACTGGCCAACGTCGCGGCCGACCTACTCGACGAGCCGGAGCTGAACATCGGCGAGATGCCGTTCCACGTCGACGACGTGACTTCGCTCGAACCCGATGTCGGCGAGCCGGGCACACGCGGGACGATTGAAACCGGGACCGGCCTCTTGGTTCGGATTCCGCCGTGGCGATGCGAGGAGTACGACATCGACCACCCCGGCGGTGACACCGCCGTCTTCTGGCGACCGGAGCATTCGATGAAACCGCTCCGCAAGCAGCTGGAGGATAACCTCGATCAGAAACACGACCGCTTCGCCCACGACCACCTGCCAGGGCCAAGCGATGTCGACGGCGATCTGTTCGACGGCTACGAACTGAACAAGACGTTCGCCGTCCCGGTGACTGTCACCGAAGGCCAGGAGATGACCTACGTCCTAAGCAAGTGGGAGTTTTCCTACACGGTTCGGGACGATCACCATCGCCGTCATCTCAACCTCGCGCTGGATTGCGGACTTGGCGAGCGGAACTCCCTGGGGCTCGGGTTCGTGAACATCACGGACAAAACACCGCCGGGCGAGAGCGAACTGGAGGGTCAGGATGCTTTCGCCTGATGCGTTCCGGGAGAAGTATCCGTCCGAGGAACTGGAGGCAGAGCTTCCGGACTCACCAATCGGATCGCTCCGTGACCTCCAGTACCTCTACGGGAAACTCTACACGCTCGCCACGACGGATGGTGGTAAGTACGCACCCTACCTCACTCCTGACGCGGCCGATGATCTCCTAGATACCGATGACAGTCTAATTGTTGTTCGAGTTGATCTCTCAGGTGACGAACCGCAGTTGGCTGACGACAGTCGAGGTCCGGTATGGATAACAAGATACACTAAGGATCATATTCCGCTGGCCGGCCATTGCTACTACCAAAATCGAGGTGCAGGGATTGATCACAGTATCACTCACAAATCCGGACAAGACAAATCTCCTGAGAGATTGGGTGAATACGCAAAACACCGTTTCACACGGTGGCCCTCCGAAGACGCTGTACAGGATCTCGTGGAGGATCACAGTGGGGGTTGGATCATTACTGATCTCAATAAAATCGGTGAAAATGATGAGCTGATTGAGGAAATAAAAACGAGTGTTCAACGACAAATCGATGGTGATCAGACCTCGCTTATCACCGTCAAAATAAAAACCGAACCAGATGGAGAGTTCCAGTGGCCCTCCGAACTAGAAATCCTAATGGAAGGAATGCGAAGACAGCGTCTCTCCAAACTTGTGACAAAAAATAAAGCAAAGGATTCCTCTGGGCAAGCTGTTGATATTGTTACCCAGCAAAACACTCGAACGGTGGGAACAGCTCAAGACCCGATCAATTATTACCTCGGGAAACAAGTTGAAAAATTCCCAGGTTTAGATATTGACGAAGCTTGGAGATCACATCCGATATCCGAAGACAGCGCGCTGACTCTAATGAAAGCAGAACAATTCATCGAAACATGCGCCTATCGTACATTCGGTGCAAAGGTGTACTACCTTCCGTATGTATTTGGGACCCCGTCAGTAGAGGAGCTGTATGAATTATACGCGATTCTGTACAATTCGGCTGTAGAAGATTCAAATAAAACGCCGATTGAGCGTGCTTATGACAAACAACAAGACATATTCGGAGAAGATCGGCTGCGCTTTTATATCACTGCAGTTATGCCACATCAAAATTCGAGATATGACGTATTCGGCGAGACACTAAACGGAAAGCTCCATTTTCCGAAAGAATTAGCCTTGAGCCACAACCGTCTCGTCAAAAGCGTATCAGCGTTCAACAGAGCTCCGGATATGGAATGGACAGCACCGCTTCCAACAAATGAAAAATGGGAGCTTCTGGAGACCAACGATAATCAGTTACATTCTGTCTCAACGGGCTGGTATTTCTATCAGACGTTCGCTGAGCGAGACGACGAAGAAGCGGATGCAGATGATCCACGAATCAAAGCATTGGTTAGCGTGCTGAGTGGCGATGCACTTTCGGTTGAAATATTGCTTGAAGAGTACGTTAATCGTATTATTGACGACCAGACTGACGACGAAGAACATGAGGGCTTTCCATCGTTCTTAGTCGCCAGTCAGTTCGCCCAAATCTGTGCGCTGGCCGATAACCAGCTCAATTTGCTGAAAGCAGATGATCCGAGTAGGGAACCGATCACACAAGAACCAACATATGAAAAGCACATCATGCCATCAGTAGATGAAATCCCAATCGCGGATGGGGGCCACCCCGCCGCACCGAAACTCGAATCGTTCATCAACGAAACACCTGCACTGTCTCCCGACAACGACGACGATCCAGACTCTGTAACAAGCCAACGCCGCGGGGCGTTCTTGCTTGGCGCGCTCGTCGGCGATATTGGTAGCTATCAGGAGTACAGCGAGGATCGGTCGACCACACTCGTCGATCAGTACCCGGTCAAATCGATTACTCGCTCGCGGATCAAGAAGGTGACACAGGAAACCGTCGCCAAGACGCTGACCTACACGCGTCAGGAAAAGAAACAGCAGGGGACCTACCCCGGCACGAAGGCGGATCACATCGTCGACCGGCTTCGTGATACGATTCTCAAGCCTGATCCGGAAGAGTGGGAGATTGAAACCGACGATCTCCGCTTCTATTACGCCCTTGGCGTGACGTACGGGATGAACGACCACCCGTGGAACCGAGGCGATACTGATGCCGACGACCCAACCACCGAGGAGGAACACTAATATGTCCGATACACCCGATTCCGTGGCGAACCGCTCAGAAATCGTCTTCCTGTACGATGCCGTCGATGCCAATCCGAACGGCAATCCGTTGTCCGGTGCCAACCGGCCGCGAATCGACCCACAGACCCAGCAGGCAATCGTAACCGACGTTCGTCTGAAACGGTATCTCCGCGACCAACTCGACGACGACGGTCACGGCGTCTATATCCGAAACGTACAGGAAGACGGCGATCAGTACACGCGCGGTCAGCTCCTCGAAGATCGACTCAAGGAGGTCGAGCCCGACGACTACGACCTCGATGATGACGAGGAGATTGAGGAGTTCCGCGACGATATCTTCGGCGAGTTCCTAAACGAAAGCGTCGATGTACGCTACTTCGGTGCGACAATGTCAGTAGATACCGACGAGGTTTACGCCAAGCACCTACCGGATCATTTCACTGGCCCCGTCCAGTTCTCGCCCGGCAAATCGATACACGCGGTCAACGAAAATGAAGAATACGATAGCCTGACGAGTGTGATCGCCACGCAGGAGAACAAACAGCAGGGTGGATTCGATCTCGACGACCACCGGATTCAGTACGGATTGATCCGATTTCACGGACTCGTCGACGAACACGGGGCTACCGATACAAACCTCACCACAGCGGATGTCGAACGGCTCGACACGCTCTGCTGGCGCGCGATCAAAAACCAGACTATCAGTCGGAGCAAAGTCGGGCAAGAACCGCGGCTCTACTGTCGCGTTGAGTACGCCGACGAGAGTTTCCACCTCGGTGGTCTCGACCGCGATCTCGAACTCAACGACGAGCATTCGAAACCCGACGAGGAACTCCGAACGGTTCGTGACCTCACGCTTGACGTGACAGGATTCGTAGACCGACTTGACAGAGCAAGTGACCGGATCGAACGTGTTCGAGTCGTCGCCAGCGACGTACTACAACTATCCTACGATGGCGAACTCGGCGGGCCATCGGTACTTCACGAGGCCCTCGAAGACGCAGTCGGAACGGATGCTGTAGAGGAAATCGATGTCTACGACGAACAGACCGCGACACTCCCGAGTGACGACGACAAGGCGTAACGATGTCGCAACAATCGCTGGATGGTTGGACGACCGACGAAAACGGCGGCCAGCCTGATCGCTGCCTCTCGTTTACCGTTCGCGGTCCGTGGGGTCATTTCCGACGAATTGAGGGAAACATCGTCAAGCAAACCTATCGAATCATTCCCCGAACTACCGTTGCTGGGCTCCTCGCAGCTGTTCTAGGGATCGAACGGGATGGCTATTACGACCTGTTCGCACCCGATCGCTCGGCAGTCGCCATCGAACCTGTTCGAGGGATCAGGACGGTCAATATGCCGATGAACACGCTATCGACCGCTGCTGGGAACTTACAGTCGCTCAACGGTCGTGGAAAAATCAGCGTCAAGCTACCTGATCCGACGACGCTCCGGCAGCAACACAACTACGAGGTGCTGGTCGATCCGGCCTACCGAATCGATATCGCACTCGCCGACGACCAGTGGTATACCAAACTGCGCGAGACGCTTGCTGCCGGTGAATCGCACTACGTGCCGAGTCTCGGACTCTCGGAATATCTCGCGGACATCGAGTATCACGGCGAGTTCGATGTTGCGGACGGGCCGCAGACGGATACTGTGGAAGTCGATTCAGCTGTCCCAAATGCTGTTGATGATGTCGTTCTGGATGTAGGAACTCGCTGTCAGATTGAGGAGTCGCCCGCGTTCATGGAGTCCGATGCCGGTGGTCGGACGACAACTGGATTCACGAACTACGCCTACAATCCCGACGCCGATTCGCTTGAGGTGCGAGACACGACAGCAGCCACTGTCGATGGCCGAACCGTGGTGTTCGTCTGATGGCTGTGTACTCTCATCCGCCCGAGGACGGATATGAAGGTGTCTATCTTCGGGATCATTTGGATGATGTTGCCCGGCGGGCCAGAGCAGTCGTCCCCGATGAAGCGACAACACCTACAGATGAGTCGCTACAGCAGGTCGTCCAGACGCTTGCCTATGTTCACGACTTCGGCAAAGCGACGACCTTCTTTCAAGAATATCTTCAACATGGCACCGAACCTGAACACAAGCCGTGTCGATACCATGCTCCGATCGGCTCGTTCGCCGCGTACTATGCGCTCGACGCACAGGGGTTTGAAACTGAGGCCTGTCTAGCTGGTTTCGTCTCCGTCGCCAAACACCACGGGCGGCTTCCGGATGTGACTCAGTACATCTACGACCGTGCGTACACCTCAGAGAACTCAACGGGAGGAGCCCAGACCAATGATGAACAGCTACAGGCAGCAATCGCTATGCAGCTCAATGATATCGAAGACCACGTTCCGGACTTGGCGGCCGATGTCTTCGATGCTGCCACTGATGGCGATGGATCGTGGGACGGATTTCGCTACTCGTACAAAGAGCTGCTTGATGAGATCGCTGCGGCTGTTGCCACGGAGAGTGGTACGACGATCAGTCGTGAGTCACTGTCGGAGTCCTGTTACGGCCTAACTCTCGAAATATGGGGGTCGCTCGTTCTCGCGGACAAGACGAGTGCCGCAAGCCGGAGTGAGGAGGTGGACGTGGATTCAACCTACGAAGCAACGAAACCGTCGCTACAGGTATTAGACGATTACGTGGCTAATCTTGAAGCTTCTTCGCCCGCTGATCCGGAAGGCTCCAGAACGGAGCGGCTGAATCACTATCGCTCACGTGCGCGATCAGCTGTCGTAGAGAACGCAAAACAGTTCGCTGAAGGTGGCGGCGGAGTGGCGACACTTACTCTGCCAACTGGAATGGGAAAGACGCTCTCCGGGCTGTCGGCCGCACAGACGGTTCGTGACGAACTCGGTGGCGAGCGTGTCGTCTACACACTCCCGTTTACCAGTATCATCGATCAGGTCGTCGATGAAATTGAAAACATCTACGAGACCGATACACTTGGGCGATTACTGACTGCCCACCACCACCTTTCGGAAACCCAAATCGTCGACGAGGACGACGTGGACGCTGATGAAGCGGACAGGAACGACGATGTCGCCGGGATGCTCGCTGAAAGCTGGCGGGCCGGCCTCACAGTCACGACGTTCGTGCAGTTGTTCGAGAGTCTTGCTGGGCCGGCCAACAAGCAGTCGATGAAGATACCTGCGCTCCGAGATAGCGTTGTTATACTCGATGAGCCACAGAGCTTGCCGCTCGACTGGTGGAAACTCGTCCCCCGTCTCGTTGGAATACTGACCGAGCAGTACGGCGCGACGGTTATCGCTATGACCGCAACCCAGCCACAGCTATTCGATGAACCAACCGAGCGAGGAGGTGACGCGACTGAACTGGTCGACGATCCTGATGTGTACTTCGAGGCGACCGAGCGCGTCCAGTACGAACTCGATGCGTCGACCGAGCGGTATATCGAGACGCAAGAAGCCCCGAAATCATACACCGAGGCGGGTACCGAACTGCTAACTGTAGTCGATTCCGGCGCGTCAACGCTTGCGGTCTGTAACACAATCGATAGTGCCCGAGCCCTCTTTGACGAACTCACTGACAACGCGGACTCGCTACCTAGGGTCGGAGACATCTACGCTGACAAACTCAGCACAGTCGAAACGACAGCTGACATCGATCCGAAGACGCTTGCGAGCCGAATCGAAGAGCGGAGCGACCGGTCGGTGCTCCACCTCTCGACACGACTTCGTCCTGTGGATCGTCTCAAACTGATCGAAACCGCAAAAGAACTCACCGACGACGGACATGGTCTCATCACGGTCTCGACACAGCTTATCGAAGCTGGCGTCGATATTAGCTTCGACCGTGTCTACCGTGATCTGGCCCCAATCGACAGTATCGTTCAGGCAGCCGGTCGCTGTAACCGGTCGTTCGAGCGGGAACAGGGGCGCGTCATCGTCTGGTGGCTTGACGTCCCGGATGAGCAACAAAAAACACCTGCAGAAGCAGTCTACAATCGAGGAGCGACCCTCCTTCCTGTCGCGGCGGAAACTCTCGATGCTGTTCGTGAAGGGGATGAATCACTCTCCGAAACCACTGTGGCCCGTACAGCAGTCACAGAATACTACAGAACACTACACTCCGATAAGAACGTTGGCAAACAAGAGTACGCTGAGTATGTCGACGACGTACGCGGAGACAAACTCAAAGATCTATCACTGATCGATCAGCGTAACGCAGTCGACATCATCATCTGCCGAACCAAGGACGAACGAAATCAAGTAGAGCAGGTACGCGAAGCGTGGAGCCAGTACGAGTTCGACCGCGTCCGTCGGCTAATGGATGAGCTCAAGCAAGCGCGGGTCTCGATCCCGGTCTACCGTGGCGAATCTGATAAAAAGGACAAGCTCGGTCAATTGAATCCAGTCCACTCCGACACGGACGTGCTATGTCTTGATGTTCGTAAACACGGATTGAGCGAGTATTTCGATGAGAATACAGGGTTCGTCATTCCGGACAGCACTGCTGAGAGGCGGATCTTATGACCGCCGCTGATCCAGTCGACCGCCTCCTCGCAACCGCCCGCGGCGAGCCGGTCGGCGAACCGTTCCGCGTTACGGGTGTGATGGTGCAATACTACTACGTCTGTAAGCGGGAACTCTGGTTCGAGAGTCGGAATCTCGAAATCGACCGCGAGAACGCGACCGTCGTCCGTGGTACCCGCGTCGACGAGACGGCCTACAGCGACAAACGCGAGAACCTCCATCTCGGCATGATCTCACTCGATTTGCTGGACGACGGCCGCGTCGTCGAGGTCAAACCTTCCTCGACGCTCACGGAACCCGCTGAAATGTAGCTGTCGTACTACCTCTGGTATCTCGACCGCGTCGCCGATATCCAGCGAGACGGCGTCCTGGCGCATCCCCGTGAGCGAAAGCGCGAGCCGGTCGAACTCACGGCGGAGCGAGCGGAGAAGGTCGAAACCGCGATCCGTGGGATTCACGACATCGTCAGCCAAGCCTCACCGCCACCGGCCGAGGAGAAACCATTCTGTGACTCCTGTGCGTACCACGATTTCTGCTGGTGTTAACAATGGACCGCAACTACCACGTCTTTTCGGACGGCCGACTCGAACGCAGCGACGACACGCTCAGACTCGTCCCCGACGACGGTGGGGAGAAGCAGTACATCCCAATCGAAAACGCCGAGGCGTTCTTCCTCCACGGCCAGATCGATTTCAACACGCGGCTGATGTCGTTTCTCAACGACCGAACGGTCGCACTCCACGTGTTCGGCTGGGAGGATTACTACTCGGGGTCGGTGATGCCGAAACGCGGTCAGACATCCGGGAAGACCGTCGTCAACCAAGTTCGCGCCTACGAGGACAGCCAGCACCGACGGCAGCTTGCCGCCGCGATTGTACAGGGTAGCATCCACAATATGCGGACGAACGTGATCTACTATAACGGCCGGGATTACGATCTTGACGATGTCGTCGAGGACTTGGAAGCGGCGGCCGCACGCGTCGGTGAGTCGCTTCCGGTTGATGAGCTACTAGGAACCGAGGCTACCGCAAGAAAGGCCTACTATCGAAGCTTCAACAAGATCCTCCCGAGCGAGTTTCAACTGACTCGACGAGAATACAACCCACCACCCAACGAGATTAACAGCCTTATCTCGTTCGGGAACTCGCTGGTCTATGCCAACTGCGTCTCGGCGATCCGTGCCACGGCGCTCGATCCGACGATCAGCTACCTCCATGAACCGGGGGAACGTCGATACTCACTGTCACTCGATCTCGCCGATCTGTTCAAACCCGTTCTCGCCGACCGTGTCCTGTTTCGACTGGTAAATAGAAACCAGATTTCGGATGACGATTTCGAGACAGAGCTCGGCTCTTGTTTGTTGAACGAATCTGGACGAAAGACGTACACGAAGGCGTTCGAAGAGACGCTTGAACGAACGGTTGAACACCCTGATCTGAACCGCAAGGTTAGCTATCAGTACCTGATGAGGCTCGAAGCGTATAAACTTAAGAAACACTTGCTCACCGGTGAGGAATACGAGCCGTTCCAGCGGTGGTGGTGAGATGTACGTCGTGATGGTCTACGATCTTGAGGCCGAGCGGACACAGAAAGCACTCAAAATTGGGCGGCGGTATCTGACTCATGTCCAAAACTCCGTGCTCGAAGGCGAGATCTCTGAAGGTGATCTCACCAAGCTCAAAAATGAGATCGATGACCTGCTGAAACCCGGGGAGTCGACAATCATCTACGAACTATCTTCTGATACACTGCTCAATCGGACGGTCTACGGTGACGACCCAACTGAAGATCAGCGATTTCTGTAATCGACTCCGTCAACCCCATGGGGGACACTGCCTATTGACGGTTGACGGAAGGACTTTATTGTAACCAGGCGTTAGAATGCCTATGCTCCGTATATCGGGCATGGTTTCAGACGAACCCTCGTGGGGTTGAAGCCTCCGGCGTGTGGTCCGACTACTTGCCGGAGGAGGAGTTTCAGACGAACCCTCGTGGGGTTGAAGCACCCCGAACATCGACGAGCGCGACTTAGGCCGCGAGTTTCAGACGAACCCTCGTGGGGTTGAAGCGGGCCGTAGCCGGACGCACGCTTAAGGTTGCGGCGGGTTTCAGACGAACCCTCGTGGGGTTGAAGCGTCGAACTCCGCGCCCCATTGGCGCTTGTGTCGAAGTTTCAGACGAACCCTCGTGGGGTTGAAGCCACGAGGACGGCAGCACCGAGTCTATCCCGACCACGGTTTCAGACGAACCCTCGTGGGGTTGAAGCTGAAGGGGATGTTCGGGATGAGATTAAGCGCCTCGTTTCAGACGAACCCTCGTGGGGTTGAAGCCGGGCGGCGTCCTCGTCGGTCATGAGCGGTTCGGTTTCAGACGAACCCTCGTGGGGTTGAAGCGGTTTGCCCGTCCGTCGTGATCACGCCGCGCGATAGTTTCAGACGAACCCTCGTGGGGTTGAAGCGTCTGTTTGGACCCGACCATCCACACGTCCATATCAGTTTCAGACGAACCCTCGTGGGGTTGAAGCTGGACGTTACCGATCGCGTCGTCGACGCCGTCCGGAGTTTCAGACGAACCCTCGTGGGGTTGAAGCGCTCGTCCCGCTCGCAACTGTCTCCGTCTCGGTGCTGCCGACTCGGAGCGTTTCAGACGAACCCTCGTGGGGTTGAAGCCCCGGCGGCGTCGACCTCATGGAAGTGTCGATCGTGTTTCAGACGAACCCTCGTGGGGTTGAAGCGAGCCGCAAACCGACGAGACGGTCGAACTCGGCGAGTTTCAGACGAACCCTCGTGGGGTTGAAGCGAGCGACTCTTTGATCGAGTCGACATGGTAGCCGTAGTTTCAGACGAACCCTCGTGGGGTTGAAGCCGCGGACAGCATGAACTCCTCTACGTGGCGACCCGGTTTCAGACGAACCCTCGTGGGGTTGAAGCCTGACGGACGCGCCCGACGAGCCGATCGACGCGACGGGTTTCAGACGAACCCTCGTGGGGTTGAAGCCGGTTTGGCAAGGGCCGCGAGGAGACGAGCGGATGGTTTCAGACGAACCCTCGTGGGGTTGAAGCGCGGCGCGCAACGGGGCGGGCATCGTTGAGATACTGGTTTCAGACGAACCCTCGTGGGGTTGAAGCCACGTCAACGACGGTCCGGGTGGTGGCCTTACGTAGTTTCAGACGAACCCTCGTGGGGTTGAAGCGTGAGTCGGTACTCCACCACGTCCCACGTCTCGCCGGTTTCAGACGAACCCTCGTGGGGTTGAAGCCACCGGAGGTGGTCGGCGTGGTGGAGCGTGAACCGTGTTTCAGACGAACCCTCGTGGGGTTGAAGCCCGATGAACCAAAGGCGTCTATTTCGCTTGCGGGGCGTTTCAGACGAACCCTCGTGGGGTTGAAGCGGTCAGTACAGATAACCTCAATGGCGGGTATCCGTGTTTCAGACGAACCCTCGTGGGGTTGAAGCGATTAATCTGGAACCGACACAAGGCACGGTGCCGGGTTTCAGACGAACCCTCGTGGGGTTGAAGCGAGGGGCGAACACGACGCGCGCGAAGTTGACGAGGAGTTTCAGACGAACCCTCGTGGGGTTGAAGCCTCCTCGGTCAGTCCGTCGTCGTCGGTGTCGGTGTGTTTCAGACGAACCCTCGTGGGGTTGAAGCGCGCGGCACGCAGCCAGCGTCGCGTCCGGGGCCAGTTTCAGACGAACCCTCGTGGGGTTGAAGCGCGTGACGTGGGGCGAATAGGCGAACCGGAGGTTTGTTTCAGACGAACCCTCGTGGGGTTGAAGCACTTCGCCGCCGCCGACGCCGTCCGCCACGACACCCGTTTCAGACGAACCCTCGTGGGGTTGAAGCACGCTCCAAGAACTGAATACCGACGAGTACGCGGGTTTCAGACGAACCCTCGTGGGGTTGAAGCCACGAGTCCGCCGTCTCACTGCGGGAGGTGGACAGTTTCAGACGAACCCTCGTGGGGTTGAAGCACGAACTCGTCATTAATGCCGCGGAGGTACGCGATTGTTTCAGACGAACCCTCGTGGGGTTGAAGCGACGTTATCGCTGCGGCCGCGAAGGGGCTCCTCCAGGTTTCAGACGAACCCTCGTGGGGTTGAAGCGCGGTCACGTCCCGCGCCGGCACGCGGGCGCTGGAGGGTTTCAGACGAACCCTCGTGGGGTTGAAGCCCCTCGGGGGCGCCGCCCGAGTCACCCACGTCGCCGTTTCAGACGAACCCTCGTGGGGTTGAAGCGTAGGTAATTACGTCCGCCTCGGGCTTCGGCTCGGGTTTCAGACGAACCCTCGTGGGGTTGAAGCCATCGGGCGTTACGCCGTCCGCGTCGTTGTGGCACCGTTTCAGACGAACCCTCGTGGGGTTGAAGCGCCTCCGACCATGGCCGCGCGGTCCATATAATAACGTTTCAGACGAACCCTCGTGGGGTTGAAGCCCTGACCACTCCGCGAACGCGACCCGCCCGCGCGTGTTTCAGACGAACCCTCGTGGGGTTGAAGCAAAATCTGGGAGTTCTAACCCCGTCAACCCCTCCGCGTTTCAGACGAACCCTCGTGGGGTTGAAGCTTGCGCGGGCGGCACCCACCCACCCCACCACTCATGTTTCAGACGAACCCTCGTGGGGTTGAAGCGCGACCTCCGACGCGAGCCGGTCGATGATCGTTTGGAGTTTCAGACGAACCCTCGTGGGGTTGAAGCAGTCGCACGATATGGGCGTCGCCGACGTGACGCCGCGTTTCAGACGAACCCTCGTGGGGTTGAAGCGGTCGTTCGCGTCCGTCACCGACGAGCCGGCGCTGGTTTCAGACGAACCCTCGTGGGGTTGAAGCCGCACGTCGGTCCCGTTAATCCCGAACAGGTCAATCGTTTCAGACGAACCCTCGTGGGGTTGAAGCGCACGACACGCGGTAAGCGTTGCGTCCGGCTCAACGTGTTTCAGACGAACCCTCGTGGGGTTGAAGCGGTCGCGCCGGGGAGGAGTACGTCCACGTCGACGCGTTTCAGACGAACCCTCGTGGGGTTGAAGCAACTTTGAGGCGGTCCAGAACGCGCGCGCCACGCTGTTTCAGACGAACCCTCGTGGGGTTGAAGCGCGCGGATGAACGCCACGGCGGGCGGACAACACTCGTTTCAGACGAACCCTCGTGGGGTTGAAGCCCGCGAATGGTGTGCGGCGACGTGCCGAACTCGAAGGTTTCAGACGAACCCTCGTGGGGTTGAAGCATCATGCCTTCAACAAGCGCCGAGAGCTTCGCTTGTGGTTTCAGACGAACCCTCGTGGGGTTGAAGCGACGTAGTCTACTACAGTATCATCGTCAAACGTGTGTTTCAGACGAACCCTCGTGGGGTTGAAGCAACTGTAGCTGTTCGACCGCCGGAACAGGGTGTGTAGTTTCAGACGAACCCTCGTGGGGTTGAAGCGGCTTTGCTCCTAGACGAGATAGGAGCGGGAGCGGGTTTCAGACGAACCCTCGTGGGGTTGAAGCGATTCGTGACAGCTGTCACCGTAGTCGCACCGACGGGTTTCAGACGAACCCTCGTGGGGTTGAAGCCGCTGCCCGTTCGACGCCGCTCGGGCAACCGTCTCCGTTTCAGACGAACCCTCGTGGGGTTGAAGCAACCCGCACCACACGATCCCCGACGACGTGGCAGGGTTTCAGACGAACCCTCGTGGGGTTGAAGCGACAACGGCGCCGGGATGCTGCCGACCGAGTAACCGGTTTCAGACGAACCCTCGTGGGGTTGAAGCTACGACCAAGACGTCGAGACCTCGGTCGGCAACGAAGTTTCAGACGAACCCTCGTGGGGTTGAAGCAGCGGCGACACGATCGACCTCCGCAACGTCGACGCGGTTTCAGACGAACCCTCGTGGGGTTGAAGCGAGCAGCTGGGCGTAGCCAGCGAACGCCCCCGACCGCGTTTCAGACGAACCTTCGTGGGGTTGAAGCGGAATATCAGCTGTAATCCCGACTAGTTTCTCGGATAGTTTCAGACGAATCCTCGTGGGGTTGAAGCGAACACCTCCGTGCCGCCGTCGGCCGTGGCGATGGTCTCAAACGAACCCTCCTGGGGTTGAAGCGATCGCAGAGCCGAGCTCGGGATCGAGCTGATCAGCGTTTCAGACGAACCTTCGTGGGGTTAAAGCGAGCAAGACGTCGAGTTCTTCTCCATGTTAGATCCGGTCTCAGAAGAGCCCTACATGTCGAGATAGGGGCCGTAAGCCCGAAACGTGGGACGGTAGCTGATTATCATAAACATTGAATTTCAGTACCAGATTTAAATGCTTAGCAGATAGCAATTTTGTATGGCTGGAGTTCAAGCAATCTTGCTTGCTATCTGCTTCCCAGTTCTTGCGATAGGACTCCACGAACTGACCCACCTAGCAGTCGCCCGGATTGCCTGCCCGCTTTCGATTGAACAGACCTCGTGGGTCCCGTTCCGACTTCGCCTTGATTTTGAGAGACTGCCGGCAAAAGCCACACTCCGGATGATTGCACTTGCTCCTCTATTTGTCGGCGGCGTGGCTGCTGCCATCGCTCTTCAAGCTGGAATTTGGCAACAGATTAAAATCGCTGATCCGTACTATCTCCATCACCTTATGATAGTGTACTGGTTCCTCTATATTATTCCCAGCCCTGCAGATATTCGACTAGCCATCTGGCCGTCGGTAGACGACACACAGGGCGTTCAGGTGAATCCACAATGAGTGACTACCCAATTGGCACACCAGTGATAGACGACAATCGAGCTGTTTCGACAGTAATCGGGGTCGTTATTTTGTTTGGGTTCCTGATCCTTGCGCTCTCACTATACCAGGTAGAAATCGTTCCACAGCAGAATGCAGAGACCGAGTTCCAACACTCCGGGGAGGTCCGCAACGATCTTGTTGAGCTCAGAGCGGGTATTCTACAAGCCGGGAGCATCGACCAGCCACAGTATCAGACGGTTGAGCTGGGGACTACATATTCAACCCGTGTATTCACAATAAATCCACCACCGCCAGCTGGAACAATCCGGACGACGGAGTCGTATCCGATCACAATTGCGTACGAGTCAAACGGTACGGTGATCGAGACTATCCCCACACGGTTCATTGAGTACCGCCCGGGCTACAACGAGCTTGATCAGTCCCCAACGTGGTACGACGCGTCTGTGCTCTACCTTGACGCTCGTCAAGAGGGTGATGGTATCGCGGTGATCGAAGATCAGAGTCTTGTTAATGACGGGAAAGTACAAATTACAGCTCTCCAGAACGAGTTTCGGCGAAGCGGGACCGGTCGGGTCACAGTTGAACTCCGCCCAGCAGAGAGCATTACTGGAGATATTCCCGAGGGTGATCTCAACGTCACGATTCCGACGCGGTTGAGTGATGAAGAGTACTGGAATGGTACTGACATCTCAAGCGACATCTACAGTATCACGGACGACGAAAATGGAGACAATGTACATAATCTAACACTTGAGACAACCACTACCAACCTGACCGTAGATACGGTCGGCGTACAAGAAGCACCTGAAGAGCCGAGTCAAAATGATAATGCGCGTCTTGGTGGTGGCGGTAGCGACAGCAGTGGTGAGTCGCCCGTGGGACTAGTATACAATAATGATGCTATCGCGATAGATGGAAATGATGACCCTAGTCCAGACAGGAGTGGTGGGGTGGAATTCTCAGTCACGAATCAGTATGAGCAGCCAGTCACGATAACGAGCATGACAATCGATCCAGATAGCCCTGACATCAATGAACTAGATGACGCCGTGCCCAACGATTTTACCGGCAACCGTGATCCCTCTGCTGACGAAGTCGAAATTTGGACTGAAAATAGTTCTGGGAGCATTCAGTATTCAGAGTGGACCACCAGCTTTGGAGATAGTGAGGCGCTCGCGATTGATGATCAAGTAACAATATCGCCAGGAACAGACGGGGATGCGAATTCTGACACACTATCTAGAATTCAGTCTGGGCAACAACTTGGACTTAGCATGTATGAGTTTTATGAGGAGGGTGGAAGGGGATTCCCTTACGATCAAAACAATAATATAAATATGAGTGGGGAACAGCTTACAATCACCCTTGTATACGAATTCGATGATGGTACCGCGGATTCGACAACATATCAGATGACGCCATCCTGATAATTATTCAAGAATCAACGCTTGATAAATTCCTAAAAGAAACTAGTCACAACTACCTTCCGATGCGGCTTGACAGTACAGTCAATTCTGAGCAGTCTCTGTTTCTCGTGTTGGGTGTCGTGTGTTCGATGTCAACTCTAAGTCTGAGGAACCGGCATCCGTTGTAGTTTAACACCTCACGCCAGCGCTGTCTCCTGATCTAAATTCCGTTAGGACTGCCTGTCAGAGAAACCCGGTAGCTGCTGTGAGTTACTAACCACTGGATTCAGGAGTTGTTGACCGGATCAAAAAAGCGCTTCTCTCTGATGAGCTGCGCGAGCGCGCTCGCACAACGAATCTCGCCTAGGTTCAAGAAGAGGTTTGTTCAGTTCGGCCAACGAAAGGGGACGTATTCTCTACTATACATAATTCCAATTGTGTCTAGAAGGAAGTGGTTTTCGCAAAGCTGTGTAAACCCGTACGGGTATATACAAAATAGACCTACACGAGAACACAACCAAGGTTGAGCCGTGCGAGCCACAACACACCTAGGTATCGATAACTGCCCGAGACACCCCTCTGAAGTGTCTTTCTCTCGACCGCCGACAGCGACTGAGCTATCCTCAACGCTTGCCGGCGATCGCGTCCCTGTACAAATGCGACCGCTATCACGGACCCCCGACAGCGTTCGCCGTCGTGACCCTGGTTAAACCGATACGGGCAGATGGGCGGGTATGGACACAGAGTTCGCGTACTGGGTCCCGAACATCAGCGGCGGGCTGGTCGTGTCGGACTGGGAGACGGAGACGGACTGGACGTACGACTACAACCTCGACCTCGCTCGGACGGCGGAGTCGGTCGGCTTCGACTACGCGCTCGCACAGGCGCGGTTTTTCGGCAGCTACGGCGCCGAAAAGCAGTTGGAGGCGCTGTCGATCGCCAACGCGCTCGCGGCGCAGACCGACGAGCTACACATCATCGGGGCGGTACATCCGGGGCTGTGGGAGCCCGGCCCGCTCGCGAACTTCATCGCAACCGCCGACCGAATCAGCGACGGCCGCTTCTCGATCAACGTCGTCTCCGGCTGGTTCAAAGGGGAGTTCACGGGATTCGGCCAGCCATGGCTCGCGCACGACGAGCGGTACGCCCGCTCAACGGAGTTTATCGAGGTCCTGAAGGCGCTCTGGACCGAGGACCGGGCGAAATACGACGGCCGGTTCTACACGGTCGGGAAGGACATCGACGGCTTCGAGGGCGCGCCGATGGAGCCCAAGCCGGTTCAGGACCCGTACCCGCAGGTATTCCAGGGCGGGAACTCGCAGGCGGCCCGGGAGATGGCCGCGAAACACGCGGACGTCCTCTTCATCAACGGCGGGAGCCTCCAAGAGATCCGTGCCGTCATCGAGGACGTCGAGGAGTACGCCGCGGAGTCCGACACGGAACCGCCACGATTCACCGCGAACGCGTTCGTCATCCAGCGGGACACCGAGTCCGAGGCCAAGGCGGTCCTCGAGGGAATCATCGAGAACGCCACCGACGAGGCAATCGACGCGTTCAAACAACAGGTGAAACAGGCCGGGCAGTCGACGGCCGAGGGCGACGGGATGTGGTCGGACTCCGAGTTCGAGGACCTCGTCCAGTACAACGACGGGTTCAAGACCGGGCTCATCGGGACCGACGAGCAGATAATCGAGCGCATCCGCAAGCTCGACGCCATCGGCGTCGACATCGTCCTCGCGGGTTTCCTCGACTTCGAACCGGAGCTTGAGCGCTTCGGTGAGACGATCATCCCGGCGATCGAGGAGGCCGACCCGCTCGATCCCGACGTGGTCGACGCGGACGACGAGATCGTAGACATCGGCGGCGCGAAGGTGGCGAAGTGATGGCCGACCGAACGCTCCTCGGGATCGTCGGCAGCGTCTCCGCCGACTCCCGGACCCGGACCGCGGTTGAGGTCGCGCTAGACGCGGCGGCCCGCGGTCACGACGTGGAGACCGAGGTGCTCCACCTCGCCGAGTACGACCTCGCGACTGCGGACGGGCGCGGGATCGACGACTACGAGGGCGACACCGCCGACGCGCTTGACCTGATCGTCGACGCCGATGCGTACGTCGTCGGCACGCCCGTCTACCGCGGGTCGTACTCGGGCGCGCTGAAGAACCTCCTCGACATGGTCCCCCGCGGCGAGTGGCAGGGCGACGTCGCGCCGTTCGAGAACGCCGCGGTCGGCCTCGTCGCCACGGGCGCGACCGACCACCACTTCCTTGCGGTCGACCAAGAGCTCCGCCCGGCGTTCGCGTTCTTCGGCGCCCACGCGGTCGGGGGTACGACGTACGCGAACGGCGACGACTTCGATGACGGAGAACTCGTCGACGAGGGAGTTCGCGAGCGGCTCGCGACGCTCGGCGAGGCCACCGTCGAACTTGCGGCGGCGATCCGCGACTCGAAAGCGCTGGGATCGCTCGGACCGGCGATCTGAGTCGGAACGAAACCGGCACAGAGAGCGGACATCGCCCTTGTTGTCCACGAGCGATCATTAAAATCAGAGACGCCGGTGTAAACGAATTCCTTGGACTCGGGGTCGTCCGCGCTGTCGACGCCCTCGGTGTTGTTAAATTCGATCGAGGCGCCGGTCTCCTTGGCCGCTGCCCGCGTTTCCACAGTCTCAGTACATCACAAAGCCGGTTAGTTGAGACGTCTACTTGCTGAAGGTGTGTCTAATACCAAGCAAGCAGACGGTGAGATCCACGAGGACCAGCTTCTTAACTTCCTCGTCAACACTGCCGCCGACAGCGACAGCTCTCCGTCGGCTCGTCGACGATCTTCTCGTCAAGGCCACCCAGCACAACCGCTCCGCCACAGAACTCAGGCTTCAGAAACAGCTAGCCGAGGATGTTTTGTGAGGTACTGACGCTTCGCATCTTCGCGCTCCGGGTAGTCGTCGAGGCAGATAGTAGTTTTAGCTAGTTGGGCCTACAAAAAACCATGTAGAATAGGGCGGTAAAGTGTCAAATTGGGGCCATATCAGGGCGTACAGGTAGTCGAATACCGGATTCTAACACACCCAGAGACGGCTTTATTGAAATCCGTGGTCGCTGATAGTTCGCTGACGCCGTACTGAATACAGAGCGCGAGTCGATCAGACGGCTATCGGAACGTGACGGCTGCCCGCTTGACACCCCGCTTCGAACTCGAATCGTACCTCAGAGACGGATTCGAAGGCGGAATTATCGATGAATGAGATCTCCACGAGAAACACATCACTTTCGGCTCAATAGACATCCGTTCCACTCCGTATATTCCGGTACGGGCTTGCGATTATCAAGGTGATTCACAAGTCCGGTCGCCTCGGTTGTTTTTGTGAACCCCCCCGTTTCGCCTCCGGATATGTCGCCGCCGACAGAGCTCGGATCGATATTGGAATGGAGCGAATTGGAGACCGATTCGTGCTGACTGAGGGAGGGTAACTCCCATCAAGACGTACGCGCCGTCGCGAACAGCGAACTCAATCGGTCATCATCGAATCCGAGAGCTGCTTAGGCGGCAGGAGTACACAGACGGCGTTTCCCCCGGAATTCCGCGATTCGAACAACACTTCTCCGCCGAGCGATTCGACGCACCACTTCATCACGAACAGGCCGATCCCGGACCCGTGGGACGTGTTCGTGGTGACGGTCGGCGAGAACAGCGCGGCGATCTCTTCGGGCGGGATCGGCGGATTCGTGTCTTCGATGCGGATCTCTGCGCGACCAGTGTTGGGAGACGGGCCGACCGTTATTTCGACTGCCGGCGCCTCATCGTTGCTGTGGACAATCGCGTTCTCAATGGCGTGTGCGAGCGCGTACCCAAACGCGTCGTTTATGTCGATCCACATTTGCCTTCGTTCATTTACCTGGATGTCCGCGCCGGGATGTTCGGCGCTGATCCGGCTCACGACGTTCTGTACGGCGCTCACGGCGGAAACTCGGTTGAGGTTTCCCTGTGAGTCGGTCACCGCGTGTTCTATTTGTTTCACGGACATCGCGATGTCCCCGAGCTTCTCGCCTCTAGAAAGAATGGTTGAGACCACTTCTTTGGGCGGTTCGCTCTCAGAGCCGTTCATCACCTGCTCCGCACATCCGATGATAATCGCGGCCTCGTTCCGGAGGTTGTGCCGAAGGACCCGCCAGAACAGCTCCGCTCGATGGTGGGTGTCGTAGTGACGCGTAATGTCCCGTACCTCAACGTGGACACAGCGGTCCGCCGTCGGGCGCTGTCGAGAAGTAAACACCTGAATCCAGATGAGTTCGCCGTCCGCTCGTTTGGCTCGCCACACGAACTGCTGCGGGCTTCCGTTGGCGGCCCTAAAGAGTCTATTGTGGAACTCAGACTCGGTGTGTGAGTGTGTGTTCGCCGTGTATTCGGCCACGGAGAGCTCACGCAGTTGGTCCGAACTGTATCCGAGGATTTCCTCTAGTCGCGTGTTCGCGTCAAGAACGGTTCCGGAGGCGGCGTCATAGATCGCCACGCCGGTGTGGAGCGTGTCGAGTACCGGAGATAGCGTCCCGCATTCGGACGAAGACATACACCCGAGAATTTCACCGAGGCACGGTTTTCGTTGCTATGAGTGATATATATCGCTCCGTACGAAGTCAGCGGATGAACGGGCGTTGTCTGATCATGAGAGAATCGAATTTGTATCAAACAGATTATAACATAATATCCAATATCCCGAGTCCGTCCGGGGCCACGCCATAGTCTGATTATTTCACTCTAAAAACTGCGAGCTAAATGTCAGAGAGGACTTATTTTGTTGAGCGGGAACGGGCACAACAGACCGGTCACGACGAGTATATATCCCACCGGTCGGCTTCTGACGCGTCCGTTCACCTATTATAAGGGTTCAAGCACAGGCTGCCGAATAACCCGAACGAGTAACAAATGACAACGGATACCAACCGGGAGTCGAGGAACGACGAGACGACCGGACGGAAATCGGTGAGCCCCGCATTCACCGGTCTGGTACATCAGGTCGACAGGCGGTCGTCGGGTCCCGATCGGGTCACGGTGTTCCCAGCTGAGGCGACCGATGACGAGCGGCTGTCGACGTGGGTGACGGTGGACGTCGACTCCGTCGTCAAGCCCGAATGCTTCCGATAACCACCCGGATGTACCGCGACCGCGTCGGGCTAGACGGTCGAGAGGCCCTGCGGTGCCGACCAGTGTCGGATCCGATGCCCCGGTCAATGCGGACTCGGATGTTTCGCCTGCCGCCGATTCGGACGCCTGTACCGGTGGCGAACGAATCCGAGGTGATCCATCGGTGGGCATGAAACGGCGGGGACTCCTCAACAAAGCGCTAAACCGAGTCGCGCTCGGGGTCGTCGCTTCCTCGGTTGTCGAACTGTCCGATCTGTGGTCTGTGGCGTTGTCTCTTTTTTCGAGCGAGCCGACGCGGCCGACACCCATCGACACGGGAGATTCGGTCGCTCGGGAACGGACCGCGGACGGCTACGCCATGACGTACGAGTGGACGGACTGGTCCGGAAGGGAATGGCGTCTGGAGTTTCCGATTGAGCGGTCCGCGTACAGAGAAGCGGCCGACGACACGCATGGATATCTGAGTGGCTTCGAAGCAGCGAAGGGGAGCGCTCATGCCAAGCGGCTCACCGAGGCGCTCGTCAACGAGAGCGCGACGAGCAAGGATACTCGGCGGTCGCTTCCCGAGTCGGTCCTTCTCGATAGGGCGATCGGACTCGTACACTCGCTCGAATACGCGACGGATGCGGAATCGACGGGAGTGCCGGACTATATCCGAACCGTCGAGGAGACGCTCGTCGATGGCTGCGGTGACTGCGAGGACCTCACGTATCTGCTGGTTGCGATGCTTTCGCAGCCGGCGTTCGGCTACCGGACCGCGATGGTGATACTCCCCGGTCACATGCTCGCAGGCGTTCACAGGGACGATCTCCCGGAGGTGTACGCCGACGCGCCCACCCTCCCGGGAGGGACGTACGTCGCAATAGAGTGTACCACATCTCGCCCGATCGGCGAGTTCAAACACAAGCCCGTGCTAGCGGTGTACGGCGACGATGTCGAATACATCGACCGGTCGGCGATCGCCAACACGGGCGAGGAGTTCCTCAAACACCCGACGCAGTTTCAGACGATTGCCGACGCGTCGGCGAAGCGCCCCCACTAACCGGAGCAACCGTGGTCGACAACCCTACCTTACCTCACTCAGTCTACCGACTTCGCTCGGTGAGGGAGGTTGTTATCCGTGAGCTTAGCCTCGAACCCGCCAAGTAGACGGTGATTTGCCACTCGGGATCGCCGGTTCCAGACTTCAGGGCGAGTTCAATACGGACGGTTTCAATGGCGTCAACTATATCTGGACGTTGGGACTGAGCGCGGCAAATACATTGAAATTTTAACCTTTACATAGTAGTATATATAACTATTGATCGGGCTTCTTGTAGTTAGCGTAGCATCTGTAAGTCATGGAATCGGCTATGGTCCTTAGCTGTCCAATTTGTAACGCCGTTCGCGCACTCGAAGGGCGACGAAGCGAGTATTCGAAACAGGATCTGTATGCTCGCGTGAAGCCACATCTAGGTAGGCACGATCTCAATGAGCCCAAAATGGCGATTCGAAAGTACGGGATCATTTCTGACGCTACTGAAATTGTCATTCCCTCAGAGACTACTCAGCGACTTCCGATCGAAGGGTGGACGGAACGTGACGACACATGGCTTCCCGATGGTGCCCTGTCCGGTGGCGAAGGGTCTCTGTCAGCACCCGAACCGTCAGTCGAGATCTCGCCCCGCTAACTCGATGTCGAAAGGTAACCGATCACAGTCGGGTGAACCCGGAAAATGAGTGCTACTCTCTCATTTGTAAGGTGTCGTTTCCGCTGACCCGAAAATGATAGGAGGATTTCAGTCTGACAGGTATAGGAGCCGCCTCACGATATCCACGTTCACCTTACGGGTGATTCTGTGACCGACAGAGACCTCACGGACCCAGAGTACTACCTCAACAGGGAACTCTCCGAACTGGCGTTTCAGGAGCGAGTTCTTCGAGAGGGAATGGACGATCGGAATCTGCCGCTCGAACGGCTCCGATTTCTCGCGTTCTTCACAAAAAACACCGACGAGTTCTTCATGAAGCGCGTCGGCGGACTCAAACAGCAGATCGACGCCGGTGTGACGAAGACGACGCCCGATGGACGGACACCGAAAGAGCAGTGGGTCGAAGTACTCGACACCGCACGCCCGCTCTTTGCGCAGCAGTCGGAATACTGGCAGTCTGTTCTCAAACCGACGCTCGCCGACGAAGGGATCGAGATCTGTACCCCTGAGGAGTTATCCGAAGGAGAACAAGAACAGCTACGGACGCACTTCGAGGAGTCTATCCTGCCGACACTAACGCCGCTCGCGTTCGATCCTGCTCACCCGTTCCCGTTCATTTCCAACCTCTCGCTTTCGCTCGCTGTGCTCTCGTCGAACGGGGGTGACGAGCCGACATTCACCCGGATCAAGATTCCGCCGAATCAACCCCGCGTCATCAGCGTTTCTGGCGAGGCTGACAGGTACGTTCTTATCGAAGACCTCATCGAACGTAACCTCGACTTGTTGCTCCCCGATCTCGACATCCGTGACGTATCGAAATTCAAGGTGACGCGAAACGCCGAGGTGCGGCGGAACGAAGAGGTCGCCGAAGACCTCGTCGATATGGTTGAGGAGGTTATCGAACAGCGACGCTTCGCGACGGTAGTCCGGCTAGAGGTTGACGCCGATATGCCCGACGAGTCGCTGGCGATTCTCAAAGATCAGCTCGGGGTCGACGACCGAGAAGTGTTCCACCGTGAGGGACCGATCGACTTCGAGGACTTCTTCGAGCTCATCGATCTCGATCGCCCCGATCTCAAGCCGCCGGCGTGGTCACCAAAGCCTCATCCCCGATTAGGCTCACTGGCGAGTGATACTAGAGACGAGACGAAGAGTATCTTTGACGAAATTAAACACGGGGACATTCTCGCGCACCACCCGTATCACTCGTTCGAGGGGACGGTTCAGCGATTCCTCAACGCGGCCGCGACCGATCCCGACGTGCTCGCGGTGAAGGCGGCGATCTATCGAACCGCGAGCGACTCGAAGGTAATTCAGAGCCTTATAAATGCCGCCGACAACGGCAAGCAGGTCGCGGTGATGGTCGAACTGAAGGCTCGGTTCGACGAGAAAAACAACCTCGAATGGGTTCGGCAACTCGAAGAGGAGGGCATCCACGTCGCGTACGGGACTGTAGGGTTGAAGACGCACACGAAGACGGCGCTCGTCGTGCGTCGAGAGGACGATGGCGTTCAGCTCTACTCGCATATCGGCACCGGAAACTACCATTCAGGAACTGCGAAAGGGTACTCCGACTTGGGGTTGTTGACCGCTGATCGAGACATTGGATTCGATCTCACGAAGGTGTTCAATTTCTTCACCGGACCGACGCTTGACGACCGCTTCCGAAAACTCTTGATCGCACCCGTCACGATGCGTGAGCGGTTCACGGAGATGGTCAGACGAGAGGCCGAGCATGCTCGTGCTGGTCAGCGAGCACGGATAGTGGTCAAAATAAACGGGCTTGAAGACCCGTCGATGGTCGAGGAACTTTATCGCGCTTCGATGGCTGGTGTCGAAATCGATTTAATCGTTCGAGATATCTGCCGGCTTCGTCCCAGTATTGAAGGACTAAGCGAGAATATCACCGTCCACTCGATCGTCGGCCGATTCCTCGAACACGCTCGGATATTTTACTTCGAGAACGGAGGCAGTCCCGAGTGGTACATCGGCTCCGCCGATTGGATGACCCGGAATCTCGATTATCGAGTAGAAGCGGTCACGCCGGTCGAAGACACGCAACTGCGCGAACAGCTCCGATTCATTTTGGAGGCGTCACTAACAGATAACCGCCGTCGATGGGTGATACAAAGCGACGGAACCTACGAAGCGGTCTCTTCCGACGACGACCCGGTTCGAGACATCCAAGAGATATTGATGGCAGCGACGGAAGCAGCACTCGACCACGGCTACGGTCCGGGAATGATCGTCGATACGGATCTGATCGAGGAAGCGCTTCTCGTTGAGGAGGTCACAGAGAGCGAGACGGACGCTCGATCCGAGGGGTCGGACGAAACCGGTCTCGATGCCGATGAAGAACAGACCCACTCGGATGGGGGAGACGTGTCTGTGTTCGACGCGTACTCTGATCGCTGGTACCGTCCTGATAGCGAGACGTACGACTGGGCTGTTCGGACGGCGGCGGGCGACCGACGATACTTCAAAACGCGAGAGGGAGCACGGGATCGTCTTCAGACTGAGTACGAGTAATTCAGCTCAGAGTGGCGTTTAGCACGGTGTCGCTTATTCACCGCCAACAGCTTTTCGCGTATCGGGAGGGAGGTCTGAATGGAGTCACTCAGGCCGGATCGACAATTTTCGAGTTGGCGCGTTCTTGATGCGTCTTCGCCTCTACGGTGAGGAATTCGTCGTTCCGGTAGTCGTACGCGGTGAGCGTTCCACCGTAGACGCAGCCGGTATCGAGGCCGACGGCGTGTTCTCGCTCCACCGGGTGGTCATGAACGGTATGACCGAAGAAGACGCGGTAGGGTCCGTCGTAGTCGTCATACCAAAACGGTCCGTCGTACCCATCACCATGCGGGGAACGCATCGTCAACAGTTCCTCAACGGTGTGGTCTGAAAGCGACCGTTGGGGGTCAATACCACCGTGGACGACGAGCACGTCATCGAACGAGATGGCAACCGGAAGCGATTCGAAGTACTCGCGGTCGCCCTCGCGGAGCCAGTCCGGGTGCTTGTCACCGCGCACGATCTTCTGCTCGTTGTTTCCGCGGACGCTGACGAGACGCGGATCCCCACGGACAAGATCGATAACACCGGGACTGTCTGGCCCTTTCCGCACGAGGTCACCGACGAAGACGACAAGATCGTCGTCCTCTAACTCGAGTTTTATGAGGAGCCGCTCGAGAATTACTCGGCTGCCGTGGACGTCTCCGACAATGTAGATCTCCCCGTAGCTGTCGGTTTCGAACCGTTCATGTTGTGCTTCAACGCCGTCACCGAACTGTGGTTTCGTGTTCATGTGGGTGGGTCCAGAGTCGAAACAGTTCGTCTGAGGATTAGACTCAATTGAAAGTATTACACTCCCGAATTAATCAGTTTGTATTAGTGGACTATACTGCTATGTAGTTCTTGATGGCGAAGTGTCCGAGTCGACTGACCCTTTCTCGATCGTTCTATTGTATTTTGAACCGGAGGCCGGTCGCCAGTCCACAGGTTTGACACTCGGATTCCTGTGTTGTCGGTACCGACGATACTTGACGATCCGCTTCGTCAGCGGATTCGCTCAGCGTCATCGCTGAAACCAGCCACATCGCGTCGTCGAGAATCGCTACATTTCGGCCGCGATGTTCCACCACCACCTGCGGCGCGCGAGCGAGCTGCTGGTCGGGGCGGACCTCAGCGACACGGACCCGTCGGAATCGGAGGGGTAGCTACTCGTACACGAGCGGGAAGCTCGCGAGGCGCGCCGCCGCGATTGCGGTCAGCCCGCCCGACGTGACCGAGTCTTGCGAACGCTCCGCGTGGCCGAGTTCGAGCCCCGTCTCGTCCGTCACGGGAACGAGCCGGACGGTCGTGCCCTCAGGCGACGTCTCGCAGAGGAGGTAGGACTGGGGGAACGAACAGGTCGTCGGCGCCGCGAGCTCCCGAACGCCACGATACTCGCCGGTGGCGGGCAGGTGGTAGTGACCTGTGAACACCAGTTCGGCGCCGCCCGCGGCGAGCACGTCGGCAAACGGTTCGGGATCGCGCATCACCGGAGGGAGGCCCATCTCCGGTTCGACTTCGCGGTGGGCCTCGATCTGGTCGCTCACCGGCGGGAAGTTGTGATGGACCAGGATGAGGGGGTTCTCCGCCGTGTCGAGCGTTTCGGCCAGCCACTCCAGCGACTCCGCCGTCACCTGGCCGTCGTGGGACTCATAGAGGCGCTCACTCGTCCCGGAGCTGTTCAGTCCAATGAGGTCTAGTCCACCGAGTTCGACGTGATAGGGGATCTCCCCCGGACCGTATTTTTCGGCAAACCACGAGACATCGGGGGAGTCGTGTTCGTCGCGCTTCTTGGGTACGTCGTGGTTGCCCGGGACAGCATAGAAGGGAACGTCGAGTCCCGCGAGTGTCTCATCGACGGCGTCGTAGTTCCACGGTTCGCCGTCCTTGGTCAGATCGCCCGGCGAGAGCACCGCATCGACGTTGCGGGTGGCGATGTCCGCGAGTGCGTTCTCGAAGTGTTCGCGGGTGTGTTCAAAGAGTTTGGAGGTCCCCGTTGCACGGACGCCAACGTGCGGGTCGGCGACGACGGCAAAGCGGGTGTGTTCGGCGGCCGGCGCGTCGAGACGGGCCATCAGCGGGCCGGCGGACTCGTCGCTCATACGTCCTCCGGGAGGAAGTCGCTGGGATCATCGTGGCGGAAGCTACTGAGGTGGGTGCCGTCGAGCAGCTGAACGTGGGAGTACATTACCCCGCGCTTGCGGGCAGCCGTGGCGAGATCGCCGGCGTGAGCGAGGTTCACGGCACCGACCAGGAGAACCGCGAGGTCGCGCTCCGCGTCGGTCAGCCGCGTGAGGACGAAGAGGTCCTCGCCCTTGCGGCGGTTGAAAACCTCGTAGCCGTCGAAGGCGGCGCGCTCGACGGCGTTGGTGAAGTTGTCGGCGTCTTCGCCCTGTGCGAGGTAGATTAGCCCGAAGCGGTCGGTGTCGCCGTGTGCGGGCGGTTCGGGCGCGACGTGCCCCGCGCGTACGGTGATGACCTCCCAGCCGTCGTCGCGCAGCTCTGTTTCCATCTCTGTTGCCGACGCGAGCGTTTTCGCCCACCCACTCTCGGTCATGAGTGGCGGTTCCCGAGAGGCGGTAAATGAGTTTGTATTTCATATATGTGTCTCTATTTGGAACTATATATTAATACTTTACACCCTACCCCGACACTTATTGGAAATAGCAGCAGTAATTATGGCATAAGCGATACAATCATTTGATGGTTCAAAGCGAAACGCGGCGGGGGTTTCTCACGGCGGCAGGCGCTGGTGCGGTAACGGCGCTCGCGGGCTGTTCAGGAGACAGTGAGTCGAGCACCGACGGTGAGTCGAGCAACACCGAGACCAGCAGCGGTAACTCAGGCGGCAACGGGGAAGAGGCGGAGTTTGGGTCAGGTGGTACCCTCCAAATGATGGCCACCGGATCAATCCAGACCCTTGACCCTATCAACGCGAAGGGTTCCGGAGCGGGATACAACCAGTACAACAGGCAGTTGATGCACTTCCCGAACGGACTGTACCCACCAGAAGGGGCGTTGGCCGAGGACTACTCGATGTCTGACGACGGCCTGACCTACACTTTCCAGCTCCGGGATGACGCCGTGTTCCACAACGGCGACCCGGTCACGGCCGAGGACTTCGTCTACTCCTACCGACGACTGGCTGGCTCCGAGAACTCCCGAAATCAAGACGATATCATCGGGCAGACGATGACTATCGACCATGAGAAGGAGGCCTCTCGGGCGGCTCCCGAAGACGAGACGACGCTTGCCGATTACATTCCAGGGTCGCTTGCGGTCGAGGCCGTCGACGAGACGACCTTCGAGTTCACGCTGCGCTCGCCCTTCCAGTACACGCTGTTCCAGATCGCGGGCGGTGCGTTTGCCGTGCTCCCTGAGAACGCTGTCGGTGACATCGAGGGGTATGACGGCGAGTACGAGTACAACGAGTTCTTCTCAACCGCCAACGGCGGTCCGACCTTCGCCGGCGCAGGCCCCTTCCAAGTTGACTCGTGGACGAAGGGGAACCAGATCCAGCTCACAGCGTTCGACGACTTCTACGGCGGCAGCCCTGACCTCGATGCTATCACCTACACCGTTGTCGGGAGCGGGAACACCCGGTTAAGTCGGTTCCGTAACGAGAACGCAGACATCCTCGAAGGGATGCCGACGGCCTCGTTCAACCCGAGCAACGTCTCCATCGAGTCGACTGAGGGTAACCGCTCGGTCGGGACCTACGAGTTCGACGACGGGATGACCGTCAACTACGGCGAGATACCATCTCTCTCGACGGAGTATCTCGTCTTCAACACGCTCGAAGTCCCCATTGCGGTGCGGAAGGCGTTCGCCTACGCAATGAATCAGGACGACATCGTCAACAACGTCTATAAGGGCAACGCGTTTGCCGGTTACCACATCACGCCGCCTGCGCCGTATCCGACTTTCGAGGACGGCGTCAGTTCAACGGAGACGTATAATCGCCACGCTGAATCTGGGTATCAATCCAATCTGGAGGCTGCGTCTGACGGTTACCCCTACGGCTACGGCGAGACGGACCTGGAAAGCGCCCGCCAAGTGATGGAAGAGGCCGACTACGGCGAGGACAATCGCTTCTCAATCACAGGTACTACCATTTCGGGGAACAGCGCCTACCAGTCGGTGTTCAGCCGCCTCCAGTCGAAGCTTAACTCCGCGTACATCGACATGGAGATCGAGGAGGCTGAGTTCGGGACCATCATCAGCCGCGCAATTTCCGGCGATATGGAGGTGTTCGGCCTCGGTGACGGTATGGAGTACCCTGGCCCCCAGAACTTCCTCCGGTTCCTCTATGGGCGCAACCCCGGCGGCCAGTTCACCCGCTGGGGCGCCGAAGGAAGTTACCACGACGACGCGCTCCGCCAGCAGGCGCTTGAGGCCTGGGACAACAACTACGCTGCGGACGACGCCACTAAGGAGAGTCGGAACGAGGTGTTCCAGACCGTCGAGGAAGTCAACTGGCTCTCGATGCAGGAGCTCCCCTTCGCTCATACCACCAGCCAACGCTTCTGGCACGACCATGTCGACGTGGAGATGTACGGCGTTATGGAGAATCAGGCGTTTGACGGAACCCAACTCGCCAATCAGTAAGACGCCCCCATTGGATTCCCCGGCGACACCCGTTTATCGATAATGTACCCGCGACAGAACCCCTACCGCGACGAGACGGAACCGTGAACAAGCTCAAATATCTCGGCAAACGCCTGCTGATGAGTGTTCCTGTGGTATGGCTCGGGGCCTCCATGACGTGGTTCATCATCTTTATGGGCCCCGTTGACCCGGCATCCCGGCTGCTTAGCGAGGGTCAAACCCGGAACCCAGCCGCCTACGAAGCTGCCCAGATCCAGTTGGGGCTGAACCAACCCCCGCTTCAACACTACCTCAACTGGATGTCAAACCTTGCTGTCTTCGATCTGGGCCAGACTTGGCTTCTTTATCAAGGATCAAACGTGAACGCGCTCATCCTTGACTTCCTGCCCCGTACCCTTTGGTTAGGCTTCTGGTCCGTGTTCATCGCGGTGTTCGTCGGCGTCCCCCTCGGCTTCTACGCGGGGATGCGCTCGAACACAGCCTCGGACTACGTCGCCTCGATGGGCGGTATCGTCTGGCGTGCCATGCCGAACTTCTGGCTCGCTATCATGCTGCTGACGGTGCTCGGGAGCGCGTACACCCTTGCCGCGGGCGACTTCTTCGCCTTAAATCTCGACTGGCAGACGATCGGGCCGAGCATAGACGCCATCAGCGGCAGTCCGGACCTTTCCCGTCTCAACACCGTCGACGGCTTCCTCGCGGCGACAAAGAAGGTCCTCCCGGCGGCCGTCGTCCTCGGCTCAGCCTCGATGGGCAACGAAATGCGCATCGGGCGGACGGCGGTATTGGAGGTCAGAAACGAGGACTACATCGACCTCGCGAAAGCGAAGGGGGTCTCGGACCGCGCGCTCGTCTGGAAGCACATCCTGCGCAACGCGCTCGTTCCTCTCGTGCCGATCATCACCAGCGAGGCGTTCCTGCTCATCGGCGGGTCGGTGTTAGTGGAGACGGTCTTCGGCATCAACGGGATCGGCAACCTGTTCTACCAAGCGGCGATTCAGGGCGACCTCCCGCTCGTGGGGACGCTCATGTACGTGTTCATACTCATGATAGTCGGCATTAACCTCATCCAAGACCTGTTGTACACGCTCATCGACCCCCGCGTCGGGCTGGAGGGTAACTGAGATGGCGCGCGCACACGAAACAACCTCTGGAACGCTGCTTCCGACGAACTCACCGGCCGCCGTCTGGGCCGCAATCGGGGCCGTCCTCTTGATGATAGAGGCGGGGGCGTTGTTCGGCTTTATTATCGGCGTTTTCGGGGATCTCCTCGCGGTGACGCCGTTGCCCGGAGCCGCGTTCGTCACCGCCGTCGAGACTGCGGTGGAACAGATCCCCACGTTGCTCTCCCGGGAGGTAATACCCAACGACGGCTACTGGAACGGGAGCCGCTGGGTCGGTACATTCCTCGGGTTGCGTCCCGGCCTTGCGTGGGGGATTCGAGCCGCGCTGGTCTACCTCTACGCCTTCGCGTTCGCCGGCTGGGTGATTCTCGGCTACCGCCTCTACCGCCGCGAGTATCGCACGGCGGACTGGACCCCCCGCGACGACATGGTTGACCGATTCCGCGGGCACAAGTGGGGTATCTTCGGGCTCGTGGTTGTGTTCATGTTCGTTGTGATGGCCGTTTTCGCGCCGGTGCTCGGGCCAACAACTGTCGACGAGAACATGCGCAACTCCTACTCCAACGAGATAACGTACTGGGACAGTGAGGCCGAAGCGGTACAGACGACGCTCGTCGGGGAGGCGAATCTCGCCTCCCAATCGCGGGGCGACAACCCCGAGCGGGTGCTCCCGATGGAGTACGACGATTTCGGACGGTTCCACCCCTTCGGGACACTCCCTTCGGGACAAGACCTCTTCACGTTCATCGTCTCCGGTTCGCGACTCTCTTTGGTCATCGGGCTCCTCTCCGTCGGACTGAGTGCGGGTATTGCGGCGTCACTGGCGCTGGTGGCAGCCTACTACAAGGGTCGTACTGACTTGGGGTTAGTGCTCGCATCCGACTCGGTGATGGCGATGCCACAGCTGCTGCTTCTCATCATGCTCACGACAGTTCTTAGTGGGACGTGGTTGGCCGAAATATACAGCGGCGGCTTCGTGTTGGCGCTCATCTTTGCCGGAACCGGATGGACCTACATGTGGCGCTCCCTGCGGGGGCCGGCGTTACAGGTCTCCGAGCGCCAGTGGATCGACGCCGCACGGAGCTTCGGCCAGCGGCCGCTAACCATCATGCGCAAACACATGCTCCCTTACATCACGGGCTACCTGCTCATCTACGGGTCGATGACGCTGGGGGGTGCGATAATCTCTATCGCAGGGCTCTCGTATCTGGGGTTGGGCATCGCGCCCCCGACGCCAGAGTGGGGGCGTGCTATCAACCTCGGCCAAGACTACGTCGCGACTGGGTCGTGGCATATCTCCCTGATCCCCGGCCTTCTCATCACGCTGGTCGTCACCGGCTTCAACGCGCTGGGTGACGGCGTCCGTGACGCCATTGACCCACAGAGTGACGCCACGACCGAGGACGGCGCGGCCGGGCGGGGTGGTGGGGCATGAGTGTCGGCCCAAACGAGGAGCCACTCCTTGCCGTCCGCGACTTAGAGGTTGTCTTCCACACTGAGCACGAGGAAATACACGCCGTCGACGGCGTCTCCTTTGACATCCACGAGGGTGAGACGGTCGGGCTCGTCGGTGAGAGCGGCTCGGGTAAGTCGGTGACTGCCCGCTCCATACTCGGGCTTGTGGACTCGCCCGGCAGCATCGAGGGAGGCGAGATCGGTTTCCGTGGCGATGATCTTACCGACGACAACTGGGAGCGCCACCGGGGAGATATCGCCATCGTCTTTCAGGACCCCTCCAACTCGCTGAACCCCGTCTACACCGTCGGTAATCAAATCAAGGAGGCCTTACGCATCCATCAGGGCCTCCGTGGGAACGAAGCGACAGAAAGGGCGGTCGGACTCTTGGAGGACGTGGGAATTCCTGACCCGCGCCGCCGCGTCGAGGAGTATCCCCATCAGCTCTCGGGAGGAATGCAACAACGCGCCGTTATCGCGATGGCGCTGGCGTGTGACCCCGACCTACTGGTCTGTGACGAGCCGACGACGGCGCTGGATGTCACCATCCAAGCCCAGATTCTCGACCTACTTGCTGACCTCCAACGCGAGGAGAACCTTGCCATCCTTTTCATCACCCACGATATGGGCGTCATTGAGGACGCCACCGACCGGGTGAATGTTATTTACGCGGGCGAAATCGTTGAGCGCGCCCCAACTAGGATATTGTTTTCGGAGCCGGCCCATCCCTACACGGAGGCGCTGTTACGGAGCATTCCCGGCCGGACGAACGCCGCGGAGCGGCTCCCGACGATCGAGGGGGAGGTTCCGACGCCGACCGGCCGGGCCGAGGACTGTCGGTTCGCGCCGCGCTGTCCATACGCCTTTGCCGAGTGCCGTGAAAAGCCCCCGGAACATGTCGACGTTGGAGCCGAACGCTCTGCTGCCTGCCTGCTCCACGAGGACGGAAGCGGGGGGGCGGCCGAACGGACCGTCTTCGACGGCAGCGAAGCCGTCAGCGGGGGTGATTCGGCGTGACCACCGCCGAACCCCCCGTGATCTCCGTCGAGGAACTGAAAACATACTACGAAGAGGATGGATTCATCCGGTCGTCGCCACCTGTAAAGGCGGTTGATGGCGTCTCTCTCGACATCCACGAGGGCGAGACTATCGGGCTCGTCGGCGAATCGGGCTGTGGGAAGACGACGCTCGGGCGGACGATTCTGGGGCTGAACAACGCCACCGACGGAACCGTCACCGCAGCGGGGACAGACGTGACCGATCTGAGCGGGCGTGAACGACGGCGCTGGCAACGCCGCGTCGGGATGGTGTTCCAGGACCCACAAGAGAGCCTGAACGAGCGGATGACTGTTGGCGAAATCATTAAAGAGCCTCTGAAGACCCACGATTGGCCGTTCCTCCGGGTCGCAGTAGAGGACGTCGATGCGGAGGTGCAGGGGAGCGACGTGACGCCGTGCCGCCCCGACCGGGCCGCCGACATCACCGTTCGGCTCCGCAGCGACGGCACCAAGGTCACCGTGCGCGAGGGACTCCCGCTCACGGCTGAGGACCTGAACGTCAGCGTGAGGCGTGACGGGACGACGACCGTCTCGGTCGCCGTCAAGCGGCACAAATCGGAGCTACGCCGTGAGCGCGCCTTCGAACTTCTTGAGCAGGTGGGGTTGACGGAGGATCACTTCTACCGTTACCCGCACCAGTTCTCGGGCGGGCAACGCCAGCGTATTGGCATTGCTCGGGCGCTCGCGTTAGAGCCGGATTTCCTCGTGCTCGACGAGCCCGTGAGCGCGCTCGACGTATCCGTACAGGCGCGCATCATCAACCTGCTGGAGGATCTTCAGGACGAGCTTGGGCTGACCTACCTCTTTATCGCTCACGACCTCAGCGTCGTGCGCCATATCGCGGACCGGGTCGCCGTGATGTATCTGGGTAACATCGTGGAGCTGGGCCCAACCCGTGAGGTATACGAGAATCCCGCACACCCCTACACTGTCTCGCTACTCTCGGCTATCCCCGGAAGCGGCTCGCCATGGGAGGGTGGGCGCGTCACCCTGCGTGGAACGCCCCCGAGTCCGCGGGACCCTCCTGCTGGCTGTCCGTTTGCGACGCGCTGTCCCGCCAAAATCAGACCCGACGAGTGGGAGTTCCCGGAACGGACGTGGCGTGCGCTGGACGAACTGCGCGTCCTTTTCCGGACCCGCGCACGATCCGAGCGCTCAGCGACCGCGGCACTCAAGAGCCTCGTCGGTCTTGACGCCGCCGGGGAGAGTCTGACCGAGACTGTCGAAGAACTCCTCGCGGAGCACGACCTGTCGCCAACAGCTAAATCCGTCATCGAAGAGGCACTCGAACACGCGCGAGCCGGTGACGACGCGGTAGCCGCCCAACGACTGCGCGAGGCATTTGGATCGCGCTGTGACGAGGAACACCCCAGCGGCTACGATGAGGGGCCGGGACGGACGAGCGCGTGTCTCCGTCACGAACCCGAGTACGAGAGTGTCGCAGAGGTCATCGCGGCTCGGGAGGACGAATGACCGGGCAATCTAACCCGGACGCCGCTATCACCCGAACGCCCCGTGCCGGGGCTGTGTACGTCCGTTTCCTGTTCTGCGCGGATATCGCCGTCAAGACGAAATCAAAAAGCGTGGACACAGTCACGTGAACCGATCGCGGTGACGACCGCTCTGTCCGGACTTGGACCGATGCTTCAGTTATCACGACCGTTTCGTTCTGGTATCGTCGTTCGTTGACTGTTAGACGCGTTTAGACTCGTCCTGTGTCGGTAGCGCCTCCTTCGAACGCCTGCGCCAGCAGACGGGGTTCGAAGGGGAACCCGAGACGGGCGATTGCGCTTGAGGGGGCGTAGCGCAATGAGCTGTCCCAAGAGGTACCCCCGGTATCCTTACTGCTCGCTGTCTAGTGACGGTACCACACCATTTATTTAGGCCCGCCTAAAATAATACGTGATGACGCAGTCCGACGCTGACGCTCAAGACGAGACACAGAGCGACCTGACTCTCATCAGAGAGGGTCGAGACTTCGAACAGGAGTACCGCCTCTCCGCCGCTGAGGCAGGGCGTTTCTTAGTTGAAATCGGTGAGCAGCTTCAGGAGAGTGATGAACTAACCATAACCGGTGATGAGTGGAAGCTCCCCTTCAGTTTCGGTGAACCAGTTGAGCTTGAAGTCGAGTACGAAGGCTACGGCGAACAGGAGCTGGAAATAGAGGTTGAAATCCCTGGGCGGACCGACGAGACGGCACCGTCCGTTGAGTGATTGGCTCTCTCGCGATTGACTTCCTCGCCGCCATAAAGCGCGAGGCCCTCCCCCCGAATTCTCCGTAACCGGCCTCCGAGTGCCGACGCCGAACAGCCAGCGCCCGTGACGATATCTGAAAGCTCTCGGCCGCTCGGCATCCTGCGACCGCGCGAGACTACGTCTCGCTGGCTCTCGTTCGCTCCTGAAGACTCACTCCGTTCCTCTTCCGTGCTCCCGCTCGTTACACTCGCGGGAACTCCGCTCATGAGGACGCCGCTGCGCTCCTCGTGCCTGTGGTGCTCGGAGGGTTGGGGACGACCAAGATGGCCCCACCCTTTCTGAGTCCACCAGAATGTCGGCTGTGTGACTGAGCATCCCGGTTGAACAGGTTCTTTCTTATGACATGCCCCGCTCACCGCTTCCCCCCTCCGCGTCGCTCGTGACCGCCCCTCCCGAGCATATGGGCGCTTTCTGTACCGCCCGCGCCCATTTCAGGCTAAAATGAATCTGGTTTCGACGACAGCCTTGAGCGCGTTTTCGGTTTCGCCTCTCGCGGGCTTTCATGTTCCAGCCCTTTGGGCCGTTCCGCGACACGCCTCCGTACATGGCGCGTTCGACGCGCTGATCCATGGGGCCGTGCCGACAGAGTTTCTCCAGCGAATCGCCCGGCGAGGGAGCCCGCCCCCCATCGTCGCGACTTTATCGCCACCGTCGGCAATGTATTTAGTTGTAGCAAGATACTGTCCGATAACCATCGGATGGCAGTACTGGACGACCTCTCGGGGTTCGAGTTTGAGGACGTGATAGAGGACGTGTTCCGCAACCTCGGCTACAAAAATGTTCGTCAGGCTGCGAAGACCGCCGACGAGGGTCGCGACGTCATCATGGAGGAGGTCGTCGACAGCACCCGGCGTGCGATCATCGTTGAGTGTAAGCACACGGAGACAGTCGGACGGCCGGTCGTCCAGAAGCTTCACTCGGCGATCGCGACGTTCGACTTCGACGGCCCGAAACGCGGAATGGTCGTCACCACGGGTCGGTTCACGAACCCCGCTCAGGAGTACGCCGACCGCCTCCAGCAGAACGACGACCCACATCCAATCGAGCTACTCGATGGCGAGGACCTCCGGGAGATCGCCGACGAGATCGGCCTCGACCTCTACAACGGTCGCATCGAGATTCTCTGCGACGAGACGCTCCGCCCGTACGATCCGGCCGCCGACGTCGACGCGCCCGTCATGGAGGCGTTCCGCGACATCGAGAACATCGAGGCCGCCGACCTCCCAGACCCACACTCATCGGTGACGTTCCGCCCGGTGGTCGCGGTCACCGCGGACACGAACGCTGTCTTCGAGACGTCGGTGGGCGTCGTCCACCGGATCAACGACCGGAGCCGATTCGTCGCCCACGCCGAACGCGGGCAGCCGCAGGTCGTCGAGGAGGACGTCGGGACGCTGGTCACCGAGAATCTCCACGCGACGGTCGACCTCGATGCCGAGCAGTTCGGAGAGGTGTTCGACGACGTCGAGGAGCACCGGTTCGGGCAGACCCACGGAGTACAAGGAGTGGGCCGTCGAGCGGCTCCAGCAGCACCACACAACGACGGTGACCTACACGGGCGACAACAACGTCACGTACAACAAGACCTGTGAGCCGAACCGCTCGGATATCTCCGTCCAGTCGATCGAACCAGTGTACCTTCCCGAGGTTCGACACACCACCGACGTCCAGGAGTACACCTATCCCTACGAGTACTACGCGGCAGGGCCGTCACGAGTGACCGCCGAGGACGGCATCCATCGGTGCGTCCACTGTGACGCGAGCGGCGTCGATGAGACGTACACCTACTGTCTGAACTGCGGGGCCATCGCCTGCTCCAGTCACATCAAATCGGAGCGGCTGGAAGGCGAGCCGGTCTGTACGGGCTGTGCGGTGACGGAACGGTTCGCGCTGAAGATGAAGTACTTCTACGACGAGGAGAACCTCGAGGCGTTCCGCGAAGAGTACGCCGCGATGCCACTTCACGAGAAGGCGATGGAGAACAAGTGGCTGGCCGGGGGAAGTGTTGTCGCGACGCTGCTGGTCACCGTCGGACTACTCGTCATCGGCGGCATCATCTGAGCGAGCTGAGCGTTCACGCCGGCTCGGCGACGATCTCTTCGAGCGCATGCTCAAGCGGGCCGTGGAACTGCCAGCTGGCCTGCTCGAAGGCCTTGTCGGTCGGGCCGTCCCAGCGGGGGAACGCGGAGTGACCGCTCACTTTGACGGTCCACTCGGTCGGCTCGTCGAACAGGTTCCGTGTAGGGAGTTCGACGACGTAGAGATACTCCTCGTCGCCATGGATACCGTCAGCCGGATTCTCGACGCCGTGTCCCAGCAGGAACATCGGCTGGTCGAGATGCTCCATATTGGATGAGTCAAGGAGATCCGCTGGCTGTGTTGCTTCGATCGTTCGATCTGGGTCACCATCCAGATACAGGTCGATCGTCGAGAGCTTGTCGAGGAACACGAACGACGCTGCCGTGTACCCCGGTCCTCGCTCGGCGAGGGTCGAGTCGAGAAGTTCCTTCAACTGCGCAAGATCGCGAAGCACGCTCTCCGGGTAGCCGTCCGAATGTCGATACACCTGAGCGACGCGGTCGTTATCAGCTGGTTCGCCGTCCTGGTCCACGTTCGACGAATCTGAGTTGGCTCCGTGTCGACATCGATCATCGCCGGCACGTGTGCGCCGGCACCCATCACCGGCGCAACAATAGACTCTGTATGTCCGCGATCTGTAGCACCTCGCCTTCTGCACCGGGAGAGTGCCTTGATAGCCCCCCGAGACTGTCACCAGCAGCGAATTTGTCCTAAACTGGTGTTCGCGAACAGCAAATTAGTACCTCTATTATGCTATCTATACACGAGGGGGGTGGAGATACCAATGTTTAATATCAATTAAACATACTCTCGTTATGTGGACAGACGGGGGGTAGTCAGTCGTGTGGGAGTGGCAGTCGGCACTCAGCGCTGTTTTCGCAGTGTCGGTCACAGGAACCACAGGCACACCGGACGCCAGTACTCAGTAGTCCACGGTTACCAATGAGACGACGCACGATTTTGCTCGGCCTTGGCGCAGCGACCGGCACCGGCGCAGCACTTGGCACCGGCGCCTTCTCAACAGCATCGGCGGACCGACAGGTGAACATTAGCGTTGCCGACGACGCGAACTCGTTTTTAGCCCTCATCCCGGGCGAGGAAAACGGGCAGTTCACCGACGACTCCGGTGACGCATTAGTGATTGATATTAGTGGTGATGACGGCTTGGGTGTCGGTGTTGATACGGAGTACACCTTCGACGACATCGTTGAGGTCACGAACAACAGCCAAGATCCCACGTTCGTCTGGACGACTATTGGCAGCGCAGCTTTCAACGACGACCAGCTAACTCTGTACACAAATAATCCCGAAACGCCGCTTTCGGACGCAAATGCCGTCGAACTCGGCGCTGGCGAGTCGGTTTCGGTCGGCCTGTATCTTGACACAACCGGGATCGAGAGTGATGAGTACGCTCCCACACTGACAATCGAGGCAGCAGATGACGATCCCAACGGAGAAGATCCGGACGAGGAGCCGGCCCCGCCCACAGAAACAATTCCATCGGTCCAGCTCGACTCCGTCAGCAGCCTGCTGGATGCGAACCAAGAGCCGCTCACTGACGAATCTATCATCCCAATTCAGGCTGAGCCACCTGCGGTCAACAGTGACGAAGACGGAAACGATGATGCGGTGTCGTACCCCGACGATGTCGACATTCCTGTCGTTGCCGTTGACGGCAGTGTTGTCGGCGTAACTGGACCGTTTGTAGCAACCGATACCAACTTCTTCGAGTTCGGCAACGAAGAGTTCTTACTCAACCTCTACGACCAACTGCTCGGAGGGACCGGAACCGTGCTCCACGACGAGAGTCACGGTCAATTCTATACCGTCGCACCGAACGATGGTGATGACTTCCAAGCGTTTGGTGAGTACGCTGAAACCAACAGCTACGTCTACGAAGTGACAGATAATATCGAAGCCGATCTAAGTGGGGCTGATGCGGTAGTCATCACCTCACCGTCCAACGGGTTCACCGAGAGCGAACTCACCACGTTGTCGGGATTCGTCGATGGAGGAGGTATCGTATTCCTTCATGATCAGTCGGACTTCAACAACTTCGACGCGACCGACAATCTGAACGAGATCGCCACGGAGTTAGACGTTGACTTCCGATTTAACGACGATCAGGTACTTGACGACCAGAACAACACGGGGGCACCATTCGTCCCGACGACAGCGAATTTCAACACCGAGGCGTTCCCCGAGCTGTTCGTGGATCGTGATGGGCTTGGTGTCGAATTAGACCTATCAGAAACGTATGAAGTCGATGTGACTGATGTCGCAGACGGTGACACCGTTGACATTGTCTTCGAAAACGGCACCGTTGATACGGTTCGTATTGTCGGCATCGACACCCCGGAAACAGGAGACACCACCGAACGCCTCCAAGAATACGAGGGGATCGACGACGGGCCAGCGCTGAAAAGTGAAGGTGACGACGCAACAAATTACGCAGTCAACGAACTTGCCGGCGAGACGGTGACGCTGTCATTCGACGAGGGGGAAGGCCTACGCGGCAACTTCGGACGCCTCCTCGGCTTTCTTGAACTCCCGGATGGGACCGTGTACAACGAACAGGTGATCGAAGCCGGCGAGGCACGGGTCTATGACTCGGGCCTAAGTCAGCATGATGCGTATTGGGATCTTGAACAGGACGCGCGTGCGAGTGGTGAAGGAATCTGGGAGATCGCCGATCAGGCGGCTACGGATGAGCGGCGTGACGACCCCGTTGACGAGCTGTTCTTCCCGGAGCCGGTCGCTGTCTCTGGACCCGAAGAGCCGGTTGCGTCAGAGGACGGCGAGTCACTGGTCGCCGTTGATCCCGACGCAAACGTCGCTGCGGTCGGAGGGCCGCTGATCGAAGAATCCTTTGAGGCTGGTGAGGGCGGGCCTGGCATCCGGGCCTACGGCGTCTTCCCGTTCCTGACGAACGTGATCGACTACGTTAGCGACGCGACCGGCCCGGTGATCGTCGACGGCGGGCACGGCCAGTTCGCGGCTGATTTCGCTGTATCTGCCGAGGACGCCGCGTATTATCTGCGGTATCTCGAAGGACAGGCGCCCGGGGACGAGGCGTTCATCGATCTCGAAGGCGTCGTCGATCTGGCGAGTGATCCTGGCCCAGATCTGCTTGCCGCAGACGGCACTCCGGCGGCCCGCGCGCTGATCCTCTCGACACCGACTCAAGCATTGAGCTCAGCGGAGGTGACGGCGGTCGCTGACTTCGCTGCCGCCGGTGGGGCGGTGATTCTCCTTGGGAGTGCGGCCGACACTGACGCACTCAGCAACTTTGATCCGGTAGTGAGTGAGCTAGGCACCGATGTCGAACTCACGGATACGGCGGTGACCGACGCACAGAACAATCTCACCGGAGTCGAGACAGTTCCGACAACGACAAACTTCGATACGGCTGGGTTCAGCGAGCTGTTCACACCGTTTACTGCTGATGATCCTTCGGCAGGCGGCTCGTTAGACCTCGTTACGGTAAACGAAGATACCGAGGGTGACGACCTCGCGGAGCCACAGGAAAACGTTGTTTTCGAAAACAGCGGTGACAGCGCGTTAGATCTCACCGGCTACACTGTGTCAGATGCGACGTCGAAAGAGTACCAGTTCCCCGACGGGTTTACGCTTCAGTCGGGCGCGCAGGTGACCCTGTACTCCGGGACTGGCGATGATATGGAAGCAGAATTGTACTGGGGCCAAAGCGCAAGGGCGATCTGGAACAACGGTGGCGACACGGTCAACGTAATCGATGATACCGGCACCACCGTGATCGACGAGTCGTACTAGTGAGACAGCCGTAGCACCGCTTGACGCTGAGATTCTCAGCGCCGAGGTTTCGATCAGACACGCCGGTATCGAAGCCGCGTTAGCGGTGATCACACGGTATGAATACGGCTCGCGGTGCGGATCTGTCACCGCAGAGAGTTGGGTGAGCTTCGCGTTGATATCACCTCGACGTTGAAATACAAGGGATTCTCCGCGAATCTCCGTCATGATTTGCGCTTGGTCACGCTCGATTCGGAGTCGACACGCAGCCGTGCGAACGAAGCGTGTGTGCGCTCGCCAGAATATTTTGTTCTCGATGGGTGGGAGCATGGCTGAATCCTATTCGAGCGGGCTGGTCACCTCCGGGCACCTGCCCTCTCAGTAGTGAAACAGACGCTCCGAGAAGAGATCGGTGACGATATCGCAGCCGAGCTCGACGAAGTCCTCGCACACGCTGAAGAAATTTCCAACAGCAACGAATACCTCAGTATCGTCGAGATCATGCTTATCCTCGCAGCCCGCAACGAGGTCTTCCTCTACGACGTCTCGAAATGGGGAGAGGATACAGGTATCGCTTCGAAAGCAACCTTCTCACGGGCCAAATCAGCACTCGAAGATGCTAGCCTCATCGAGACTGAAAAAGTCCCACCAGATATCGGTCGCCCCCGACTTCGCCTTATCGCAACCGACGAGCTCGCGACAGCAAACCTGAAAACACTCTCCACCGAGATCTAGTCTCTGCTGTAGCATCTGCCCCACGATAGCCAGACTATGGAGACGAAAATACGGTACTCCTCCGACTTAAGCGTGAGATGAAGCAGTCAAAAATCACTGTTTAAACGGTGTGAAACGTATTCTATAACACGCAGTCACCAGATCAATAGTGTTTCAAAACCCGAATGAATAAATTGAGACATGTACGATCTCACTGGCTTTCAGCGCGATCTGCTGTACGTAGTTGCTGGACTTGATGACCCCCACGGACTCGCGATCAAAGACGAGCTCGGGGACTACTACGAAAAGGAAATCCATCATGGGCGGCTCTATCCCAACCTCGACACGCTCGTTGAGAAGGGACTCATCGAAAAAAGCCAGCGGGACCGACGGACCAACGAGTACAGCACTACTCGCCGGGGCACGAGAGAGATCGAAGCTCGGACTGAATGGGAAGCCGGATATATTGACCACAACGGGTAATCGAACCGCTGCGTTCGAGGACTGTTTGACTCTAGTATTTCGCGTTCCTCAAAAGCCGAACCACACCTCGAACTCGACCAAAACATCCGACAGAGGAGTAACAACTATTTGTCAATAAGAAGAAAATTTGATTATGATTGAGATCTAATTATGAACTATGAGTAAGTCAGAACAACCAAATGACTCTGAAAAAGAGATTGTCGCCGTCACTAAGCACGGCCAGGCGACCATCCCAAAACGGTTCCGCGAAAAGCTCGGGATCGAAGCGCCTGGGAAGGTGTTGTTCCGGGAAACCGAAGATGGAGAGGTGATCGTTGAACAGGTCCGCTCACCGAGCGAGATGCGCGGCTTTGCCGCCCGTAGCGAAGCGAGTACAGACAAGCCTGCGTCCGAGATTCTCGAAGAGAAACGCGACCAGGACCGGAATGAACGTGACTCGCAGTTCTCAACTGAAGAATAATGTCGGCTCCTGACCGCGTTGTCTTCGGCGCTGAGCCGCTGATAGCACACGCCGACGATGAACTAGGCAGCGAGGTTGTAGAAGAGTATCTCGACGCGGTCGCAGTCGAGGACACCGTCGGCTACGCCAGCTACGTGAATTTCGCTGAGATCCGGTACACAATCGCCCGAAAGTACGACCGCGACACAGCCGACGAGTATCTCGACTGGCTGACTAATCTCGGTATCAAAACGGTAGATGTCGCCGATACTTGGACGGACGCCTCGGAGTATACGCTCAAGTATAATCCTACGCTTGGCGACTCGTTCGCGCTGGCAACGGCTGAACATGTTGACGCGACGCTCTTCGTTGGCGGTGACGACGATTATGATGACGTCTCCGATATCCCGATCGAACGGTTCCGCGACGGTTCCGCGTAGGCCCGTTCGAAGATCTGGCTTGTCTGTGACCTATAACTGTACCACGGGAAGCCTCGGGGCTTGACCCTGAGGCGGTTCACCGGTCCAACGATAGCGCCAAAAGATAATAACTCGTGTATACAGTTTGTATACACATGAGTACGTCAATCCGCGTCTCTGACGACACGAAGGAGATGCTAGAGAGCCTGAAACGGGATGACGAGACGTTCGACTAGCTGCTCGAACGCCTCGCTCAGACCGAGAATCCGATCAACATCGGCGCGTGGAGCCCGGAAGCCGCCGACCGCGCACGTGACGCCGTCAAGCGCTCGCGAGAGAGTTTTGAGCGGTGATCTTCCTCGATACCTCCGTCGTCATCGACATGCTCGAAGGCGTCCCGGACACCGTCAATTCGTCGAGGACCGCGGACAGCCCTACCTCACGTCCGCGCTCTGCGTCTTCGAGGTGCTCAACGGGAAAATCAGTGCTGGGACCACCGATGTCGTCGCGATCCGGCAGGATTTCGGTGGCGTTCAGTCGCTCGAACTCAACGACCAGATCGCCCTCGAAGCCACGCGGATACAAGACCAGTTGATGGATGACGGTGAGCGCATGGCTGCCCGCGATCTCCTCATCGCCGCGACAGCGCGCTCCACCGGTGCCGAACTCATCGTCGCCGATTTTGACTTCGAGACGAGACTTCTCACCGACTTGATGGACGTGACGAACCTCCGGACCCACGACTGACTGACGGCTCTTCTCCGGGCTCCTCGAGGTCGATATTTCACACGCCTTTCGCACCGGCAACAAGCAGCGCCGCAGTGGCCGGACCACCGCTCCCGAATGCGAATGCCGCAGTGAGCATCGTCGCGAGCAGGCCGCACGCCACGAGGACAGAGGCGGCGTGCTGCGGCGTCGCCGCGTTTGGGTCATGCTCCATCGCGCACTTCTCGCGCCGCGCGCGTCCCTACAGGTCGCTTCCGCCCTGTGTAGCGAAGGAAGCGGCGGCACCTGCCAGTGTCACCGCTCCTAGCGGTGGCATGTCACCGTCGAGATACAGCAGGTGCGCGAAAAGGTTACATTCGCAGATGTCGTCGAGCACATCCTTCTCGGGGGTGTCTAGGGCTCATGAGTTGGCACAAACAGGTGGTCATCGAAGACCCCTTACACATAGTGGGAATCGCTCAGTACAGATGACTCACGAATCGTTCAGTACAGAAGAGCTAGAGAACAGGTCTGGTGCTACAGAGTTTTTTTCATACAGGTAGCTGTTGAAGGGCAGATATCGTCGAATTCTGTAGTTTGCTGAATAGCCCTTGGAGCTGTACTTCGATCTATTTCCACGTATCCCAAGTCGACAAAGAAACTAGAAGCGTTTGTTGTCAACAGGTACAGCGTATCAACGCTGGCAGACTGCGCTTCCGTTTCCACAACCGCACAGAGTGCTGCTCCATATCCCTGGCCTCGCACAGCTTCTTCGACGACAACCGACCGTAGAAGACCGTCAGTCCCATACAATTCGATACCTACGACGCCTATCCGTTCGTCGCCGTCGTAGCCGATGTAGAAGCAGTCTGGCTTCGACCGTACGTCCTGAGACGGCAAGCCATTCGCTTCAAGTCTAGTTTCGACATAAGAGAGAGTGGCTTCGTCCGCTCGTTGGAGCCTGAGGGGTGCCCCAGTCATAATTCAGGAAGGTATCCGAAGCATTTGACATCCTCCTCCGCGTAAACGCGGAGGAATCCTGAGCGTTGGAGATTTCAGGTTTACAGTTCCACCGAACTCCGACACGGTGAGAATCCGTGTGGGGTTCACGGACTGTGACGGGTGGGACTGCTGGGAGTGCCAAGCCCCCGGTACTCCTATCCTCTATCGTGTTCGGACTCCCGGAGTTGTTTTTTCCTCGGGGAGTCCGGCAGACTTCGCTGGACTTGGAGTTACTTTCTGTGGTGCGTACAGCAGTCGGGCACTGTATCGGTTCATTATAAGAACCGACCGCTCACCCAACTGGTTCCGATTACTGTCTCATTGCTTGGGGCGGACAGGCCGCCATCGTAGGACTAACGGGAGTCGCTCTGTTCCCAGTCTGATTCCTATCTATACGTGGGATTGCCTGTCACTTTAAGATGCGGATTGCCAAATCTCAGTGTGGCTATTGTAGTGTAGATTGACTCCGAGTTGTCGGATTCATCCTGCGGCTGAAGCCGCAGGTATTCTCCTTGATCTATATAATATCTTCACTCATCGTCGGGTCGTTCAATGTTGCTCAGTTTCGACCGGTAATAGTGGTTGTATCGAATTGGGTTTGCTGGGGCGAGGCGACACCGGAGTCGCGTCTTATTTCACCAAACGTGCTGGCCACAGACCTTAGCTAGCAGGTTCTGTTTGGAAATGAAAATAAGCATGAACGTGTGAAAACAAACCAACTAGCAAATGGGTGAACGCAGCTGGACATCGGTTGTTGATACCACGTTCAGAGAACTGGGAGAGTCTAGCGACTTTTTCCTTGGGCTCATACTGAATTTTGGACTCATTGTTGGAGTGGTCGTGTTTCAGTGGAACCTCGTTGAGATCGCACTGGTGTATCTCATCGAGGTAGCGATTATCCAGCTCTTCTTTTTTCCTATTGCGTTGTTTACTCCGAAACCAGTAGACGGTCGGGACGGAGACATGTGGGACACCGACCCGACCCCACGTCAGCTGATTGGCTTGTTCCCACCAGTATACTGCCGAAATATCAAATTTGTCTGGTCCAAAGTTGTTTTCAATGCCGTGATTGTCGGCGTTATAATCCGCTCTGTTGCCTCCAGATACAGTCTTGGTTCGGACCTACCCGCGTCAGTCGGCCTCGCGATCGCTGGCATCGTGCTGTTTCAGCTGAGCCGTGTTTGGCGGCACTTTGTTGCTGAGCAATCATACAAACAGAAATCACCGACAGACCCGCTGGCGTTTGTGTACGCCCCACTCACTGAATTGTACTTGATATTTGTATACGTACTCGCCCCCGTGACGTTGGTTTTAGCCGGTATCGCATTCACAATCGATAGCGACCTCAGCTCATTGCCTACATTACTGGTATATCTGATCCCAATGGGATTTATTCGGGCGTGGATAGGAAGCTTGGATCCTCAGACAGACGATTTTGAGGTGAGTTTTAATTGAAGAGTGCGGCCTTGTGGAACTCTTCAGCAATTGACATCCTCCCCGCGCTGAAGGGCGAGGATTCCCATGGCACCGCACCGCTGGGTTGGGATATTGTGGTTTACGACGTGACCTGTTCTTGAGGTACAAACGCACCAGTTTCTTTGTCAAACAAGAACGTCGATGGCTGTGCCAACCAGCCGTTACTCCTATCACCGCCATCCGTGGCAGGACTTGGAGATACTTTCTGCCGAATGTTCTCAGCACCGTTCACGTCCGCGTTCGCCACAGTCTCGCACTCATCGCAGACATACAGTCCGCGTTCAACACGGTTTGCGTCACGCTTCCGACCACGGCACGAACACGACTTCGAGGTATCCCGCTCAGACACTTGTTCAACCGTAATACCTTCCATTTCGGCTTTGTATTCGAGAAGGTCTGTGAAACGGTCGAACGCCCACGAGTGTAGATCAAGATTCCCGTGTATGCCCCAGTCCTTTGACTCGGCGTTCTCCTCATCCTCACGGATGCCAGAGAGATCTCCCACCACGATAGTTCCAACTTCCTCGTCAACACACCGCTGGACGATACGTTTCGAGAGTGTGTGGAAGTAGTGGGTACGGCGAGCCGATTTCTTCTGGTTCAGCCCGGTGGCCTGATCGGAATTCGAGTCGTCACACAGAGCGATTCGCTTGCTGAAGTAGTAGTCGTCCTGTTTCAAGCAGTTCAGCGGGTACAGCTCGCTGTGACCGTCTTCATACGCGAGCGCGGCAAAGTTGTTAATACCGAGATCAACACCCACCGTCTTCTCACCGGGGGCTTCATCCACGTCGATCTCGACCTTACAGACGAAGTGTAGTTCCCAGTCGTCGCCCGTCCACACAATCTTAGCTTGTTGGACGTTCTCCACGGCGGAGAGGTCAACGTCGGGGCGAGTTTGGTACGTACACAGGACAAAATCCGACCAGTACTCTTTCAGGTTCGATCCTTTTGAGAGTCGGACGCGGTTGTACTGGGTATCGAGTTTGAAGCCAGCGGCTTTGAACGTGACTGTGGAACGCGGGTGTTCGTCGCCGTGTTTACGGTAGCCGGGCGGGTTCGCTCTCGTGTCTCCGTTACGTCGTTTGCCGTACCAGTCGTTGAACGCCTCAGCGAGTTCTTGAAGGACTCGCTGACTTGACTGCGAATACAGGTCATCATAGCGTTCGTGGGTTTTGAGGTACGTGGTGAGTTCGTTGTGGTTGGGAATGTGACCGATTTCATCCCAGATCCGACTACACGTCCACCGTCCGACGTTCCAGAGTTTCGAGGCGGCGAACCCGAGCGAATCAAGGTCGTCTTACACCCGAGACTGGTTCCGTATGGAAGCAGTATAGGTGCGGGTAACGACCTGTTTCGCTATACGTAACCTATGTAGACTAACTTGCTTGAAGCTATGTATTTGCTCAGCGTGGAATATCCAGCCGTGCCATCGAACGGTGGACTGTGACGGGTAGTGTCGGATTCATCCCCGCGCTAAAACGCGAGGCTTTCTCCTCAATTCTCCGTAACCGTACCACTGCGATTACCGTCGATACAATCTACGATGTCACCATCTCTTTTTTACTCTCTCGCAGTTGGGTGAACGCTTCTGCTAGGGTCGCAAGGATGAGTAGCGAAAACGGGAGTCCGACAACACCAGACAGCAGGATTCCTATTCCTTCCCCGGCAATGGCACCGACCACTAACGATGTCATGGCTGTTAACACACCTGAGATGAGCCCAATCCCAGCGACAACTACTAATAATAATCCGAACAGCCGCAGCCAATGACCGCGTGTTAGCTGCCAGCTATTCCGAAAACCGGCGATGAAGTTCTTGTCCTCTACCGCGACGTACACGAGCGTAAAGATGAACGCAACGTATGCGATGATTCCAGGAATAACAAAGAGCACTGACCCGACGAGCATGAGAACCGCGTATATGAGCCCCCCAACAAGCGAGTTCAGGACGACCGGCACAATGTTTCGCGTGTAGTACTCTGACGGAATTTCCTGTGTATGACCGCCGACAAACGTTCGAATCGTGACAATCGTGAGCCATTGAAGCCCCAGCAACAGGAGAATAGCTGCGCTCACGGAAACAGCAAGCGGGGCGTCGATTGCCGGGAGAGCTACGTTCCCTGTCGGCGTACCTGACTGCTCAAGCCCCGTGACGACAGCACTATAAAACGGAATCTGCCACGCAGCCCCGATCAGCAAATATGCGACCAGCAACAGCAAGCCGTTACGATTCGCGACACGGCTGATTCCTCCCGCAAGCGATGAACCAATATTGAGTGTCACGCTAGATCCATCTCGTGTTGATGTGATACATTGTACTGACGCGTTTCACTATCTGAAACTCGGCGTTTCACGGAGGCGTGTTGGAACTTATCAGGTGCGAGACTTAGAGCCAGAATATGAAGTAGTAATTTAGCAACCAAGCGGAAGGACATCACCCTAACGGAGCGGTTCGAGGTTAAGAAGCGACGGATTTGTAGACTGGTCTTCCGATCAGGAATAGGCCTAAGATGCCGAATATAAGTGGTAGAGGGCTACTCTGTTTCTTAAGATACGATTTCGAGGGCGAGCCTTGTACGACATAGGCCGTGGTTGTCTCCCCGACATTGTACCGGTCAATTCTGTCTCCCGCGGCAGTCCTTGTGTCGGACGCTTTTGTTCCTATTCCCGGTCTGATGTTGTCGGAAGTGTATTCGGTTCCGTTGTACGTGTAGCTGTAAGTGACGTGGGGGGTGTACCTGTCCCCCCTTTTTGAGGAATCCATGGTGACTTCTTTGCTCTCTACCGTGGCTTCAATCTGTACCCCGGATGAGAGACTTTGTTGCTGAGAGTATCCCATGTATCCAGCAACTCCGAGCAGCACAATCCCCAGTATTATACTTATCAGAGACAGCTTCGACATATTGGCGATTGTTTAGACTATTGAATAGTAATTTCGACGTATTTCTCACTACGCAACACATACAGCTCTCATTAACCGCTGTTTCAGGCGAAAATATATCTGAAGAATGGGATTTCAACAGATCCTTTCTCCGTAATTTTACTACTGTGATGGCGTTATAGTGTACACTATGGAATCGGTGAGATGCCGACCCGAACCACAAGGGGCGGTGAACTGCGGAGGTTCACCCGGCAATGACACGGATTCCGATGGGGCGTTGTTGACCGCGCCACAGCCGTATAAAGGAGAGAAAACGAGAGTTTCGCCCGTATGTTTGGGGGGTTCCCCATGAGGCGGGTTGAAACCAAAGGGCACTGACAGCCCGAATCCGGTGGACGGATTCCACGTCCTTCAGGGCGTGGAAGAGGTCAATAGCTAAGCAGCCACCCACCGGTTTGCGAGTACGTGCTTCTGAGCCTGAGACACGAGTAGCCGATTTATTATCGATGTATGCCATGGGCCCGTATGAGCAGTCCTGACTGGGCGGGACAAAGACTGTCGAGACGCAATCTGCTTGGTGCGTGTATCGCTGCCGGAACTGCCACTCTCGCAGGATGTACGTCCGGATCTCTCGAGGCTGAAACTACGGTTACCAGAGAGTATGACGGAACCGACATCTCAGAAATTAATGTCCAAGGCGTAAACGGTGACATTGCGATTCGTGATACACAGCGTGAGACGATCCAGCTCAACGGCACAAAGCGGGCAGCAAGCGAAGATGATCTAGAACGCATCACGCTACAAGCCGACCAATCCGACGATCGCCTGTCGCTCACCGTTGACACGGAGGATAGTGGCTTCCTTCCCTTCGGTTCGTCCCCGCTACAGATGGATCTGACACTGACCGTTCCTGAAGGATTACACCTTACTGCTGAGGGGATGAACGGTGATGTCGATATAGAAACTAGCGGGGCCGAGAGCGTCACTGCCGATACAACAAACGGTGATATCACACTTTTAGCATCTGAACTTGTTGAAGTCCAGACCGACACCACAAACGGTGATATCTCAATTACCCTGCCAGCAACCGCGGAGCCAGCAATATCGCTTGACACAACCAATGGCGACACCACAATCAACGGGTTCCAAGCAGATTTAACTGAGTCCGGGTCAGCGGTCGACCGGATGGTTGGAAACGGTACGCACCGTGTTACAGCAACTACTACGAACGGTGATATTACTATCCGCGGTAGGGAGAGAAACGAATGATCAGGTGGTTCCAATCAAAGGACCTTGCGGTTCAATTGATAATCCTCGCAGTAGTTTTTGACCCGCTAGGATTTGCTAGCGGGTATTTGATTGCTCCCTCCTTGGAGATCGCTCCGCTCTATGGTGGAATAGCCGGCCTAATTGCCGGGAGTTCGGTGCTTTCTATTCATGTGCTTTACACATCTATGAATAAATAAGTAAGATATCATTTGTGTCGAGTCAGTCAGTCGAGAACCCGGAGAGATCAGCCACGACAAACACGTAAACATCGACGCAATATCACGGGAACATATCTACCACGAGCAAATGATTCGCGATATGCGCGGTGTGCCCTCCACGGTACCGAACCGATCAGCTACAGATCTTGTGATCATCGGTACAAATCTGCTCCCTTTGGCTGGCATAGTCTATAGCGATTGGAATGTTTGGACTCTTTTGCTACTCTACTGGATTGAAGCATTTAGCACGGTCCTCTTCGGCGTGCTAAAGTCGTTGTTCGCAAAGCAAGGATCCCCCGATGTTGTCGGAGAACGAGAACCCCTTCATGAACTACGGCACAAACGAGGTGGCTGGCGCCCTCTCTCAACGCTTCCACCAATATATCCCCGCAATGTGCCCTTCGCATTGTCAATCCTCGGTATCTGGGCTTCTACCATACTGCCTATTACGATACTCTCCTGGGTGCTGGTTGAGACATCGATAGCGCTTTCTTGGGAGGTCGCTGTAAGTGTTGGTGCCCTCATAGTCGCACACGGCATCGAGTTTCACCGTGAGTATCTGGGAGCCAAGACATACAAGAATGTGTCCGCCCGTGAAATTCTACAACAACCGTCCCAGCTCACGCTTGGGGTGATGTTTTTGGGGATAATCGGCCTGTCAATGGGCCAATCAGCCGGAGTAACTGTACTTGGAGGATTTGTGATTGTTAAGACAATTCTCGCTGTATCGTGGGAATCTACCGGTCCAATAGCAAGCGCATTTCAAGAGCTCTTTGACCGACTCAGTGCTGACCGTGAGTTTAGTCGGTCACAACCAGAGCTAAGCCTCCCGGATGAGCCGGTTGAGGCGCGAGTGACAGTCAGCCCGCAATCTGTCCTACTTGGAAGCAGTACCACGATACTACTCACGGTGGTTAATCGCGGTGTCGCGCTGCTGCTGGCTGGTGTTGTCGCCGCAATAGTTACAGCGCGTTTTTTATGGGTCGGCATTGGCCTCACCGTGCTACTGGGAATTTTTATTATCCGCGCCGGGAGCTACTACTTCCGGTACGGCACTATTGAGTACCAACGGCGTGGTGAGATGCTTGTCGCGTACGACACCGTACTTGATGCGCCACAGTGGCTGGTTCCGATTCACTCGCGAGCACGATTTGAAATCAAGAACGCCATTCCTGACCGCCTATTTGGTACCGGAACACTACAGATTTCAAACGTTGAGACAGCCCCGACAAACACAGTTCAGTTTGGTCCTGTCGCTGATCTTGACCACGCGACCGAGACACTTGATCTGCCGATCAGACACGAGGAACGCCCTGAGCAGGATCCCGCAGTCGTGGGTGCCGCACTCGTGTTGGCACTAGTTTTCCTTAGTGTTCCACTACTGCTGCTTGGCTCCCCTCAGGTGAGTGGCGCAGAAATGGCAGCTGTCATGGTGTTGATCGCACCGTTTTTTATGATTTTACTCAGCGTCCTCATATATGCGATGCTCGCTCGAATCTAAATGATCTGCGAGGGCAAGCTCATCGACCCACCGGGGTCGAAGAGAGGCCAAACACTCGACCCATGTTTTATATACTCAAGATACCGTTCAATCACTTCTCCCGACACCGCTCCCGTCGTTCCTGCGTAGCATCCGGTTGTAACCCCACAGAGCGGGAAATTGTATCAGCTGTTGAGAGTTTCAACAGAGCCGAAGGTGTCATAGAACGTTTCACACAGAATTATGTTTCACTCCAGCATTCGATGAACTGTCTGGTAAGTAGGGTTGTGGGGGTGTCATAGAACTCTTCTCACACCTCGTTGACTGACCTGTGGATCACTCAGTACAGAGGATTCATACACCAGAGTCGACCGACGCCTCCTTCATTTCTGTTAGGAACGCTTTGCGAGATACAGAGCGTGAGTTCAGCAATCAAACCGATTCCGCCTTACCGGGGAGCAGTAAATATAACCGTTAGATAACTGGTGGAGTTGTCCAAACAATTCGGTGGCGTCTGCGATGGATCAATTGCCCTGGATTGCATCGATAACCACTGTTGCCACCACAATCGGATCTATCGGAACCGAACTACTATCGCTGAGCTTGATCTCGTATTGGTCACGTATTGCGAAATCGCTCTCAATAGTACCAATAGAATTGCCGGCTGCATCAGCTATCTCGAAGTTGTGCCCGATAAATTGTCCCACTGGCAGGAACTTTCGAGCTATAGTGATAAGTCCACCACCCGAGGTGACTTTGGCGACAAGGGAGCCGTCCTGAGCATCGTGGATCCGCCAGGTGTCTTGGAAGAAAGAAAAGTCATTATCCAGAACGACGAGATCATCTCCAGTCTGGCTATCTGTTAGCAGGTAGTCACCAGCGATATCCAGCGTACCACTAGGCGCTATAGTCAGCAACTCATTATCGTCGTCATCAACGAAGGAAGTTTCCCCCTCGTACGTATTATAAGTACAGCGGAATATTGTCTGTCCAGTGATATTTCTGGCTTCATACTCAGGTCGAAAGTTCTTGTCCTGTCCTGTCTGTTCGACTGTATATTTGTTGCTAGATAGGCCAAGGCCAGTAATCTCGTATTGTTGTGGTGTTTCCATCTTCTGAATGTTGTCTCGACAACATATAAATCCGGGATATCCTACCCGAGGTGATGTGAGTCAACTCAATTCATTTCGCTCGTTTCCGGCGTTCTCTGTGGAAACAGTCCGCAAGACTCGCGCTCTGTACCTCGCACGAGTCTTCAAACATTATCTCAAACTATCAAGAATCTCAGCGGTCAATTCGCAAGCGCGTTTTATCGGCTGATTCGGCTGTGAATTCACGAATCTCCATTTGGTAGGAGTCGGGAGGGCCCTGACCGGCAGCCTGCTGTTGTTCATATCGGGGCAATCAGTTCCTGCTCTGACGGCGCTCACTCTTGCAGCAATCACTGGATTTTCTTTTACCGGATGGCCGAAAATCAAGGAGGAGGTTCCGGAGTAGCACGGTTCGTCAATTCACTGTATTTACCAGCGCAATAGAGTCAAGCAAGGTTTGAGAACAGTTGTATGACAGCCTCACAGAGCCGGCTAAGTCAAAAGTGTATGATAAGTAGACGAGTTCTAACTAGATTGTATTTATCGCTGCTGTTGCGGGCTGTGTAACACGGCCCCCAGCTATTTGCCAGAAAGAGAACGACTTCTGATATGGAACGAAAAGCGCTCGCAGCGCTCGGCTTACTGGCGCTAGTGGCGCTCGCAGGCTGCTCAGCAACAGGATCGTTGTCGATGGAGGCCGCCAACGACGCGGAGATAGCAGAAGCCGCCAGCCGGCCGGCCGTCGTGGACAGTCCGGCCCCCGACGACCGACGGGTGGTTCGAGAGGCGATCGAGAATGGCTCGGGGACAGCCACGGCTACTGATCCGCCGGTCCAACGGGGATTACCGCTCGCATACGAGGGCAGCTACTACGAGATCGACTGGAACGTCACCGGCACCGGGCCCGGGACCGCATTCGCTGTCGGCGTCGATCTCAACGGGACGGCGCCAGCCGACCAGACCGTCGGATTCGAGGAACTCTCAGAGCGTGACCGCCGACTGTTGGGTAATCTACTCACGGCTATGAGCGAGCGTGAGCCCCGGCTCAGTCCCGGCCCCGAAATCGCCATCCCAGAGGAGTACACAATGTCAGAAACCAACGAGAGCGTGTTGTTGTCCGGCGAGTACAGCGCCGTTCGGTACAATGGCACCGTCTACCCCTTCGTGCTGGAGGAACGCAGAGAAGAAACCCTGACTCGGTACCGTTACACCGTCGGTAGGGTCGCCGAAAGCACTAACGCGTACGCGCAGCAGCTTCGCGATGAGCATCTATTCAGACTGTCAGGGCTCTCGGAAGGCGAGCGGTCAGTAATGAATGAGGCGATCAACGGTGTCTATTACGCCGAGGGCACCGACGACGAGTCGTTCCAGTCGATAATGGACCAGTTCTCGGCGGAGTCGGCGATTGAGGCTGACAGCTACGATGGCACCTGGCTGGTGCGCTACGATGGGAAGGTGTACACCGCGGACCTTTCGTACGGCGGTTTCGACCAAGACGAGCGACCCATTGCCGGGTAGTACCGGCTCTGCCTACCCAGATAGCCTACTACCCTGACGGCCTCGGGGTGTCGAGGCCACAACGGACATGTCTCCCGACCGCCATGGACCTCGCCGGTCTCAGCGTTGTCCATGTGAAACGGTCGCAATCGGGGGTCGGTCACCATGAGCCAGAGACGCCCGGGAACGATGCCCAGTACGAGACATTCGCCCGCAGCAATCACGGAATCTCAGACGAGCAGGACCTCGTCACGACGGCGTTCAGCTATATCGACGAACTCGACGGCGACGTGCTCGTGGGCTACAACGGGATCGACTTCAACATGGATTTTCTTGCCAAGCGATGCGCCCACTTCGATCTGGCGCCGTCACCACCAGCCCTCCAGACATCGGGCCAGCATATCAACCTCTTCACTGATCGAAAGGCAGCGTGTGGCGCAGGCGAAAAGTGGCCCTCGCTTGAAGACTGTCTCGACAGTTACGGGTACCCGGTCCCGAAGACGACCTGAAACGGCGTCCCGCTCGATAATTCCCGCTTCGGCGACGAGTTTGGGCCAGCATTTCTAGACGTCGTCGCAACTGGTGATGAGCGAGTGATCACTGGGTATCGTGAGGTCCTCGACCACTACCTGAAAACCGATCTTGAGGCCAACATTGCGCTCTACTACGCTGACCAAGGGCTCTCTTTTGACCCAGTTATGCTCGGTGTGCTCGGAGAATTTACTACAGAACTGCCTTGAGAACCCTTTCGGGGGACGGTCTTTCCACAGTCGATCTGCGAAGAGACGAAACCGCTGGCATCAAGCTCGTGAACGCACTCAATGCTGGTGGGTACCCACCGATAAGTTTGGCAGGGCGAGTCTCCCACTCATCCACGCGGTACCACAGAACTCGCGGATCATCTGAAGACCGCCTCTCTTCACCGACTACCCCTGAGTCGGCTATCCCTCGACGGTCCTCGAGCATTACACACCGAGCAGCCCGCATTGAAGCTACGAAAACAGTCTGTGGGTTACGTGCTACCGTCTGAGGTGACACCCAAACGTGAGGCCTGTTTCACCCACGTTCCATTACCCACTCCCGTTCAACATCTCCACTCGACTCATCACTACTGTCAGGGTCGCTCTCGGTGTCAGCCAAGGCAGCAGTGCTACGATTGAACCCTCCAGACGGGTTAGTAATGTCCACCATCAACCGTGGGTACCAGCGGGAAGTCTCGGCTTGTAGCTGAACGTGTAATCGATCCGCTTCTGAGATGATATCCTCCCGCCATTCGCGGCGCCTCTGAAAGTTAGACTCGAACTCATTGAGGACTCCTTGGACTGGATTCCCCGCCTCCAGTTGCCGATGGAGGTGTTCAGCCCAAGAGTCATTCAGTCGGTCCCAGAAGTCGATGTTGAAATCCCGTTCCGCACCCGTTTCCTCGATCTGTGATCGGATCTCCTCACGGAGTTGTGCCGGTGAATCCCTAGAGAACAGGGCAGGCCCGCACAAGTGGATCCATTCGACATCCTGGATGTAATGGCCATCGAGATTATCCGCACGACACGCGTTTTTGAATTGTGCTTGCCTGCCGTTTGTCCGCGTGAGTCGCTCCGGCAGCAGCATGCCCGTGTCAACGTCTGATTCTCGAATCGCTTCGCGTAACTCTCCTTCAAGCTCTGCGTCGAATTTCTGGAATTCACGGAGATCGCGCTCAAACGCAGCGATATCGGCTCGTAGTTCCTCACTCACCTGTGCCCGCTGCCACGGCTGAACAGTCTCCCACTCCACCTCGATAGATGCCCCCCGCCCGATTAATTTACAGCCGGATGCGATTTGGTAGAGATCGTCTCTAACGTCGGAGAGGGCGGTGTTCACTTCCGTCGCTCGGCGGTCGTACATGGTGTACACGACAGTGAACATGACTGAGAGCGCAGTGAGCGAAACTGTGACCGCTGTCGCGGGATCAATCCCGATCCCGATCTGACTGGGTACCCGCCCATCCCGAAGCGACTGCCAGTCGACCGACTCCAAAATCAGCACCTCAATACCTTCTCGGAGAGAGGTACTCGTTTCGGCGTGGTCGGGAAGAGAGGAACCATCCATGAGTGATCAGAGTGTCTGTAATCGCTGGGCGACGAGGACGGCGAAGACACCGAGCAAAACCAAGCCGATCGTCGACTCGATCGTCACGAGCATCGTCCCGATCCGGGTCGCCTCGACTACGCTCGTCGTTACGCCGGGGCTAAACGCTTGGAGGCTGAACACCAGCGCCCCGATGAGGTCTGTCTCTCCCGGTACCACACCGATCCCAATCGTAGTATATACAACCGCAAAATAGGCGACCACCACAATGCTCGTTGTCAGTACCCGTGCCGGCCGTTGTCCGTGTCCCGTCACCACTCCGTTCAGTAGGAGTCCGAAATAGCGTCCGTACTGACCGTCGAGCTGTGCTTGTCTGCGTTGGAGTGTGTAGTACTCCGACCGACGCCGAAACGCGGCGTCAGTTAGATCCTCATCCTCAAGCAACCCCACAAGCGTTCGGTACAAGCCGAGCATTTCTGGAACCTCGAGACCCCTCTGTTCAAGCTCGGTCAGCGAGGGGAACCGAGTACTCCGGTTGATCGACGCGTCCTGTAATCGAACGCCACTGAGATCACTCTCCTGTAGTGTTGCTCCATCGAGGACCGCACCTGAGAGATCGGCATTCTTGAGGCTACTCCCGGTAAGATCACTATCGGTAAGGTCGGTACCGGACAGGTCAGCCCCACGAAAGCTAGCGTCATTAAAAGTACACTCTCGACAGCGAGCACCCGAAAGTCGCGTAGCATCAAATTCGACACTCACAGCGGATGTCCCATTTAGTGTGGCATCGCGGAGATCACACATTGCGAACGAGCCAGTATCAAGTGCTGTCCGTCGGATAACCGCCCCTCGAACGCGGCACCCTTCAACTCGAATATCACCGACATCAGTCGTGATGAGTATCGCGTCGGAAAGATCAGTGTCAGTGGCTCTGATAGCCCCGCATATTGTCTCCGTCAGATCAATCCCCGTAGCAACGGTATCATCGAGTGTGAGGCTATCGACAGTCGCTCGGGTAAACACCACATCGTCGAGGTTGCTATTACGAAACTCAACCCCTGCGTCCGCGACCGTCTGATTCAGTACTGCGTCCTCGAACGACGAATCGATGGCAGTAAACCCATCAAGTCGCGCCTCACTCAGCTCCGCCTGTTGGAACGTCGATGCGACGACGGACGCATCAGTGAAATCACACCCGTCGAGTTCTGTCCGAGCAAGGTCACACTCGCGGATCGTCGCTCCGGCGAAGGTCGAGTCGCTGAGATCAACACCGGCACTAAACTCCACCCCTCGGAGTGTCGCGTTGGCGAGCTCGGCACCACGCAACTTTGTGTCGGGTGGAACCGTATCCGGAAATCCATCTGTCGGCCGCTCACTCTCTGGACAGTGCCAGACGCACAATCCTGTATCCGACATCGACGGCTGGGTACAGCGGTACTGACTCTCATTGTCCTCAGCCGCACTGAGTGTAAACGAACACTGGCCCCACCCTCCACTCATTCGCTCTGTCTATCTACCGGGTCTCATATATGTGTACCGCTGAATTATGGAAGATTCAAGGCTAAAACCCCGCCCTTCAGGGCGGGGATACAGCCGACAATTCCTCCACTAACCACGTTCGATGGCACTGCTGGATATTCCACACTCAGTCGTTACTTTAACACGTAATCTTCTATAACTAGTTACGAACACAGTCTGATGCTGGAGACCACTCGTACCTATCGGGCGAAAATCGTCAACCACTCTCAGGTGAGTGGCGACCTTGACCAGTGTGGGTTCTCTGCATCAAAACTGTGGAACGTCGCCCGATACTACACACAAGGTCGGTGGGATGAAGACGGGGAAATACCTGACGACGGCGAACTCAAATCCGAACTCAAGGAACACGAACGATACAGTGACCTACATTCTCAGTCAAGTCAGCGAGTTCTCGAAGAGCTTGCTGAGTCGTTCACCAGTTGGTACAAAGCACGCCAACGCGGAGATGAGGACGCCAACCCACCCGGCTATCGCAAACACGGCGACGAACACCCGCGCTCCACCGTGACGTGGAAGCAGAAGGGCATCAAGCACGATTCCAAACACAACAAACTCCGACTGAGCAAGGGCTTCAACCTGAAGAACCACCGCTCAGACTTCATCCTGTGTGAGTACGAGACGCGACCGGACGTGACCGTGGAGAACATCCAGCAAGTGCGAGCCGTGTGGAACGGCGACAACTGGGAACTTCACCTCGTCTGTAAGGTCGAGATACCTGTTGAGGACGCACCCGGCGAGAAGACGGCGGGTATCGACCTTGGCATCAAGAACTACCTCGCTATCGCCTACGACGACGGTGAGGCAGAGTTGTATCCGGAGAATGTGCTGAAACAAGACAAGCACTACTTCACCCGCGACGAGTACGACACAGAGGGCGAGAATGGCCCGTCGCGCCGTGCCCTTCGTGCCCGTCAGAAACTCTCACGCCGGAAAGACCACTTCCTTCACTCACTCGGCAAGCACGTCGTAGAGCGGTGTATCGACCACGAGGTCGGACACATCGCCATCGGTGACTTGAGCAAGATTCGTGAGGACGAGAACGGTGAGTCTCGGAACTGGGGTCGAAGTGGAAACAAGAAGCTCCACGGTTGGGAGTTCGACCACTTCACCACGTTGCTCGAATACAAGGCTGAGGAACACGGTATCCTCGTTGACCGAAAGAGCGAGCGCGACACGTCGAAGACGTGTTCGTGTTGTGGTCGGAAGTGTGACTCAAACCGTGTGGAGCGTGGTTTGTACGTCTGTGAGTCGTGCGGTACAACGATGAATGCGGACGTGAATGGCGCGGTGAATATTCGCAGAAAGATAACTCAGAATCCCCCCACACGGGATATGAGTAACGGTCGTTTGGCACGGCCAGTAGCCTACCTGTTCAACCAAACCTCTGGGTCGTTCCACCCGAGGGAACAGGTGGGTTGCGAATCTTAATATCCCAACGCTCGGGAATCCTCGCCCTTCAGGGCGGGGAGGATGTCAACCGGCTTCGAGATGTACGACCGCTGCCGCGATCCCGGTGAGGGGTTAGGGATCCCGGCGTCCGAATCAGCGGACGCGTTCAATAATGAAGCCGTTCGACGGGCAGTGATCCCAGCAGCAAACGGTATCAGCACTGCGCGAGATATGGCCCGATTTTACGCGTGTATAGCTAATGGCGGCGAAATCGATGGCACGCGCCTGCTCGATGCGGAGACAGTTTCCGAAGCGACCAAGACTCACGCTGAAACAGACGCAGACGGCACACTCTCCCGGCCAGCCCGGTATGGGCTCGGATTTTGGACCGGCGGACTGGCGAATGACATGTCCGGATCCTTCAGCCGCGAGCGGATGTTCGGCCATGCCGGGCTCGGGAGTATCTTCGGCTGGGGGGATCCGGAACTCAACGTTGGCTTCGCATACGTCACCAACGGCATCCGCGAGGAATCATGGGAGCACGCCGCTCGCATCAGTGGAATGTCCGATGCTGTCCGATTAGCGCTCTATGAGTGAGGTCTCGCAGGATTTGACTTTCCTTGATAGGGTACTTTCGGCCTATCTGAGCTTATTGAATCCCTGGCTTGTTGATGTGTTTTAGCGGTCCTGCTGAATACAGGGCGCTTATCGGTCACGACACTGATTTCTCATTCGAAGACTGACGGAATAATATGCCAAATGACCAGTATCAGTACGAGTCAATTGGGGTAATTCGGACACCCTTTGGATCGTCGGAAGGGATGCCAATTCAACCAGCTGGAGCAGATACCGTAGAGGGAACTGTCGAGGTAAAGGGGTCATACGTTAATGCGTTGAAAGACTTGAACGGGTTCTCTCACTGTATTTTGCTGTCTTCCTCCGCGTGTGGAACGACTACGCGAAGCGGGGGAAGTACCGCGAGACGCCGATCCCGAAGGAACTCGCCAGTTCCATTCGGACGCTCTCATACGAACGCGACCCCGACGAGCCGATCGTCGACGTCGAACCGAACTCGATTTATCGCTGGGTGAAGCGCGCCGGCGAGCGCCGGTACGCCGGGACCAGCGATGAGGGGTGGACATACCTCGATGTCCACGACCTCCGGCGTACTTGGGGCGGTCATTTGCTGTGGGACTGCGGTATTCTTCCTGCCGTCGTGATGAGTTTCGGCGGGTGGGAAGACTGGGAGACGTTCAGAAACCACTATCTCGGAGGGATGAGCCCGATAGCTGCGGAACGCGAGCGCGAGAAGATCTCGTTCGTCTCGGGGAACGTCGAATCCGACCCGGGTGCGGATCCGGTTTTTGAGCCGACAGTTCAGTCGCGTTCTTTGTACTGATTTATACGCCTAATGATAGGCCAATTTGTAGATGGCTCTTGTCCAATCTGGCGAAATAACGATTCGATATGTGATATGGGCTGCTACTGACTGCTGAATATAGAGGTTATAGTCAGCATCAGAGCATTGTTATTTCAAATTAGCAGAATCAGGACAGAAATTGACTTTGTTGATACCGAGAAATTAATTCATATTTAGCCAGTAGTTTTTTTAATAATAGTAACACATTACAGACCATGCCGTTCAGTTTACACCGAGAGATTCAGGTTCTCCACGTCGATGACGACCCCTCCATCACGGACCTGACAGGGACGTTTCTCGAACGCGAGGACGACCGCTTCGCTGTCCAGACAGCGACCAGTGCCGACGAGGGGTTGGAGAATATTAATGACCGCCCGCCTGACTGCGTCGTCTCGGATTACAATATGCCCGGCACGGACGGCATCGAATTCCTACAGGCTGTCCGAGAGGAGTATCCCGACCTCCCGTTTATCCTCTTCACCGGCAAGGGCAGCGAGGCAGTCGCCAGTGACGCCATTGCTGCCGGTGTCACCGACTATCTCCAGAAGGGGAGCGGCACCGAACGGTACGAACTCTTGGCCAACCGGATCCGCAACGCCGTTCGGACCCGCCGCGAGGCCGAGCGGGCCGACAGACAAGAACAATTGATGCGATTGACGGAATTCAACGGTGATACCGGTGGTTTCGAACTGGACACAGAGAGCAATACTGTCGTGCTGACGGCAGGTACCCGGCGAATCATTGGCCGTCGTAACCAACACGAAATGTCTCTGGAGGAGGCGCTGAAACTGTTCCATCCAGACGACCGCGAAGACATCCAGCATACACTCGACAAGGTGCTGGAGACGCGCGAAGAACTGTACGACACATGGCGACTCCAACCGGGTGACGGCGAGGAACGTCTCCTCGATATGACAATTACTCCGGTTGTCGAGAATGGGGGGGAGGTAACGAAGCTCCGGGGGGCCGGTCACGATATTACTGAGCGTGAGGAGCACGAACGGACCGCTCGGCAGCGACAGAAGCAATTATCGCTGTTTTTTGAAGAATCACCACTTGGGGCAGTCCAGTGGGATTCTGAATTCCAGTTTGAACGAATGAACAGACGAGCCGAAGAGATTCTCGGCTACAGTGAGGCAGAGTTGTGTGGCGAGTCATGGGAGGGGATTGTCGCTGGTGACGACCGCGGACAGGTGGGTGATGCTGTAGAAAAACTCCTTGACGCGGACGGCGGAACCCACGTGATCAATAGGAACGTCCGGAAGGATGGCGAGGCAATCACCTGTGAGTGGCACAACCGTGTCGTCACCGGCGCAGATGGGGACGTCCAGACGATTTTTTCGAAGTTTCAGGATGTTACCGACCGAGAGCGGCGGAAGACTGAATTAGAAGAGTACGAGACGATTATCGAGGCACTCAGTGATGCGGTGTACGTGCTTGACGAAAAGGGGCAGTTCACTTACGTTAACGACGAGTTGGTGGAATTAGTCGGCTACGACCGGGAAACGATTCTCGGGAACACACCATCGCTGATCAAGGACGAAGAGGCCGTACAACGGGCCGAGCAGGAATTGGGACGGTTACTATCGAGCGATGGCCCGGAAGCGGTAACATTCGAAGTGACGGTCTACCCCCGCGAAGGCGACCCAATCGTCTGCGAAGATCATATGGGCGTCCTTCCGTACGATGGCGAGGAGTTCAACGGGTCGGTCGGCACACTCCGGGATGTCACCGAGCAACGAGAACGTGAAGCCGAACTCCGCCAGACCACCAACCAACTACAGGGTGTTATCGATAGCGTTGAGTCAGCGATGTGGATTCGAAACACCGATCACGAGTACGTGTATATGAATCAATATCATCGGGACCTGTTTGACATTGCTGACGATACCGACATCGCCGGAAAACGGGTAGCAGATTTACACTCGGCGGAAGTGGCTGAGAAATTTCAGCAGAACGACCAAAGAGTGTATGAGACGAGAGAACAGGTCGAGATCGAAGAGGTCATTCAGACCGACGACGGTCGTCAGTACTTTCTCACCCGGATTGTCCCACTGTTTGACAATGGCTCCGTATACGCCACCTGTGGCATCGCCACCAACATTACTGAGCAGAAAGAGTACGAAGAAAAATTGTAACGACAGAACGAGCGTTTGGAAGAGTTCGCCAGCATCGTCAGCCACGATTTATGGAACCCACTCTGTGTGGCCTAAGGATGGTTGGAACTGATTCGGGACGAGTGTGCGAGTGACCATATCGACGTCGTAGCACAGACATTTGACCGGATGGACGCGCTCATTGAGGACCTGCTGATTCGGGCGCTCAGGTATTCCCGGTCACTCGGAACTGCCCTCGCCTACCGGCGTCTCCTCTTCGATCTCGGCGGTGTCACGATCGACAGTTACCCGGACCTTCTGGATACGTGTGTCATCCACCTGTTCGGCCCGGAGCGTGACGTTCTCGTAGTTGAACTCTTCGTCCTGCTCGACAAGGCGGCCCGCAAGGTTGAAAACGAAGCCCGCGATACTCTCGAACTCTTCGCCTTCTGGCAGTACAATGTCGAGCGCTTCATTGATTACCTCGATGTTAACCCCACCGTTCACGAGGACGGTGTCATCGTCAACGAATTCGATCGGATCTTCTTCGTCACCCGCCAGTATTTCGCCGACGATTTCCTCGGTCATATCCTCCATCGTGATGAGGCCCTCAGTGGCACCGAACTCGTCGACGACGATAGCCATCTGTATCCGTTTCTCGCGCATTTCCGAGAGGAGCGCGTCGACGTTTTTCGACTCGGGGATGTGGAGCGTCGGAGCGATTACGTCCTCTACGTCGAGGTCGTCGAAAGTGTCGTAGTTCGAATTCTGTAGGTCACGGATGTCGAAGACGCCGATCACACTGTCTAGCGACCCATCGTAAACTGGTAGGTCTGCGTGACCACTTGAGATACACTTCTGGATTGCCTCCTCAACGGTCGCATCACTGGAGATAGCCGCCACATCGAGGCGGGGGGTCATCACCTCCTTGGCAGTGGCATCGGTGAATCGAAGGGCGCGTTGGAGCCGCTGGTGTTCCTCCTCGTCGAGGACCCCCTCACGCTCGCCCGTTTGAATCATATTTCGAATCTCGTCTCGGCTGACGTAGGTCGACTCGATGGACGGGCTGCCGCCGGTAAGTCTGTTCACGACGCCTGTCAGGTAGTGGAATACGGTGATAAGCGGCCACAGTGGCTTCTCCACGATCTTTAGCCCCCGGGCGACACGCCGTGCGTGTAGTTCAGTGTTCTCTACGGCGTAGGATTTGGGTGCGCTCTCGCCGAATATTAACACCACCGACGTGATGCCGAGCGACGAGACGATAACTGCCGTGCCCGCGTCGAAATAGAAGCCAACGATAGTCGTCGAGATTGAGGACATCGTGATGTTGACCATATTGTTCCCCACGAGAATTGTTACGAGAAGGCGGTGGGGATCCTCCTTGAGAGATTTGACCGCCCGTGCGCCACGCAGGCCTTGCTCAACCATCGCATCTACCTGATGGGACGGCAAGGAGAACAGCGCAATCTCCGACGACGAGAAGAATCCCGACCCTACCAAGAGAAGCAGAATCAAGCCGATACCGACCGTGGTGACTGCCGTTTGGCTCAGTTCGGCGCCGACGACTGGCACGGTGTACTGGAGGAGGCCGCCCCTGGACAGTACTGTGAGGAGAGATATCCACATGCGACCACCTAATGCGTGAGCAGAAAAGTAACCCGTGGTAACAGAGTATGGATTCCTTGAGTTACACCCATACGAGAGCCTGTCATAGAAACCATCTCATAGCTTGAGCTTCTCGCGGCCAGGGTCGTCTCCCCGCTCGAAGTTGGTGATTACAACAACGAGACGGAGACACCAACCATCTGCTCAGACAATAGTGAGGCACCGGCCTGTGACAGTGTACACCCGTCACCGGTGAAGCGGACTGTTTCGACTGTGGTCCTGTCGACGCGCCACCGCCGTAGCGTCGCATGTGTGTCGATCCTGGAGGACGGCGACACCGACCACGTCTCCCAGCTCGCGGAGGTGCTCGTCGAGCCCGTCTCCCCCAGCATGTTCGTGCCGCGACTCGCCTCGGACCTCGAGTGTCCGGGCGAGATCCGACAGCGGGCTCGGGCGCTCGCGGAACAGACCGAGGAGCGGGGCGTCACGAAGGGCGTCCATCCGGCTGGGTTCGCAGCGGCCTGCCTCTACAAAGCGTGACAGGAACAGGGAAAGTGGGTGACGCAAAGCGACGTCGCAGAGATCGGGAACGTCACGCCAACGACTGTCCGGACGCATCACGAAACGCTCGATCAACTCGCGGTCTAGACAGGCCAAGTAGGAAGCGACGGCGTCTCGTTCTCCCAGCGAATCGCTTCTACCGCCGCCGGGAACTGTTGGAGTCGGTCATCGAGGACAGCGAGCGGGTGCGCATCGAGAAACGATGCGCGATGTCGATCAACCGGCGTGTCTTCGTGACTGAGTTGGATGTGACAGGGGCCAAGGTCCGGATGATCGGCGTCTTGGTGGAAGCCGAGCATCAGATTCCGGTCCGGTTCGACCCAGTTGATGCGGTAGTATTCCTGGTCGACGCCGGCGGGGTACCAGAAGCGAACCTCGAGTCGTGCGGTCGTCGCATCGTAGGAGTTACTCAGGAAAGTCGTCGGATCGACATCCGCGATAACGTACCGGGTACGGCGTCGAGACGGTCGATAGCGCACATCCACACACCCAGCTTGATTCGTCAATCGGTCGTGAACGTCGCGGAGGAGAGTCCGCTGTGTATAGCGGTCGCGACCGGCGAGAAAGATCATTCTGGGAGAGAAAGGATTAATTCGTGGCGCGGTCGGCCACGTCGGTCATCTGTTCACGGGCGGCTTCGACGTCAGAGTAGAGTTCCAGTGCGTGTTTGATGAGGCGGCGATCCTCCTCGTTCTCGCGCCAGAACGCGATGACGTCGCGGCGCTCGCGAAGATCGGCACTTGCGAGGTCACCGTCGGCGAGCGACTGTTCGAGCTCCTCCCACGTCTCGACGTCGTAGGTCGCCTGCCACTCCTCGATCTCCTCGGTGATCGCGGCCAATTCGCTCCGCAGCTCCTCGCGCGTGTTTTCTTCGATGAGCGTGCGGATCTCCTCGAAGAGCAGTCGCGTGTAGTCCGGCTGGTAGCGCGTGGTTTCGCCGGCCTCAACGCAGCGCAGTTGGCCCTGGTCGACGAGATCCTGAAGTTCCTCGTTGGTCGTGCTCCAGGCGGCATCAGCCTGTTCGCTGATCCAGTTGACCGACCGCGGTTCGCGAAGCGTCTCGGCGACCGCTCGAATACGGTCACGGGCACTCATCGACTCACTCCACGACTGGACCCCATCTCGCGAGGATTCAGACATGCTTGGCACCTCTTACGACAGTGTTGGGGATAAGCTCTCATATATATTTGTTCCCTCTCGTATAATCAAGAGGATATTGCGAAAGAGGGGGTCGGGACGTTGAAATACGAAACCGACAGAAATTATGAGCCAACCTCGCCCGCCTCTGTACCGACAGGATCGACGAGTACGAAGGGTACTCTCGCTCTTATGTAGAAACGCGGAAAGCCCGTATAATTACACTCAGACAGTTCTAATCTGGCAATATGCCTTCTGCTCAGCCAGTGTTTGGTGGGATGTTTCGGCAGTTGATCGAGCTCGGAGTTATCGAGATCAACATCGAGCCGCTCGATGCCCGCATCGAGCGGCGGCTCAAGCAGTTCTAGGAGAATACATCCTGTCCTCGCTGCGGTCGCCAGAGCATTATGACGTGGGAAAAACACGACCGAGTTCGGTGCCGTAATTGCGAATTTAAGCCAGTATACACCCATGGAACGCCATTTCACGAGAAGCACCTCACCGCAGGAGAGGTGCTTCTCGCTTTCACCCTCTACGCAGATACACTGCTGAGCATCAACCAGATTGCGCCACTGCTTGGTCGCGCTTACAAAACCATTCCCACAGCGATTCGGGAGGCGGAAGCCGCGGTTCAGCGCGGCTTCCCCCTCACCTGGGAACTGTTTAACCAGACCGTCGATGGACCGACACAGGTCGACGAATCTGGCAAAGTCTGTTCTGGTTACAAAGGTCGAGAGCCGCCGCGAAACAGCCGTTCTCGCGGCGGCTCGTCGCGCACTGGCCGGTCACGCTGGCGAGGGCGTCGCGGTGACCAGCTGACGCTCGTCGCGGCGTGCCGCGACTCGCTTCGTGTGATTCGCGGACAGCGCGGGATCGATTACGAAGGCGATCTTGAGCCACTGATTCAGGAAGCTGAAGACCTCTCCCAGCGGCTGGGAGAGGTCTGGACAGATGGACTCCAAGCGTACCGCGAGATGGATCGGGATCACCGAACGGTCGTCCACAAAGAGAGGTACGTATCGCCTGACGGAGTCCACATCAATCAGGCAGAATGTCTGTTTTCGCTTGTTCAACCGTGGCTGCGGAAGTTCCGCGGCCTGTCCAAGCAAGGCTTGGAACAGGCCGCTCATACATTCGGGATCATTAGATCGCTGAATCTCACAGGCGCATCCGTCGATATCACCATTGACTGCCTTGTTATGGGGGCTTTCCGTAGTTCTACATAAGAGCGGGAAAAGATATCAAGACACGGAGTCTCGTGACCCCCACCCCCCGTCATCGATGTGTAAACAGCAGGGGTGGAAAGGGGAACTCACGTAGAATAATTCGGGGAACATACCGACACCCCGGTCGAGCGTCAGTCATCGGCAGCAGCAGCGTCAGCCTGCCCCTGCCAGAGATCCGCGTATATTCCCTCGCCCGCAACCAGCTCGTCGTGCCCTCCCTGCTCGACGATCCGGCCCTGATCCATGACAACGATCTCGTCCGCGTTCTGGATCGTCGACAGTCGGTGGGCGATGATGAACGCGGTCCGCTCCTCGACCAGCCGCTCGAGGCTTTCCTGAATCAGTTCCTCGGTCTCCGTATCAACGTCTGAGGTGGCCTCGTCAAAAACGATGATCTCGGGATCGTTGAGCAGTGCCCGGGCGATGGCGAGGCGCTGCCGCTGGCCGCCCGAAAGTTTGACGCCACGCTCGCCGACTTGCGTGTCGTATCCATCCGGGAGATCTTCGATGAACTCGTCGGCCGCGGCGGCCTCGGCCGCCCGCTCGACCCGAGCGCGGGCGCTTTCGTCCGGTTCTCCCGCCCACTCGGCCTCAAGCGTCTCGCGGTCGCCGTACGCGATGTTCTCCGCGACGGTCCCCGAGAACAGGTACGGATTCTGTTCGACAATGGCGATGGCGTCCCGCAACGACTGTAGATCGTACTCCCGCACATCGGTCCCGTCAACCCGGACGGCCCCATCGTCGACGTCGTGGAACCGGGGAATAAGCTTCAGGAGCGTCGACTTCCCGGCCCCGGTCGCCCCGGCGAGCCCGATCGTCGTCCCCGCCGGCACGTTGAGCGAGACGTCGTGAAGGACGGGCTCGCGGTCCCCATAGGCGAACGTAACGTCTTCGAACGTGACCTCTCCGTCAATCGACGCAGGGGTATGCGGCGAGTCGGGGCTGGTGATCGTGGGCTCGCGGCCGAGCAACCCGAACACGCGCTCGGCGCTCGACTTCGCGAGCTGGTACTTGTTCGCCGACTTCCCGACCCGGCGCATCGGCGAGTACAACCGCCGCAACAGGAGGAAGAAGAGCGCGAACCCGCCGAGGGTCAGCGCCCCTGCCTCGCCGGGAACGCCGCTGATGATATCGGTGCCACCGATGTAGAGCACGAGGACGAATACGACGCCGGTCAACAGTCGCAGGGTCGCGAAGAACCCCCGTCGGATCCGAAGCGCCGCGACCTTCTCGTCGTGGTACGCCTCGCTCTGCGTAGCGACTCGGCTCTCCTCGAAGCTGTACCGGTCGAACGATTTGATCACCGCGGCGCCACCGAGGTTGTTCTCGAGCCGCGTGTTCAGTCGAGCGACTGTCTCGCGAATCGATTTATACCGAGGTTCGATCCAGGTGAGAAACTGGCTACTGGCCAGTCCGATGACCGGGACCGGCGCGAGCGCGATGAGCGCCAGCTTCGGCGAGTACGTCCACAAGATGATCGCGATTCCGCCGACCGTCGCGACCACGCGGATGAGCTGTCGGAACTCCGTGTTCAGGAACTGCTCAAGCCGATTGATATCGCTGTTGAGGATCGACATCATACCGCCGGTCTGATGATCGGCGAAGAAGTCCATCGAGAGCCGCTGGAGATGGTCGTACGTGTCGTTTCGCAGATCACGCTGAACCTTCTGTGCGGTCGCTTGAAGCAGATACCGGGAGATAAACCGCGCAACTGACCGGACCAGGTACGCGAGCACCGCGATGAGCACGAGCTGTTCGAGCACCGCGAGCCGAGCCGCTTCGCCGGTGATTTCGCCCTGCGGCAGCAAACCCACGTCGGTCAGCAGTCCCGCGTCGGCCGACCCGCGGATCGCTCGATCGATCGCAGCCGCGACGACAATCGGTGGGACCAGTCGGGCAAACCTCGTGAGAAACGCCGCAAGCACGCCGAGCGTAAGGGTCGGCCAGTAGCGCTTGGCGTAGCCGAGCAGACTCACCATCGGGTGGCCGTCAACGTTCTCTCGGGCGTGTTCAAACCCGCCGTGGTCGTCTGTCACTGTGTTCGGTAGCGCTCTTGTGTGTAAGTATTCGGTGACATGGCGCTATAAGCTAGATGATTGTCTGGCGAACTGATGACAGACTAGTCGGCGGCTTGTTCGGTTCGTCGGGTCTCCTCTACTTGTAGCGGGTCGGCTGCCGATGTCGCGGTAACCAATCGGAGGAACTGTCCCGCGTTCGTGAGGAGTTTATTCTCCGCTTTTCGAAGGTGCTCTTCATACGTTGAGCGAGCGACTGCCGTCTGATCGGCCAGGTCTCGAAGCGAGGTCTTCCGTGGTTGCTCGTAGTACCCACTCTCCAGTGCTAATTGGAGCGCTGCCAACTGTCGGTCAGTGATGTTCTCGAACAGTTGGTTCGCCGGAGCCAGCATACTGTGTGGAATCTGTTTTTCCGAAATCGACGTTTTCGAGAGCAGTTCGATTTCTCTATCAGAGCGAAGATCACCGAGCAGCTCTCGAATGTCCTCGCCGTCGAACGCGACTACCGTGTAGTGCTCCCAGCCTTGACGGTAGATCGTTGGCGACTGATACAGGCAGTTGTGTTTCTCAAACCGGTCGATAATCGACTGTTCGAGTGAACAGAGACACGACTGTGTGACGATGTGATACCCTTCGTTACCCTTCGATTCGTGCAGAACGGTTCCGAGTTGGTCAATATCGTCACGCAGCTCATCAGTCGGCGTCGTCTCTGACGTGATTTCCAGTACTTGACAGTCGCTTAGCGGCCACTCACGGATGGTCAAGTCCGGGTGTCGTTCCGAGATCTCCCGGTACGGGCACTCGTGTTTAACCCGAATCGTGGCCTCGTACAAGCTCATACTAATTATTTTGAACCGGTCAAAATTAACAGTGCCGGTCATGTCCGGCAGTACTCATATGCGAATATACCTCCTCTCCACAAGCACCGATGCAAGAGATCTCGCCGGAAAAAATCAGCGAGCAGTTGCGAAATGGCGACGGCAAGCCACTGGTCCTCGATATTCGCCACCGAGAAGACTTCGAAGAGTGGCATATACCGGGTAGTATCAACGTCGATGTCTACGACGAATTAACTGACAACCCTGAACAAGCCAAGGGGCCTCTTTCGGACCTTCCTCGTGAGGAGGAGATAGTTACAGTCTGTGCCGCAGGTGTCGTCTCGGAGACAGCGACGGAAGTGCTCCAAGAATTGGACTACAATGCGGTGACGCTCACCGATGGAATGAATGGCTGGAGCCGCGTGCACCGCCACGCAGAAGTACCAGCGAATCTCGATGGCACGCTCATTCAGGTCGCGCGCCCAGGGAAGGGCTGCCTCTCACACGTCCTCATCTCGGCCGGTGAAGCCGCGCTCTTCGATCCATCACATTACCTCGCTGAGTACGAGGCAATTCTCGATGAATACGACGCCGAACTCGTCGGCGTCTTCGACACGCACGCCCACGCTGACCACGTCTCGGGTGCTGTAGAACTCGCCGACCGACACGGCGTTCCTTACTACCTTCACCCGGAAGACGCGCTCGCCATCGACGCAACGCCGGTTGAGGATGGACAGAGCGTGACGGTCGGCAGTCTCGATATCGAAGTCATCCACACACCGGGACACAGCGAAGGAAGTGTCTCATTCGATGTCGACGGTGTAGCGTTGATCACGGGCGATACGCTCTTCCACGAGAGCGTGGGACGTGTCGAACTCGGCGTCGAAGCCGGTATCGAAGACGCCGAGGTCGAACAGAATGCTGCGACGCTTTACGAGAGTCTTCAGCGCCTGTTGAACAGGCCAGACGATACGGTTGTGCTGCCAGCACACGATCCCGGCTCGCCTGAACCACCGGTGACTGCGACCCTCGCTGAAATCAAAGAACGCAACACGGATCTCAGCCGCGACCGCGACGAGTTCGTCGAAGAACTCGCGTCGGATATCCCGGATCATCCCCCGAATTTCGAGCGTGTCAAGCGAACGAATGTCGGTCAAGAGTCGGTTCCCACCGACGAGTTGGCTGAACTGGAGCTGGGTCCCAACAACTGCGCTGCCGAATAAACATGAGTACGGGAACTGAAATCAAACAGGGAATCCGCGAGCACCTCGGGCAGTTCTCGCTCCACGTCCTGCTGGTGTTCGCCACCGGGTTGACCATCGGGTCCGAACGGACCGTCGTCCCTGTTCTGGGAGAGGAGGGCCTCGGCGTCACGTCGTTCCTCGTTATCGGTTCGTTCGTCGTCTCGTTCGGGATCGTGAAGTCGATCCTCAACCTCTACGCTGGTAAATGGGGCGAGGAGTACGGCCGGAAGCCAGTTCTCGTCGCCGGATGGGCGACGGCACTCCCCCTGCCGATCATCCTCATCTTCGCTCCGAGTTGGGGGTGGATCACGGTCGGAAACATCCTGCTAGGTATTAACCAAGCGTTGACGTGGAGTATGGCGATCAACGCGAAGATCGACCTTGCAGGACCCGACCAGCGCGGCCTCGCGGTCGGCATCGACGAGTCGTTCGGCTACACTGGTGTCGCTGTCGGTGCGTGGCTCACTGGCGCCATCGCTGGGCAGTGGAGTCTCCGGCCCGAACCGTTCTACTTCCTCGCAATAGTCGTCGTGCTGGCGTTCCTCATCTCGATCTTCCTGATCAAGGAAACCGTCCAGTACGCCCAAGCCGAAGGCGACGACGATCACCACGACGCGAACTTGCCGTTCAACGAGGTGGTGAAGCGAGCGACCTACGGCGACAGAACGCTGTTCGCTGCGGCGCAGGCCGGCCACATCGAGAACTTCGTGGACACACTGTTCTGGATTGCCGTCCCGCTGTATCTGGTAAGCCAAGGCCTCGGTATTGCGGCTGTCGGTGTCGTCGTCGGCGTCCACAGCGCGATGTACTTCCTCCAGATTGCGACCGGTGGGCTCGCTGACCGTATTGGCCGCCGACCGCCCGTCATCTTGGGGATGTTCCTCGCGGGAGCCGGCGTCCTCGGAATGGTACTTGTAGAGGGGTACCTCGCGTGGGCCGTCATGGCCGCTGTCTCAGGCTTGGGAATGGCGTTGCTGTATCCGAACCTGATGACTGTGCCGAGCGACGCCGCTCACCCGACGTGGCGGTCAGCGGGTATGGGTGTCTATCGAATGTGGCGCGACTCCGGCTACGCAGTCGGTGCAATCCTGATCGGGCTTTCGATGGAGTTCGTCAGCGCCGAAGCCGCATTCTACATGACGGCACTTCTCATGTTCATCTCTGGAGGGATCGTGTACGTCTGGATGGAAGAAACTCACCCGGACTTTGGGACACACGAGCCGCCCGCCCCTGCGAGGGAGCAACCAAGCAAAACAGTCCCCCAAGACTAGTTCAGTACATACGCAGGCACGTTCTATCGGGTGGTTCTGGATTAAGATGGAGAAAATAACGTAGTTCCCGTGCTGACTACAGCCTCTATATTCACCACGCGGCTTGGGATATATCAGCGTCAAAGGATTTCAGCAGAGCCTCGCGAGTACATCTCTGTCGCTGACAACCTGCTGGCCGGAAACTCGTATAGGATTGTGGTTAGTCGGCCGCCAAATACGTCCGACACTCCTGCCGGATCACGTCAAGGGCGACCGGGGGCTCAACCTCGATGACAGAGCCAAACACCTCATGCCAGAGGTGCTCGTGAACACGTGTGGCCAACTGTTCAACTGTCACGGGGGGAGAAATTGTGGCTGTGATCCGATCGAGACACGCTGGTGTCACGAACTCTGTGACAAGCGTCTCAAGATCCGTCTCATGCGGGACGTTGCTAGTCGGGGCAGTGTCAGGCCAGATAACGCCCCGACCGGTCGTCTTGTTGCGGACAACGACACCCGCAGCGGTCCTGTCACCCCACGCAGATGGCGGGACTGTGTAGGTCGTCGGGTCAAAATCGCGGGCATGTCGCTCCCGGGCGATGGTGTTGACAGCTTCGAGCCCGAGTGTTTCGAAGATTGTGTCGACAGCATCTGGGGGCCGGTACTGCTCGGCGTCGCTAACCCACACATCGTGGCCCACAAACGGGGGAAGCCGATCCCAATCGTAGGCGAAACCGGTGGTAAACGTTGCGACACCATGAAAGACAACAGCGGACGGGTCAATGTCGGCCGTACGAAACGCGTCCCGATCGAACTGCTCGCGGACGGAGCGGACGGCGAGGCGGTACTGTGGTGGAAGCGCCTCCGGATCGTCATACACCGTGGTTCGGTCGCCGAACTGTAGCAAGCCGGACGGCTGCATCCGGAAGCGCAGGTGGCCGCCAGCAAGATATTCGGTAAGCCAAAGATGGCCCGTGAGCACGCCGTCAGCAACCGCCGCAAGCGACGGAAGAGAGCCGAACTGATGCATAGCTCCGTGTTCACGGACGAGCGTCTTAGTGTACCCACCTCCTACGTCTCTGTAGCGGGTGTCATCGAACTGTCGCCGTGGTGTGGATCTGTTAACATCCCATTCTTCAGACAGATTCTTAGCTAAAACAGTCGGTCGATGAAGCCTGCGTATCGAACACCGACGGTTCTGCCATTTCAGCGAAATGTCTCGCCAGCCGTGCGAGATACAAAGCGCGTATGTTGTATGAGGGTTGATCAGAGTAATCCAATCCGAAGAACGCAGTCCACACAAGCAATTATTGGTTTGTTCGCTAAGACTGCGATATGGATATCTCCGTGCGCGAGGCAGTAGCCGAAGATGCCCAACAGATCTGTGATGTACATCTCTCCTCGATCGAGGAATTAGGAAAGCAAAGTTATACCCAAGAACAGGTGGCAGCATGGGCCCATGGCCGCGACCCGGAGGAGTACCCAATCGAATCCGAAGACACGTATTTTGTTGTTGCCGAGGATGTAACTGATGTAGTCGGATTCGGATGGATGAAACCCGAGGCGGGCGAGTATCTCCAGACCGAAGTTGAGGGAGAGATTACAGCCATCTATATCCATCCATCGGCCGCTCGGAACGGAGTAGGGTCGCGTATCTACGGCGAGTTAGAGAGGAAGGCGCTCCAGCAGGATATCGAGTCGATAGGGGTGTGGGCCTCACGCAACGCAGTGCTGTTCTATGAGGCACAAGGGTACGAACAAGTGGGAGAGCACAGCTACGAGTTTGACCTCCTCCTCCGCGTGAACGCGGAGGAATCCCACCACGGGATTTCAGGCCGAGCGAAGCGGCCTGTTGATTTCAAGACGCATACGTTCCAAGCGTCGTCTGCTGGGTTTCAGCATCGGCTTGGCTGTCTTGTGGCCCGGTCAAAGAGGCCCCATCCGTAGCCGAGTCATCGGCACCAGCCTTCTGCCGGGAAGCCCAGTCGCTTTGGCGGTGACTCTCTCCACTACGGTAGCGGTCTGCAATGTTTATCGCCCCGTTCACGTCGGCTTGATACTCACCGACCCAACAGCCGTCGTTCGAGCATCTAAACGTCGCCTGTCGTGGCCGGTAACCGTGTTCACCGCAGGCGTGACACGCCTTCGACGTGTTCCGGGGATTCACCGTCTCGACGGGAATCCCCTTCTCGGCGGCTTTGTAGCGAATCTGTGCGTGGAGCTTGGCAAAGCCCCACCCGTGTAACCGCCGATTCATGTACTCGCCGTAGTCCATATTCTCGCGGATGTACGTCAGGTCTTCCAGCACCAACACTGGGTTGTCGACGGACTCGGCGTAGTCCACGACTTCGCGGGTCACATGGTGGAACACATCGTCAATCTGGTCCCACAGTGCGTCACCGAACGAGTCTGCGATTCGCTCACTACCACGCTTCTGAAGCCGTCTTGTGGCGGTGAAGTAGGTTTTTCGGAGCCGACGAACGGCTTTGCCGTCGGCGGCCCACAGGCGGGGGCGAACCGGAGAACCGGAGCCGTCGCGGTGACACACCGTGACGAGGCTCGCTTCTCCGATGTCCACACCAACCGGTGTCCGCTTATCGGCGGACGCCTCAGATTCGTCCTCCACGTCGCGGGTAGCGGTGATGTGGAGGCACCACGTTCCATCCCGCTCGAACAGCCGACTTTCACCCATCTCGGCGTCGTCTGCGTACAACGCTTCAAGCCAATCCCGCTGGTCGGGATTGGCGCGTGCTGGTATCCAGAGGTGGTAATCCTCGTGGTGCGGGACTTTGGCGTACCACTCGATAGCGTTCTGTGGCTGGTGGTCGAGTTGTAGGCCCTCGTTTGTGAACCGCACTGGGTGGTCGTCGTGGATCTCGTTGGCGTCGTAACTGTTCCCACAGAGTTGTGGGACGTACTTTTTGAGGGCATTTTTCGCGTAGCCGCTCAGGTCGTACTCGACAACCACATCGTTGGTTGCTGACTGCGTGTCACAACCAGTGTCAAAGGCAGCCTGAAGCGCCCGTCGATAGGCATCGCGTGTCTCACGAAGTTTCTGTCGCTTATGGAGGTTCGGGTCCACAAGCTTCAGTTCGAGGGTTTTCGTGAGTTCGCCCATCGTCACCGTGCGAAGATTTTGGTTGTGGCAGATATATATCCCAGCCATCCGGAGTGGAAGTGAACCCGTGGGAAATCCGGCACTACAATAGAACGGTGGCTTGTCACACTATGATGTCCGCTCGACCCCCGCCTGTTCGTTCCTCGGTTCCGACACTCTGTCGGAACACTCGTCACTCACGGCAAGGCGGGGGTATGCGCTCGTATCTCTATCAGTACAATGTAGGCAAGATTATCGGTTGACGGTACTCACACTCAGTTCAACGGTAGTCCACCGCCGATCGATTAGCAGAACAGATTCGGTCTGCTGTACTCAGCCTCTGTACTGAGTGATTTGGAGTGTAAAATATCAAATTCTGAGTGTTTCAACAGAGCCAATGAAACGGTGACATAGTACATTAGTAGTTCCATCCCTACTGACAGTGAACTGTACTGGAGGCCGAGGTCACCTATCCGGAGGGACAACGGTGATATAGTAATTGTCACGACCGGCGAAGGCGGCCGCGTGCTTGAGGAGACCCACTCAAAAACGGGCGATAGTTCTTGTTAGGCTACGCCAGGACATCGATTCTTCGATCACGGTCAGCCAAACGAGTGCGATTGGGTTCGATCCCGGTGATGTTCAGTTTTGACGGCCAGTCAACCCCCCTGCGTCGGACGGAAGGAACTTCTCGCTATCAGTGTGTTCGAATGATGCGACGACGGTGCCGTCAAGCTGCCGGATCCGTGTCTGAACGGGATGGTCACCAATTGTTTCGCTAACGCCACCAATCGCAGTAAGTGGATATGCGGCGGCGATGAGGAGACACCGCTCCTGTTCGGGGTCCAAGATTTCGATGACGAGAAAGACGGTTCCAGCTTTTGTGGCCCTATGGACATCGTACTGCGGAAAGTCTCCGTCTGCGACCCAGTCGCTAATCTGGTCGGCATCCTCATCGGGTACGAGATGGCGGAAGGCGTACTCCTTTTCATCAGGGTTAGTCACGACCGTCGTCTCACTCGACTGCGTATACAGAACAGTCCACCCTGCTGTCTCGCGACGTTCGGCAAGGTCGGCGGCATCTGTAAGTGTCCGCTTCCAGGCCTCTCGGGCTTGCGTATCAACGCCTGCTGATTCGTCACGTGTCATGTCCCTACGGGCGTGGGCACCTTCCAAAAGTCTGTTCCACATTGGGGCCGCGTCCGCTAGCAGCTACCAAACAAACAGCGCTTCAATTCCGATCGACGTCAACAGGATACAGATTCCAGCGGCAAACAGCTTTAGCGCCGGCGAATACCGCTCTTCCGGTGGGAGCATGTACCATCTGAGCGGCGGAACTGACTGTACGACGGCTTGAAAGCGAGTCACCTCACGGCTACCGATAGTTTGCGTTCGATCATGCCGAGTCAGCTCCATGCCCGATTCAGTGTGCTCAACATGCCACGGCCTTCCAGGAAGCAGACAGTACGTCGCGTACCCCAGAACAACGATCCCGAGTATGAAAGTAAACAACACCACGTCCGCCACTGTTCCAGTAATTGTCTGAATCACACCACCGACAACGAGTGCTATGGCTGTTACGACGAGTGCGTACACCGTTGCGTCAAGCACCCGCCGGGCGATTACCTCAGCCCAGCTCAACTCCGAGACCCATTCATCAGATCGATCTACTGAGCTCACGACTGGGGACTATCCGATCCGCTAGCGTCTGGGTCAGCGTACTCCTCTTTGTGGCGATGGCAGCGACTGGATCGGCCGCTGTCAGTCCGGCCAGTCGCCAGCAGCGAGGGGGCTTCACGATCGCAGACACTACCGAGTGCTGCTGTAATGATCTCTCTCGCGTGCTCCTCATTCCCGTCGTTGGCGGCCTCGATGGACTGTTGAATTGGCTCTTGTACATCAGAAGGGAACGACCGGCTGGCAAACAGTTCCCCAGCGGCTTCCTCGACATCCGGGAGCCGGGTCTCAAGTCCCAGTAGCTCACGGGCTCGTTCGGAGAGAGATGGATCTGTTCGTGAGCGCTCGCGGAGCACCTCGCGGAACACTTCGATCGCATCCCAGTCATGTTCGGATAGCTCTTCGAAGCCGTCGGGTCGAATCTTCGCTGGGCAGCGGGTCGAGAACACACACCCATTAGGCGGATCACGGGGACTCGGGGGTGTCCCGCGAAGGGTCGTCCGATCGCGTTCGACCGTCGGGTCTGGGGTTGGAACAGCCGATAGTAGTGACCGGGTATATGGGTTCTCGGGCTTTTGGAACAGCTGCTCTGTCGGTCCGAACTCCATTATTTTTCCGAGGTACATGACGGCGACGCGATCACAGATGTGGCGGACGACGGAAAGATCGTGGGCGATGAACAAGTACGTGAGATCAAGCTCCTCTTGGAGGTCCATCAAGAGGTTGAGAATCTGCGCTTGGACGCTCACGTCGAGCGCACTAACCGGCTCGTCGAGGACGACGAAATCAGGCTCGACGGCGAGTGCCCGAGCGATCCCGACGCGCTGCCGTTGGCCACCGGAGAACTGGTGCGGATACCGGTAGTAGTGCTCCTCACGAAGGCCGACGCGCTCGAGGAGATTTCTGACGCGTTGTCGGCGCTCGGCGGGCGTCTTCCAGTTGTGGACATTCAGGGGTTCTCGAATGATTTCGCCTACCGTCAGGCGGTCATTAAGACTCGATTCTGGGTCTTGGAATACGATTTGTGCGTCGCGTCTCCAGCGTTGGAGGGCATCACCCGACAGCGTAGTGATGTCGTCACCGTCGATGACGATGTTGCCATCGGTTGCTTCCTCAAGCCGGACGAGCGTCCGCCCGAGCGTCGTCTTTCCACAGCCAGACTCACCAACGAGACCGAGCGTCTCGCCCCGCCTCACATCGAAACTAACACCGTCCACGGCTCGGACCGGGTCGCCGCCGAACAACGAGCGTTCCTCATAATGTGTCTTTAGATCACGGACCGACAGCAGTACATCGCCATTAGCTGTGCTGTTGCTGTCTGAAATATTGCGCATCTCGGGGCTGGTCTCGCTACCTCCAGAACTCTCGCCGCTCATTGCTCGCCCCCATCATCAGCTGGCCGGTGATGAGCTACTGCCTCGTCGGTCGTCATTGACTCGGGATAGAGCAGACACGCCGCGTCATGATCCGGGTCGTCACCCACAGCGGTCGGGATTGGTGCGACCTCCGAACACTCCTCGAATGACTTTGGGCATCGTGGAGCGAACCGACAGCTGCTTGCGGGTTCATTCGGTGTTGGCACCTCGCCTTTAATCGTCTCGAGGCGGTCGCCACTAGTTTGAGTGCTGGGGATACTTCGCAGTAGTCCTCGCGTGTACGGATGCTTTGGCTCCGCAAATAGCGGTTCAACCGGCGCTGATTCGACTATCTCTCCGGCGTACATGACATTGACACGGTCTGCTACCTCGGCGATGACACCCATGTCGTGCGTGATAAACAAAATGCTGAGGTCGCGTTCTGCCTGGATGTCCATGAGGAGGTCAATAATCTGTGCTTGAATCGTGACGTCAAGCGCAGTGGTAGGCTCGTCACAAATCAAGACCTCCGGCGCACAGGCGAGCGCCATCGCGATCACAGCTCGCTGGCGCATGCCTCCGGAGAACTGGTGCGGGTACTCAGTGACCCGGCGGGCCGCATCCGGAATCCCGACCTCCTCGAGCAGTTCGATTGCGCGTTCTGTCGCCGCAGTACCACGAAGGTCTTGATGAAGCGACAGAGCCTCCTTAATTTGGTTTCCAACGGTGTATACCGGATTCAGCGTCGAAAGGGGGTCTTGGAACACCATCGCGATCCCGTCGCCGCGAATCGACTCGTACTCTGACTCAGTGTACTCCGTGATGTTATCTCCCTCAAATCGAATTGCGGATGCTGGATCGATCTCACCCGGCGATTCAATGAGTCCGAGTATTGACCGCGCAGTCACGGATTTTCCACTGCCAGACTCGCCGACGAGTCCGACGGTTTCACCGCGTCGAATATTGAATGAGATACCGTCGACTGCGTGGATCTGTTCGTGTTCAGTGTGGAAAACGGTACGTAGATTTTCCACCTCGAGCGCTAGGTCACGGCTCGATGTCGCATCAGCGTTCAATGGCACGTTGTCATCGCGTGCGTGTCGGCTCATCAGGCACCACCCCCAGCAGCGACGTTCTCGTTGCCACCGTCACCGATGTCACTCTCTGGGTCGATCGCATCTCGGACCCCATCGCCAAGCGCGTTGAATCCGGTTACGATGATCACGACGAGAATGCCCGGAATGAGCGAGATGTGCCATGACTGCGTGGCGACATACGGCTGTCCCGCGCTCACCGCTCGGCCCCACTCAGGTACCGGTGCTTCGATTCCGAGGCCAAGGAATGAGAGCCCCGCAATGCCGATAATAACGCCGCCGAGTGAGAGGGAGGCGTAAATGAGGAAGTAGCCAACGACGTACGGTAGCATGTGCTTTTGCATCGTCACTCGCGGGCGCTGCCCGTACGATTTCGCAGCGTCGATCCACTCACGCTCCGACACTTGGAGTGCCGGGCCACGGACGGCTCGCCATAGCGCCGGCCAGCCGGTGATACCGAACAGTATCGCGAGGACGAGCCCGCCGTTATACACCTCTGCGATCCATGTGTCGGAAAGGACGAACGACGCGAGAATGATAAACAACAGTTGGGGCATCGCTTGGATTGAGTCACCAGCAATCACAACTCCAAGGTCAACAAGTCCCTTGTAGTATGCCGTCAGCATCGCAAATACCATCGCAAACCCACCGGCAATGCCGAGGCTGGTGAGCCCAACAAGCAATGACACCCGAGCTCCCGACGCCATGAAGGTGAACAAGTCTTTGCCGTCTGGGAGTGTTCCGAACGGGTGGAACCGGTCGTACTGATCGTATTCAAGCGGTCCAACGTTGTTGTCGCCCTGTCCGCGAGACTGTGTATCACCGTTGGCTTCGCCGACGAAAATCGATTCGACTTGTCCCGTCTCATCGTTGTAATAATCAATGCGGTTCTCGTATGGATTCTCGATGTTCTGATCAACAGTTGTCGGACCCAGCACCGGCGCAAACAGCGCCATGACGACAAACGCGAACACGATTGTGAGACCAAATAGCCCCCACGAGTGTCGGCGGAATCGGTTCACAACGTCGTCACGCGGCGTCCAGTCAGGAATCCGGTAATGACGCCGGTACAGCGTGTACCCCCACCACCCGACGAGCAGCCAGGTGAATGAGTACGTGTAAATTACAGCCACCCGGAGGGCCCACGCTACCGCTGGTGAAAGGCCGAGCGTTGTGCCTTCCCAGCCACTCGGCGTTTGGTATCCGGTATTGTCGATGACAGAGCGAGAGGTGATTGTCGGCAGCTCGGCTCCCCGCTCGGCGACTGTGGCGAGGAGTGCCGCAACCGGTTCGACGACTCCTGGGACCAGCCCGCCGACCCACCCCCACGGGGGCACTGACAGCAACCCGCTGACGATCGCACCAAACTCGGCTGCGATGAGGACGGCAACAACGGCGGCCCACGTCGCTGCGGGACCTGGATTTCGCGTAATCCGTTCAGACAGCGGTAGGTCGCGATCGCCCTCAGGACGACTAGCCTCTTCTCGGAACTCACCAGTGCGAGTCGAGCCCGACCCGACGTCAGTGTCAGCTCCCATTATGCGCCTCCGTCGTATCCAACACGTGGGTCAATCACGGTGTACAGGAAGTCCTGGAGAATGTTGATCCCGACCGAGAGCAGAATGAACAAAAACATCAACGACCCGACAAGCGGGACATCACCATTAATCGTTGCTTGGAAAAAGAGGTAGCCGAGCCCGTTAATTGCGAACACAGTTTCGACGAGCACGGATCCACCGAGAAGGAGGAACGCCTCTCCAGTAATGACAGGAACGAGCGGGATGAGTGCGTTCCGGAACATGTGCTTCCAAACGACGAGTCTCCCGGGCACCCCCTTCGCTTTCGCCATCTCAACATAATTTGCGTTTTTTGTTTCAAGCACCGCCGTACGCCCGATTCGCATCTCATTGCCCATGGACGCAGAGCCGAGGACAAGGGCTGCTGGAAGGATCGCTTTCAACGCACCAAGAAACTGTGTCGGTTCCCACAGCCCCGAAAGGTCGGGCGGGGTAACGATCTGTGTTTCAACAAGCCAGTCCCCCCAACTGAATCCGAACAACGCGTCCGATTGCGTGAGGACACTGACGAATATCACGGCTAACCAGAAGTTTGGCATTGCTCGCCAGACTATCCCGCCAAAAGAGGCGATGTAGTCAGCGAGCGTATTCGGGTTGAGCCCAGCATAGAACCCGAGCGGGAGCCCGACAAATATCGGGATGAGGATAGACCAGAACCCAAGCCACAGGGTTCGAGGGCCATAAACCCCGACGAGTTCCCACACTGACTGGCCGCGGACAACGACCCACGATTCTCCCAACTGGAGCGTCAGGAGGTCGCGCATGAACTCCGCGTACTGAATCCAGAGCGGTTGATCGAGTCCAAGGCTATCCCTGATAGCGGCATACGCCTCCGTGTCGCCGCTTGGCCCGATGATCGCGGCCGCGGGGTCAATTGGTCCCACCCGAAGGATGAGAAACGTTACAGTCGTACCGAGAAAGACAATCGGCACCATCAAAAGCACGCGCTTGAGAAAATACTCCCATCGTCCCATTTGCTAAGACATCGTATAATCTTATCATGTAATAATACTTGTCCTTACACCAAAAACGGCTAACCACATCAGGATTTAAATTCCTACCATATTTGTCATAGTCATGCCGAATTCCGATTCGGACCGCACAAGAAGAAGGTTCTTACAGTCGACTGGCGCGCTCGCAGCAATGACGGCCGTTGCTGGGTGTTCGGGAGGAAGCGACGAAGAGGTCCCAGACGAGTTGGACGATGGTGGAAACGCGACTGATGGTGAAGACAACGATGAGAGCGCTGAGACAACCAGCGATGGCGAGAAAACGCTGCGCCTGTTGAACGCGTCGATCAACACGTTCGACCCGCCAGCAAATGTCCTTTCATCTGCCAATGAGGTCATCTTCCAAGTTTTCGACGGGCTTGTTGGGAAGCCGGAAGGAAAGTCAGGCGTTGTTAACCAGCTCGCGACTGAGTACGAAATTTCCGATGACGGGCTGACGTACACCTTCACACTCACTGAAGACGTAGTTGCTCACAACGGGAGTTCGGTCGGGGCTGCCGACGTTGTATACTCTTGGGAACGCGTCGCAGCGTCTCCAGATTCCTCGTCGGCGTTCCTGTTGCTCTCAGACCTTGGGATCGAACACGAGACAAACGAAGAGGGAGAGTACGTCCCCGGATCGATGGCCGTGGAGGCTGTTGACGACAGGACGGTCGAGGTGACGCTGTCATCACCATACTACGCGGCGCTCGATATCATGTCAGACGCGACGTTTGCCGTCCTTCCAGAGGGAATCGTCGGTGACATCGAGGGGTATGACGGTGAAATGGAGTACGACGAGTTCACTACGTCCCCGGTTGGAACCGGCCCCTTCGAGTTTGACACGTGGACGTCTGGCGAGGAGATGGCAGTGACTGCCTTCGACGAGTACCACGGCGAGGCGCCAATGGTCGACCGCGTCCACTGGCAGGTGATCGAAGACACCAACGCCCAGTACAACTACGCGATGAACCGGAACGTCGACGCGTTCTCGATCCCGACCGCCCAATATGATCCTGAGCTGGCGACGGTCAACGAGACGCAAGACAACGGTCTTCAAGTTGGTGAGTACGGGCCGGTACAGAACGGTGATATGGTCGATTACCTCCGGATTTCCGGGTTGAGCACGCAGTTCATGTTGTTCAACAACGACCAAGTGATCGAGCCAGCTCGGAAGGCCGTTGCGTGGGTGATGGATCACGAAGAAATCGCCAACAGCGCGTACAAGGGCCGAGTCGAGCCGGGGTATCACATGACGCCTGCGACCCTCTTCCCGGGCGGCCCGGAAGCGGCGGAGGAACACGCCCGCGAGAACTACCCGTACGGATACAACGAGTCGAACATCGAGGAGGCCCGCCTGATCATGGAGGAGGCCGGCTACAGCGACGACGACCCGTACGAGTTCGAGATTCTCAACGTCGAGGACACCACCTACGAGCAGATCTCCAATGACCTCCGGGACCGCCTCTCGGCTGCGCACATCGAGGTCTCCATCAGCACGGCTCCGTTCTCGACGCTGCTTGACCGCGAGTTTGCTGGCAACCGACCGGCCGGGCTCGGCGAGTGGGGGATGTCGTGGGCGGATCCGCTCAACGTCCTCGCGCTGCTGTATCCGCCGAACACCCGCTCGACGGACAACGAGGGGGTCAGCGGAAACCCGCTCGTCGCGCTCAACTGGGTCGACACCGAGGCCTCACAGACCGCTCGCGACTCGTGGAACACGATGCAAGAGAACTCGACCCGCGACGACGCCGCCAGGGAGCGCTGGGAGGAGGCGCTCATCCAGATGGAGGAGGCCAACTGGGAAGATTGCGCGATGATCAACTACGCGTACCCGGCCGCAGAACGGTTCTCGTACGACTGGGTGGACATGCCCGAGTTTGGCGAGCTAGGGGCTCTGAGCCGGTACACTGGCGTCGATATCGATACTGACGCACAGCCTTGACACCCTCCCCGCGCTAAAGCGCGAGCCGCTCTCCTCGATTCTCCATAAATACCACGCTGCTGGCAGCTCTTTTTTTACTCATCGGGCTCTGTTGAAACCCTGTCCTTCAGATATATTATCGTCTGAAACAGCTGGTCGCTGAAGGGTGCTTACCCGTTATTTGTCGAGTGACTGATCACATCTCTGAGAAGCACTCCACCGCTACTGATGGCGATTAATCCACCGGTAGCTTGGAGGACAGCTGGAAGGGCACCATTTGAGGGCCCGGAAAAAACGAGTACGAGAGATAGCCCGATTAGCATCAAATACAACGGAGTCTCATACATATCTGAACGTTCTCTCTTCATTGTTTAATATCTGTGAATTGACCTCGACCGAGCCGAAATATATCACTCGGTAAGGATTTCAACAGAGTCACTCATCGCTATTGTCGACAGCGCAGACGATACTGGCGCGTTTCCGCCTAGTACGGAAACGCCATACACGCCACCGAGCCGCCTGCTTTCATAAATTCATCTGTTGATACATGGAGAGTCTCATACCCGTGTGACTCGAGCGCGTGGATAGTTTGGTGGTTTGACTCTTCGATGACAACGACGTCACCTGACAGCGAGTGGCAGTTACACGCGAAGTGATCCTGTGCTGCCTCTGGTGAGACTTCTATCAATGTTTCAAATAACGTGTCAAGTTTTTCTCGGCCTGCGTCAGTAAACGCGTCAGGACACACAACGGCCGTCTGTTCGTCGATAGCTGAAAAGCAAACATCGAGATGGTAGTATGAGTCGTCAGTGAGTTCAAGCGGAACGACGCCGACATCGTAGCGGTCTGCTATTTCCCGGTATGCCTCGAGGTCAGTTCGTGGCCCGTAACCACCCCAGAGGAGGCGACGCCCCGGATGCCAGCGGGCATCGCCGCACCCCTCGAACGGAACATCCGTACGAAGCTGCTCAGTTGGAATATCCCGGTTGGTACACCACTGCTTGAAGTAAGCAGGCTCATCATGTCGTTCTTCAGTTGCCATCTGCGCGAGCAGGAACCCGTCGCGATCTGGAAGCGAAAGGGCATGATTCGAGCAGAAGGTAATATCTGGGAGTTCCCCGGGCGGGGCAACTTCGACCTCGCTAAGATCGTCCCAAACTGCGTCGACATCCATGATCGAAACGTCGGCCAGATCCTCATATCTGGATACGAGATCGTGCCACTGTTGGTTCGCAGTGGAACTGTCCACGCCGGACACCATGTACGGATTAATCTCGTAGTCGACGGAGAAATGCGTCGGAGTAGTAAATAAGACTGATTCGTCTCTGGATCGTCGTGAGAATGAGTCAAGTGGCGGAAGCGCATTCGGGTCAACGTAGAGGTTGTCAGTCATCGTGAACAGACACACTACCTCATCACCTGCTAATAAGACTTGGGCAACAGTAGCTTTCGCATGAAATTCCAGCCGTTTGTTTGCTAATTTGGCTACGAAGTGAGTCAAATAGTCAGTTCTGGTGGTGATATCTGTCTATATAAATATACACAATTAGAGCGACCCGTATCAACTTGGGCCCCCTAGAACGTCAGTGGAGGACGTCAAAAATACTGAGTAGAGCAATACTGAGGGAGGCAGTCACTGCGCCACACAATACAGGTTATGTTACCAAGATCATGTAAACGAAATATTGAGTCCAAGCCAATTCCCAGCTGAGGGTGGCGGTATAAATTTATATTTTTCTAATAAAAGATCAACTACCGTAGTCGTGGGGGAGCTATCACAGGTCGGGTTTGGGCCTTGAGCATATCACATACAAATATGTGTTAGATGCCTTATTACTCTATCTGAGAAATCTAGGGTAGATTCCTTTCATACATATCTGAGTATGAAACCTAACTCAGTAGTCTTACTTAGAGATCTTACTTAGAGGTCTAAGATAGATAAGAGTCATAGATGAATGTCTGACGTATATTTATGTGGTATGTCTCTAATAATGCTGTATGCTCTCGTACACGGTTTACAGCGAGGCTGGCGGCGTCGGGAAGACGTCGCTAACCGCGAATATCGCCTGTGCGCACGCCCGAGCGGGGCTTGATGTGTTGGTGATTCCGCTCGATCCACAGGACGGGAACCTGAGTCGGCTGTTCGACGTCGACGACGACCGGAGTGATTCAGCAGCAGACAGTCTCGTGCGACACCTTGTCGATAACCCGGGCGGCGACTTCGACGATCTGATTCGGACGGCAGAGGGTATTGATATTATTCCGGAACACAACACCCTTTCAGATCTCTCAGACCACTTAGCACGAGAGAAAAGTCGGGCCGAAGACTTCGGCGATGCGTACAACATCTACGCGCAACTCCGGCGTGTCCTCGTTGAGAACGATGTGCCGGACCGGTATGATGTTCTTATCTGTGATCCTCCAGCAACGGAGTCAGATCATCTCTATAATGCGATCTATGCGACGAGGAACCTCCTCATTCCGTTTGAGCCGTCCGCAAAGGGAGAAGCGTCCGTTGAGGGCTTAGAGGAGCTTGCGACGAACTTCGCGGATGAATTGAATATCGAAGTTGGGGTGCTTGGAGCCGTCCCAATCGAGTTCAAGGGGACGAGAGATCAAAACGAGATCGTCGAGGACGTGCCCTTCGAGGTTCCGGAAGTGATCGGCGACCGAACATCGATGATGGAGGGCTGTTGGCGACACCAGTGTAGTGCGTTTGAATTTGTGCGAACGCACCGGAGCCGACGCCGCGACTACGAGGTTGAGACGCTGGCAAAGTTCGATCGAATTGCTCGCTCGCTTGAGACGCAGGGCGGCATTGTGGCGCCCTCGCCGCCTGAGCCAGGCGCGTTGGACGATCCTGAGGAGGTGACCGTCTGATGGGGGGATTCAAAGAGGGCACTGTGAATGGGTGGGAGGACGAGGAAGAGGACGACGATGAGCCGGAGGTCGAACCCGCTTCCTCGTCCGACGTGGACTCGAAAAGCGACCAGGCAGAGACAACTGAGGTGGAGATAGAGACTGGAGCGAGCAGCAGCGCCGACAATAGCGGACGCGACACAGCAAGGAGTGACATTCCGTGGATATTACGCCGAAACAGCATCACAGACGGGCGAGAACAAACGGTCCAGCTCCACCTCCAAGAAGACACGCTGAACGTCCAGCGGACACAGAAGTCGATTATTGAGAGCCGACTCGGAGAAAGCGTGCGGAAAGCGGATCTCCGTGAGGCAGCGCTCCTGGTTGGACTTCAACACACGGATGATGTTGTCGACGTGCTCGAAGGGTGGGGATACGCGCTCGAATGATATCGCAGTATATGGTTTATTAGACAGTCAGCATCCACGGACAGCCGGCCGACGATAGCTACTCATCCGCTGAGAAAATGTCGCTGCCCACGTCAGAGAGTTCACCCGCCTCCTTGTGGGCATACATCTTCGATGTCGTTGATGGATCCTCGTGTCGGAGGACCCGTTGCGCGTCACTGAACCCCGCTACATCGTAGTACGCCTCACCAACGCCACGGCGAGCGCCGTGGAGGGTGAGATACGCTTTCGAGTCGTCTGAACAGTCCACAGCGGCTGCCTGAGAGTGCTTTTTGAGCGTGTATCGGCCGCCTTCCGTAGTTAGAGCCGGCGGGGTGAGGTCCCGTTCACGAAAGGCATCAACGAGGTCTGCGGTGCCGAGACTCGTAACCGTGTCAATAGTCTCTGGATCGGCGTCACGCTCCTGAAGTTGACTTCGCGCAGCATCCCGCAGGGATGCGAGGTGGAACGAAGGGAACACGGGCCACGCATCGGTGGGCGGGTCGAGGAGCGTCTGCCAGCGGTTGAGGGCACTAACGGGACGATCTGTCAGCGGTGCCTTCTCGATTTGCTGGCTTTTGCCGAGGACTGTCAATACCTCCTGGTCAGTATCGATATCCCCCCATGTGATTCCCGTCCGCCGGTCATCGCGACTAGAGGCGAGGACCTCGGCACCGCGGACGCCAGAGAATCCGATGACGTAGACGAGCGCCCGGTCACGGGCAGCTGTGAGTGCTTCTCGGCTCTGCGGATCCGCATCAATCGCCGCATACGCTCGCTCGTCGACGTACGAGACGATTGTCTCGCGCTGCTGGGTCGACCAGAACTGCTGTTTGCTAGAGTCGGTTGCGGGCCGGTCAGGCATTTCGTCTTTTGCGCGGTCGGTATCCGCGGGGTTCTCTGGGATGTACTCCCACTGCTGGCAGTAACGGAGGTATGCGGAGACGAGCGAGTAGTAGTTCCACGCAGTGGCTGCTGTGATCCCGTCCGTGTCATTGCTGGCTCGACGGGCATTCACCCGTCGGGCGAGGTGACCGGCATACCGGGCGAGGTGACGACTGTCGACCGCTTCTACGGTAGTCACGCCTTGGCCATTCATCCATTCGATCCAGTCCGGGACGACGCGTTCGAGCGCTTGAACGTAATTGCCGGATCGCTGCGTCGTTCCGTCCTCGGACTCGCCAAGCGTCTTCGCCTTGGCGTCGAGAAAATCGGTCAGGGGCTCGTCGAGTGGTGTTCCACTAGTCGTGTCCCCGGGTTGAGGGCCGTCAGTTGGCTGTACCATCGATTTAGCTTCACCGACAGCGGGCATCCTCAAAAATCTACTTGTGACTACTACACTAATCCAAAGTAGGTGCGGGTATTAGCTATAATAGCGTATGAGCTCTTCTGAAGCTGATTTTCATACGATCAAGCCTCACTACTTGTCTGATAAATCTTATTTCGATATATAGAATCTATAGGTCGAGAAGTTTTACAGTTTCGGAGGATAAGCTAGTTTCAGGTCGAATTAGCATCAATTCGTGGTGATTTGGAGCGTTCTGGGATCAATTTTGAATCACTACTCTCGAACTACCAGACGAGCGTACGAAATTGCGTGGATTTTGGCGCTGCTGGATACGGTTGTCACTCTTGAGCGGCGGACCCAGCGAGAGCTCAGCCGATTAGTCGTGCGGGATCAACGCCGAGGCAACGAGCTCAACACACTCACCCGCAGTAATCACAGGCGCGTAGTCCATCTCCTCGTCGACACCTGCTTTCAGCAGGAAGTCGGTCAGCCGCCAGATATTGTATAGGAGTACTGCGAACACGAAGTAGAACAGGCGAACGCGGTAGTCTTTCGAGGAGGTCTTGGCGAGAAAGTCACCTTTGATCGATTTGTACTCACTCTCGATCTGCCACCGGCGGCTGTAGCGCTGAAAGATTGTCTCGGCTTCCTCGGGACCGACTCGAAGATTCGTCGCGAAGACAGCCGTTCCCTCTTTGCTCGTCGACGGTACGTATAGGAGCCGCATTGGATACGATCCAGATTCTACATGGACAGAAGCCGACTCAACAGCCACCTCTTGGTCGTCTTCCTCTATTTGTTCGAGTACATCCTGTTCGGAACTGGAGACTCGCTTCGGGATGAGGTAGTTCACATCAGGGTTTGAGAGCGTCTGAAACACTTGTATCGAGTCAAGCTCTCGATCACACAGCACCGTCTCGATTGGAACGTGTTCTTTCGCTCATTAAACCAATCGTCGCACAGCACGATATATCTGATTCGACGGTTCTCGTCCTACTCAGAACTCTCTCGGACTGGCTCAACCGCCAGAACGAGCGGGATGTTCCGCCCGATGATCTCCAGATCATCCTAAGAGACGAGTTCTTGCCAGCGGTGTATATTAGTTGTCGCGACTATGAACATAAACCGGCGCTGCCTCGCGAACCGCTCCCGGAACTCAGCCGTTGTAGGCGTCGATGGAACTCAACGTCAGGAATGGTCCACAGAAACTACGCTAATTCGCGGAGTTACGTGACCCCAACACCGGCTCCAGCAGGTGTAGGAAACGACCAATTCGTTCTTCACTATGCGATAGCGGGCATTAAAGTGTCGCTCCGCCATCTACGTCGACGACTGCGCCGGTCATATAGCTGGCTCGTTCTGAACAAAGGAAGTCGATCAGTGCTGCGACCTCCTCGGGCTGGCCGAGGCGGCCAAGCGGTACATCGTCGGTGAATGCATTAATCTCTTCATTAGTCCAGAGCCCAGAGCCAGTCGTCAGCGGTGTATCAATCAAGCCGGGGACGATACAGTTCACCCGGACGTGGGGACCGAGCTGTTTGGCCAACCCCTTTGTGAGCCCGAAGATGCCGGCCTTCGAGGCAGAGTAGTGGACTCCGCCGCTGGCGGACCCGCGCTTCCCAGCACCCGAGGAGACGTTCACGATCGCGCCGTGCTCGCGCTTGTACATCCGCGGCGCGACCGCGTGAACGAGGTTGTACTGCCCGGTGAGGTTCACGTCTAGTACCTCCTGCCACTCTTCGGGGCCGAGGTTACCGATCCACTCGTAGCGGGAGATTGCGGCGTTGTTGATGACCGCGACCACGTCGCCCTGTCCTTCCACATCGTCGACGATCCCGTGGACGCGCTTGTGGTCACGCACGTCGGCGACGTATCCCGCCACATCGTCAAACTCGGCGGCAACCTCATCTATGGCGTCGTCGATATCGATGCCAGCGACGAGGTCGTAGCGCTCCCGCAACTGGTCGACTGTCGCGCGTCCGATACCGCTCGCCGCACCCGTCACGATTGCTGCGTCGGTCATACGCGGAGATCGGCATGAGATGACTTACATGTTCCCCGATGGCCAGCGGCAGCGACTAACGATCAGTCGAACTGCTGGGCGACCTCCTTCGCGAACAGTTCCGGCCCGGTGGCGTCGGGAAAGTCGACGAATTCGAGAACGATCTCCTCGAAGCCCGCGTCGCGATAGCGTTCGAGGTCCGCTGCCACCTGCTCAGGTGTACCCACGAGGTGGAACTCGTCGTCGTCTAGGTTTTCGGGGCGGAACCGTGGGACTGCGTCAAGAATTTCCTCGACTTCTGCTTCCGTCTCTCGAATCACACACCGCGCGAACCACGACTTCTCGATAGCCTCGAAGTCGGTCTCATAGGTTTCACAGTGATCTCGTAACACGTCGAGTTTGCCGCGCAGCATCTCAAGATCTCCCCAGTAGTTCCACGTATCGGCATGCTTAGCGGTGATGCGGAGCGTGAACTCCTCGCCGCCCCCGCCGACCATGATCGGCGGGTGCGGATCTTGGATCGGGTGGGGGCGGCCGTCGGCGTTGTCGAGCTGGTAAAAATCACCGTTGTACGCCACATTACTACCGGTCCAAAGCGCCTCACAGACCTCGATAGTCTCCTCGAGCCGTCGTAAGCGCTCAGGCGCGCTGGGCCAGTCGTAGCCGAACGCTTCCGCCTCGTCTTGCTTCCAGCCGGCGCCAAGCCCCACTTTCAGTCGCCCCTCGGAGACGTGGTCCAACTGCGCGAGTGCCTTCGCTAGCAGGGGGCCGTGGCGGAGTTGATCGTTGAACGTTTTGGGGTAGAGATAAACGTCCTCGGTGACGCCCGCAAGGCCGGCGAGCGTCGAGAACCCCTCAGTCGTCGGCCCGGAACCAGCCATTATGTGATCAGGAACTGCCAGGCCGTCGAACCCAAGTGACTCGACAGTCCTAGCGTAATCGCGCTGATCGCCCCATGATAGTTCGTCGCAGAACGCGAGCGTACTGTACTCCGAGCTACCCGCACAGACGGGCACGTTGAGGGCGAACTCCATACTTATCTCTCTATTTCACGTTACTTGATACCATCTATCGCGGCGAACTGGACCTCCCACGGGAACGACGGGAGGGTCACCTACTCACCATAGTGAACGGCGTGCAAACACGTACCAATGTTTATATTAGCTCCTATCCACCCAGCGAATGCGAGCTACAATGAGCCGACCGACCACCAACAGAGACGCCCTCAGCCAGTTCGAACAGCGTCTCTACGATGAGGCATCGCTTGACGAGCCGTGGAATCTTCTTGAGGAGTTCTCCACGCTGAACCGCGTCTCCGGGAGTGCGGACGAGGTCGCGGCTGCCGACTACGTCTGCGATCGACTCGACGCCACCGGGGTCACCTACGAACGCTACGAACCCGAACTGTACATCAGCCAGCCACATGACGCCACAATTGAGACCCTCAACAAGGAGTTCGAGTCCGGACCTGTCAAGACAGTCTCCTTTTCGGATTCGACGACCGTTTCCGGCCCTGTCGAGTACGTTGGCGCCGCAGGCGGTGACTTGCTCGCGAACGACAACGACCCCCGGGAACCGTACCACGATGTGGGCGACCTGACCGGGAAGATCGCGCTGGCAAAAGCCGGCAGCCTCTCGATCCGCGCGGTGAGCAAACTCTCTGAAAAGGGCGCTATCGGCGTCATCACCATCCACAAACACGACCGCGAGCCACACAACGGCATCGCTACACCAATCTGGGGCGGTGCGCCCCGCTACGACGAACGGAATAAGATCCCGGACGTACCGATCGCGAACGTCAACAGCCCTGATGGCGAGACGCTGATGAAGTGGGCCGAGAGCGACGTGGGACTGGAACTCGAACTCTCGACCGATCTCACGACCGAGTGGATGGAGTGTCCTGTCGTTGTAGCCGAGATTGAGGGTGAGGCCGACCCCGACAACGACGATTTCGCCCTCCTCCACGGGCACTACGACTCGTGGTACGTCGGTATCACCGACAACGCCACCGGCGACGCCGGCCTCCTCGAGGCCGCCCGGGTATTCGAGGAGCACAGCGACAAACTGGAGCGTAACCTCAGAGTTGCATGGTGGCCAGGCCACTCGACCGGACGGTACGCCGGGTCGACGTGGTACGCCGACGAGTTCGCCCAAGAGCTGGCAGAGAACTGCGTCGCACAGGTCAACATGGACAGCCCAGGCGCGAAGGACGCGACTGAGTACAAGGACATGTCCTGCTGGTGTCCCGAGGCTCACGACCTTGTGGGCGAGGTCATCGACGACGTAACGGGCGCGCCGTACGGCGAGCAGTTCCCGTTCCGTGCGGGCGACTATTCTTTCGACAACCTCGGGATAACAGGCTTCTTTATGCTTTCCTCGAGTATTCCAGCGGACATACGTGAGCAGCGTGGATACCACAGTGTTGGCGGCTGTGGCGGCAACTCCGACGCTTGGCACGTCTCGACGGACACGATGGACAAAGCAGGCGAGGAGGAACTCCTACGGGACATCCGGGTGTATCTGGTCTCAGTCGCTCGCGTTCTGAACGCGGATGTGCTCCCATTCGACCACGCTCGGAACGCTGCGAAGCTCCGGGAGGCCGTCAAACGCTACGACGATACTGCCGGTGACCACTTCGACTTCTCGCCGACGGTCGATCGCCTCGACACGCTAGAAGCGGAGATCGATGCGTTCCAACAGGCCGCACGGGCCGGCGAGATCGAACCGGTGACAGCCAACGAAGCCATCAAGTCGCTCTCTCGGGTACTGACACGGCTCTACTTGGTCGAACGTGGCCAGTTTGAGCAGGATTCTGCAACTGGCCGTGAACCGTTCCCACGATACTCGGTCGCTCGGAAGTTTGAGATCGTCGACGGTGACGAGGCGAAGTTCGTCGAGACGCAGCTTACTCGTGAACAGAACACCGTCATCAGTGAACTTGAGCGGGCACGTGATATCGTTACGGACGTTACAACGGGTGGTGCCTGACGATCGATGTCTGCTATCCCGTCCCTAGAGGTGGCCTGTTGGGCGAGGAGAAGGAACGACGCAGGCGAGTCGCGAACGAACTCACCTCAACGATGTTGAGGTGACAGTGATTGAGGCGGGTGGCCTTGGCCCGGTACCGTCGAACGCATGGTGCGCGAGGGGACCGCACCGGTCGTGGAGAATGACGCCAAGACGCTGTTTCCGGGCTACATGAGCCTCTCCTCCGCCCAGGGCCACGGCGAGATCAGGGAGCGTGTTCGCGTTCGGTTCCCCAACCTCGCAGGCCTCGTACTCGAGACGGCGGCCGGGTAGGCGGGCCACGACGTCGCTTAGAGCTCGGCGACGTACCTCGTACCGGAGTTCGAGAATTCAGTGACCTGTTGAGTGGGACACAGGTCGCGGCCGACGACTATTAGCCACGAGGGGGGCTAGTCAACTCCAGAGTCTGCGACGGCTTCGGAACAGGACATCGATGCCCACGGGACCGGCCCGCCCCGACTCAGGCAACCCGTCGCCTGCGAAGCTATTTGATGCGTCCGCTGTGAACATCTCTCATGAACGACGAGCCAAGTGTCACGGCTGACGACATCGGTCGGTACGCCGAACGAGCACGACTCGACCCGAGCCGGTTCGACCCGGAAGAGCAGGCAGCCGCCATCGAGGCACAGGATAACATCGTCGGCCGTCTCGACGACCTCGAGGCGGCAACGACGCCGGATCGGGAGTACTGGGAGCCGGACGAGGCGGCCGACCCAAACGCGGCGTTTCTGACACGCTGTGACCTCCGCCGAACCGACGATGGCGTCCTATCGGACCTGACAGTTGCTGTCAAGGACAATATCGCGGTCGCGGGGCTCCCGATGACCTGTGGGTCGCCGCTGCTCGAGAACCACGTCCCGGCCGAAGATGCTACTGTGGTCGAGCGAATCTTGGATGCGGGCGGACGAATCCGCGGGAAGGCCAACATGGACGAGTTCGCCCTCGGCGGCGACGCGGCGACAATGCGGTTCCGGTTGGCGCGGAACCCCACTGACTCTTCACACCAACCCGGCGGTTCCTCGGCCGGGAGCGGGGTCGCTGTCGCTGACGGCCTTGTGGACGTCGCGCTGGGGAGTGACACCGGTGGCTCTGTTCGGTTCCCAGCGTCGTTCTGTGGCGTCGTCGGCGTGAAACCCAGCCGGGGGCTCGTTCCCCTGACTGGCTTCGTCCAGTTCTCGAAGCTCAACGACGAAATCGGTGTGCTCGCCGACACGGTAGAGGATGCCGCCCGAACACTTGACGCGATCGCAGGGCCGGACCCACATGATGCTGCCACGGACGGGTCGACCCCCGAAAGATACGTCGGCACGGTTGACGACATCGACACTGGTGCGGTCGAATCACTCACCGTTGGTGTTCCCGAGGAGCTGTTCGGCGGTGACCCGGCCGTCGACGAGACGGTGCGGGCGGCCGTTGACGACCTCGTGGCCGCTGGTGCGACCGTCCAGTCTGTGTCAATCCCGAACTTCGAATACGCCATCCCGGCGTGGTGGGCTATCGCGATGACCGAGTTCGCCGCCTACGTTGAGCGAGACGGGACAAACTTCTGGCAACGCTCGGTCGCAGACCCGACGTTCGCGACGGCCGTCAAGGAAGCGCTCGCTGATCGGTCCGACAAACTCGGCGACTACCCCACGGATGTGTTCCTCTACGGTCAGTACCTTCTCGCTGAAGACGGACCCGAGTACTATGCGAAAGCTCAGCGTGCCCGGGAGTTGGTGACAGCCGGCGTAGCCGAGGCACTCTCGACGGTCGACGTGCTCGCGGGGCCGACGACGCCGATGGTCGCGCCGGTGTGGGAGGGCGAGAACTACTTGGAGGACAGTACACTCGACGAAGCGGTCCGGACGACGGGGCCGTTCAACCTCACCGGTAACCCAGCGGTATCGGTGCCCTGTGGCACACACGATGGGCTCCCGGTCGGCCTACAGTTCGTCGCCCGGCGAGGCGCCGACGCGACTGCGCTCCGCGCGGCGGCGATCTGGGAATCGCTCGACTGGTAAGCAGCTCGATCGCCGTCGAAACACGCAGTTTTCGCACGGTTCGTTGGCGGAAACCGGACCCGGTCCCGTCAGGCTTATTTTACTACTCTCCTCCTTATGCGTGTGATTGATACAGTTGACCGAACGACGGAAGACGGCCTCGTCGACGAGATCGACCGGGGTGCGCTGGAGGCGCATATCGACGCGCTGGCAGACCTCCGGCGGTATCCCGGGACGGACGACCAGTGGGAGGCAGCCGAGTACATCGTTGACGAACTCGCCGCTGACGGCGTCGACGCCGAACTACAGACGGTGGAGGCGTACACGAGTGTCCCGGTGTCCGCGACGGTAACCGTCACCACCCCGGTCCGGAAGCGCATCGACGACTCCATCACCACCGCATTCAGTGCGAACACGCCCCCAGGCGGGGTCAGCGGCGAACTGGTCGCCGTGGATTCGGTCGGCCACAGCACGACCGACCTGCCCGATGTGGTGGGGAAGATTGTCTTCACGCAGGGACTCCCGACGCCGGGAGCCGTGCGGGCCATCGACCAGGCCGGTGCGCGTGCGGCCGTGTTCCAGTCGCCGACAGCGGGACAGCTCCATGAGATGATCGTCTCTCCCATCTGGGGATCGCCGTCGGTGGACGACGTCAACGAGCTCCCCGACCTGCCGGTGGCGGAGATACGTCAAGTCGACGGCGAGTGGCTGGCGGCGCGGCTAGCCGGCGACGACGTCGTAATTACAGTCGAGACGGAAGCACGGACCGAGCAGCGGGAACTACCGTGCCCCGTCGCGCGCATCGAGGGCACCGAGAGCGACCGCTACACGGTCATCGGCAACCACATCGACTCGTGGCACGAAGGCGTCACCGACAACGCCACGGCGGTCGCCGCCTCGATGGAGCTGGTCCGCGTGTTCGCCGAGAACCCGCCCAAACGGGGTGTCGTCGTCGGGTTCTGGCCCGGCCACTCGATGGGACGTTACGCCGGGAGCGCCCGGTACGCCGACCAGAACTGGCTCGACCTCCGTGAGAACGGGATCGCATACATCCACCTCGACCTGAACGGCCTCAACGGCGCCGACCACCTCTGGGCACAGCATATGGCCGAGGTCGGCGACGAACATCTCGACGTGCTTGAGGACGGGCCGCTCCCGCTCGACGTCGCAGGGGATGACGGCGGGCTGCTCGGCGACGGCAGTCGGCCGGGCCGGAACTCCGACCAGTCGTTCTGGGGCGCGGGGCTCGCCTCGCTGCTCTCCGGCGCACGCTTTAGCGGGGACCACGACGACGGCGGCCCCGTCGGCGGCGGCTGGTGGTGGCACACGCCCGAAGATACCCGCGACAAGGTCGACTTCGACCTGATGGCGGAGGAGGCCCGACTGTACGCGGCCATCGTTTCCCGGCTCTCGAACTCCCCAGTACTCCCTCACGACTACCGGGAAACTGCGACGGAGATCCGCACCCTCACCGAGCAGATTGACGCCGAGGCCGAGGGAGAGATTGACTTCGAGCCGGTATACGATCGCCTCGACCGGCTTGACGCCGCTCTTGAGGAGTTGGTCGCGGTCGCGAACGACGTCGACGCCGACGGCGTCGCAACCGCCGTCGAGGACGTTCAGGTCCGGCTCGGGAACCTCCTCATCCCGGCGCTGTACATGGAGGCACCGGCGCACGAGCATGACCCGGCGCTGCCACACGAACTACTCCCGTACCTCCGGGTCGCCGAGTCGCTCCCGGACCGCGCCGGCCCGCGAGAGGGGTTCGCCCGGACGAAAGCCGTCCGCGGCGTCTCGAAGCTCGCACAGCGCGTCGGGAAGGCCGCCGACGCCGTCGAGTCGTTCCTCGACGATCGGGTGTAGGCGTACTCGGGTCCGTTCAGGGGCGCAGAAGCGAGGACCCGCAGCCACCCCGAGGGCTCGGTAGAACCCCGAGACGACCTTGTCGGCGAACAGTTCTACGCCGGTCGCTTCGGGGAAGTCACGAACCCGAGCACGACTCCGTCGGCACCAAGGTCGGCGCCCACCTTCGCGAACAGGGGGTCGTGGCGAAGCTTGTTTTTCACCGTTCTGGGGGCAGCGTCACGGCCTCGGTTGCCTCCGCGAGCGCGGTCAGCGTCGTGAAATACTCGGCTGTCGCGTTGTCACCCGCGAGCAGATGTCGGGGACGCCGCTGCCGTCGAACCCCGGGGCCTCGGTGGCCAGGGCGAACGACCGCTGTTTCTCACACGAGATCGGGTCACAGAACGCCAACGTGGAATACTCGGACGCGCCGGCAGCAGTCGGAATGTTGGCTGCGAACCGAATCACTTCACCACTCCCGACCACCGTTGACATCCTCCCTACGCTGAAGCGCGAGGCTTTCTCCTTGATTCTGCGTAAAGAACTTCCCCTGTAACGACGGCGGAGTCGCCTACAGCGACCGGCGCAGCCGTCGGAGCTCAGCCAGAATATCGTTTCGCGCACGCTGGAGCTGGAGTTCGAGGAACCGCTCTTCGTCGCCGTCGAGATCGGCGAGCCGCTCGACGGGCGCGAGCCGTGGGAACGGCGGGCGACTCTCGGCCGGGTCCTGCTTGAATTCGCCCTCCGTGACGAACTGGAGGCGGGTGACCCGCTTCACCAGCCTATCGGCGGCGTCGGGGTAGCCGTCGGCGTCGTCGAGGAACGCCATCGTCGCCCCCCGGAGCTCGTCCAGTTCGTCAATCACCGGGCCGAGGTCGAAGCCGCTGGCCGCGTCGTACTCCGCGGCGACCGACGCGAGCCGGTCGATGGCCCGAACCGGGTCAGCGGGGCGTTCGGCTCGACTCAGCCGGGCCGTAGCGAGAGTGTACACTTCCGTGTCCCGCTTGAGCACGTCGGGGTCGAATTTCTCGATCGTGTCCGTCGTGAGGTGCCATGCGTCGGCGTGGCCGCCCGAGCCGCCGACCGGGTGGTAGCCCCGTTCCTCGCGGACGGGCTCAGGGATGCTCGACTGGAGAGACATTCCCGGCACCCCGAGGTTATTAAACGAGTAATCGCCGGCACGCGCCGGCCGGAACTCCGCGGTCGCCTTACCGCTCACATCTTCAATGGCACCGACCGCGACGTCGTGGACCGCGGCCATCCACTTCACGCGCTCGTCGTACGCAGTCGCGTCGGCGACGCCCGGCGAGTCGACATTCACGTGTGCGACGCAGCGCTCAGCCAGCGCAGCCGCGAACTCGTCGGTGAACCACGTGGAACCGGCGTATCTCCCCGTCGAGTGGCCGGGCCACCACGCTACCCACACGTCTCGACGGAGCTCCTCGCGGTGGTCGTGAAGGACTCTGGCTAGTTCAAGAAGGGCGGCGTCGCCGGTCGCGTTGTCGGTGACGCCTTCGTGCCACGAGTCGATGTGGCCGTGTGCCAGCACGAACTCGTCGACGGCCGGCGCAGCTGCGCCGAGGATCTTCGCCACCACCAGCGGCGCAGCCTTCCACTCGGTCGTCGTCTCGGCGGAGACGGTAACTTCGGCCCCGTTCGCGGCTCTCTCACGGAGTTTGCGGCCGTCGCTCGCGGAGACGTTTGCGACCAACAAGTCCGGAACCCGCTCACGGTCCTCGTACGGCGGCGCGCCGCCCCAGACTGGGGTGACGATTCCCTCGTGCGGCTCGCGCTCATGGGGATGGATACCGATGAACGCCTCGGCCCCTCGGTCGGACAGCTCACCGATCGCGCTGATCGGGATGATCGACTCGCTCAGCACGACGGTTCCGGAGAGGTCTGACGGCAGTCCGTCAAGCGAAACCGAGAGCATGGACTCGATCGACTCCATCTCGTCGTCGTTCTCGACGTAAACGAGGTCGCCCCCGACCGTGCCGTTCGCTGAGAACGAGACCGTCTTGGCCGACGCCGCCGTCCATCTGTCGTCGGTTTCGATGCTAGCCCCGTGGGGCGTGCTCAGATACAGCGACGGCTCGAACAGTTCGTGGTCAATGCTGAACCCGTCGAGCCGATCCGTCACGTACGCAGCCGCCGACCGCTCGCCTTCGGTGCCCGAGACGCGCTCGAGTTCGGCGAACCGTTCGACGAGCGACCACGGCTCGTCGGCCGACACGTCGTCGACGATGGCGGCGTCGACGCCTGATAGCGATGGCTTTCCGCCCTCGTAGAGTCTCCCATCCATACCGCATCTTCAGTACCCCCTCTGTAATAGTTTCTCGTACGTGACATTCTACCGGTAGAACGCCCAGAACACGGTGGCAGATGTGGCGCCGGCCAGCCTGGCGGAGCAGTACCAAGGAGGTCCGAATCCGGATTGCCGTCATCTTAGCGACAGCACAGTTTTATTCGGCATTCTACAATTAATATTTTTATGTTATAAGCTGTTCGGAATCAGTTAATTATGTTAGGACAACAGGTCGCCTGAGACAAACATTTATATAAGACTGGTGAATCGTTATAGCTATGCCTGAGAATGATTGGCAAGATAACCGTCGGAAGTTTATCCAGGCCGCCGCATCGGCCGGCCTCGTAGGTGTTGCGGGCTGTACTGGTGGTGATGACACTGAGACGCCGACTGATAACGATTCCAGCTCTTCCGGGGACGGCGACACAGACGGACAGACGTCGACGGCCACCCGTGGGGGCTCGCTGAAGTTCGCCCAGACGTCGTCACCGGTGGAGCTCGACCCCGTCAACAACAACGGCGGGAACTATTCGATCATGCTGAAGAACCTGGTATACTCACCGGTACTTGGGTACGACCGGAACACCAACCTCGTCCCGATCTTGGCTGAGGAGATTCCCACCCTCGAAGGTAACGAGTTCACGCTCAACCTCGACGCCGACGCGACGTTCCACAACGGGGACGCTGTGACCGCAGAGGACGTGAAGTACACGTTCGAGGCGACTGTCGAGGAGCAGACCAGCTATTCCTCGAACTTTAGCGTTGTCGACACCATCGAGGTCGAAGACGAACAGACCGCTCACTTCACACTGAACGAACCGTACGTCCCGATCCTCCACGCCATCGCACACCCGGTCGCACCGAAGAGCGTCCGCGAGGAGGACCCCGAGGGGTTCGGTATCGACACATTCGTCGGTTCCGGCCCGTTCGAAGTGACGGACTTCGAGGAGAACGACCACGTGACGATGGTCGGCTGGGACGACTACTGGGGCAGCGGCAGCCCCAACCTCGACGAGGTGAGGTTTACGCCGATTAATGAGCCTACCAACCGTGTGACGCAGCTCCAGACCGGCGAGCAGGACGCGATCAACCGCATCCCACCCCAATTCTGGAGCACCATCCAAGAGATGCCCGATGCGGACGTCATCGAGGGTCCCTCGTTGAGCTATCAGTTCGCCGCGTTCAACCAGAACGAAGGGGAGTGTGCCAAGCGCGACGTACGGCTAGCCATCGACCACTGCGTTGACCTCGATCAGGCCATCGACCAGTACATCAAGCCGGGCGGGGGTCGGATCCACAGCCCGCTACCCGCCTCTGTCGCGGAAGCGTGGGATATGCCCCTCGACGAATGGACCAACAGCTGGGCCGAAAAAGACATCGACCGCGCACAAGAGCTGTTCGAGAGCGCTGGCGTCCCCGACGACTGGACCTGTAACATCATCGTCTCCTCGACTGAGAAACGCCGACAGGTCGCGGTTTCCATCTCCAACGGTATTCAGGAGGCTGGCTACGACGCGCAGGTCCAGTATCTCGACTTCGCGACGATGCTCGACCGGTTCGACTCTGGCGACGCCAGCCAAGTCAACATCTATCTGCTTGGTTGGACGCGTGCCCCCGAACCGGACCGCTTCATGTACGAACTGCTCCACATGGACGGCGCGTTCCAAGGGCAGTACTACGACAACGAGCGGTTCAACGAACTGCTGGCCGAGGCCCGAGTTACGACCGACCGCGAACAGCGCCGCGAGATGTACATCGAGGCGATCGACCTCTTCATCGAGGACCGCGTCCATCTCCCGCTGTACTACACCTCCGTGTCGATGGGCGTGAAGGACTACGTCGAGAGACTGAAAACACACCCTGTCACAACGTATAACCCATACCTCTACGGCGACCGAAACAACACCAACGCCGACACCGAAGGCTCGAACGTCTGGATGGATCAGTAACTCTTCCCCGACGACCGTTTTCGCACTCACGACGACATAGATGTCGCACTTACGATACACTATCAAACGGCTGCTCCAGGCGATTCCGGTGCTCCTCGGCATCACATCGATCACGTTCCTCCTGATCAACGCGATGCCCGGCTCGCCGGTGGAAGTGATGCTCGGCCCCACCGCGAGCGAGGAACTCATCGCTGCCGCCGAGGACCGCTACGGGTTCAACCAGCCATTGTACGTACGATACGTCAAATACATTTTCGCGGCATTAGGCGGTGACCTAGGACGCAGTATCCACTACGGCGTCCCGGTCACGACTAAGATCTTAGAGCGCCTGCCTGTTACGCTCTTACTACTGGCGTCGAGCTTCGCCTTTGCCCTCAGCGTCGCAATCCCACTAGGCATCGTCTCTGCACGTCGCCGGAACCAGCCGGTCGACCACGGCTCCCGCGTCGTCTCCCTAATCGGTGTTAGCACCCCTAACTTCTGGATCGGACTGCTCCTGATCATTGTGTTCGGCTACCACCTCCAGGTGCTCCCGTCGAACGGGCTAGTGATGCCACTGAGTCCGATCTCGGAGGTGGAAGGAGCCACCTCTAGGATCGACGTGCTGGTCCAAACCGCCAAGAGCCTCATCATGCCCACCGTCGCGCTGGGGACGCTCCAGATGGCGGCGGTCTCCCGCATCGAGCGGTCGTCGATGCTCGAAGTGCTCGGCCGGGACTACGTCAACCTGGCCCGTGCGTTCGGGGTGAAGGAGTCCGTCATCACCCGGAAACACGCGTTCCGCAACGCGCAGTTGCCCGTCGTCACCATCATCGGGCTCCAGCTCACCTCTGCGTTGGGCGGGGCGGTGCTGACCGAGACCGTCTTCAACATCAACGGGATGGGCCGGCTGATCATTCAGGCAGTTCGCACGCAGGACTATGCGCTCATCATGGGGACGACGCTGTTCTTCGGCGTCATGTTTGTTATCGGGACGCTGCTCACCGACCTGACCTACGCGTACCTCGATCCCCGCGTCACTTACGAGGGTGAGGAGTGATGGCGACTGAAACACAAGAGGCCGAAAGCGAGGAGTACGAGTCTCGTGTGGGAGCCTCCTATGCCCTCTCTCGTCTGCTTCAGGACACGACCGCCCGGATCAGCCTCGTACTGATCGCGATCATCTCGGCGATGGCGCTGTTCGCGTTCGTTGACGCCGAGCTCCTCGACTACCGGCTGGCAGAGACATACCTCTATCACCCGCTACAGAACAATGCTGGCACCCGACCGCTCCTGCCGCCGGCTGGGCTGAGCAACCAGTTTGGCGATGGCGTGCTGGCCCACCCGCTGGGAACCGACACACGAGGTCGGGACATTGCGATCCGGTTGCTCTACGGCTCCCGGATCGCCATTCAGATTGCGCTGGTCTCGACCACCATCGGCGTGGTCGTCGGAACCACTGTCGGCGCTGTCTCCGGCTATTACGGCGGCTGGGTCGACGACGCGCTGATGCGGTTCGTGGAAGTACTCTACTCCATCCCGTTCCTGGTGCTCGTGATCGCATTTATGGCCGCGTTCGGCCGGGAGCTCATCTACGCTATGATCGGGGTAAGCATCATTTCGATTCCGATCTTCGCCCGGCTGATTCGTTCGGAGGTGCTCAGCATCCGCGAGGAGACGTACGTTGAAGCCGCCCAAGCCGCGGGCGTGAAAGATCGGAACATCCTGTTGCGCCACATCATCCCGAACAGCTTCGCGCCGGTCGTCGTCCAGACGACACTCCAGATGGGGACCAACATCCTGATCGTAGCCGGGCTGTCATTCTTGGGGTTCGGCGCCCAGCCCCCGACGCCGTCGTGGGGCCAAATGCTCTCGATCGCGCGCAACTATATGCTTCCGGCTCCGTGGTTTTCGGTTTGGCCGGGGCTAGCCATCCTGACCACCGTGATGGCGTTCAACATTCTCGGCGACGGGCTTCGCGACACGCTGGACCCGCGCCTCGAAAACTAACATAATGGCAACCAACACACCACTACTCTCAGTCGAAAACCTTCAGACACAGTTCGAAACCGCCGAAGGAACCGTCCGCGCCGTCGACGGCATCTCATTCGACGTTCACGAAGGGGAGACCGTCGGCCTCGTCGGCGAGTCTGGCGCTGGAAAGTCCGTCGCTATCTCCAGTATTCTCAGGCTGGTCGAGTCACCAGGTGAGATCGTCGGCGGCGAGATCCAGTTCCGCGGCGAAACCCTCATTAGCTTTGAGCAGGGCCCAGACGGGCAGCGCCGACGGAGCCCGGAGACTCTCTCAAATAAGGAGTTCCGGAAACGCATCCGGGGCCGAGAGATCGCGACCATCTTCCAAGACCCGATGGAGAGCCTCAACCCGGTTTTTACTATCGGTAGCCAACTCCAGGAGTTCATCGAAATCAACCGGAACCTCCCGCCGAAGGACGCACGGGACGTGGCGATCGAGACACTCCGGGAGGTCGACCTCCCCAAACCCGAGGACCGGTTCGATGACTATCCACATGAGTTCTCGGGAGGGATGCGCCAGCGGGTCCTCATCGCGATGGCGATCGCGTGCCAACCGTCGCTGATCTTGGCTGACGAGCCGACGACAGCGCTTGACGTGACCGTAGAGGGCCAAATACTGAATTTGGTTTCTGACCTCCAGGACGAGTACGGCACGAGCTTCGTGTGGGTCACGCACGACCTCGCCGTCGTCGCGGACATTTGTGACCGCGTGAACGTGATGTACCTCGGGCAGATGGCCGAACAAGCGGAGGTACACGACCTGTTCGACAACACCGAGCATCCCTACACGGAGGCCTTGTTGAACTCCGTCCCCCGACCCGACAAGACCGTCGAGTCACTCACCCCGATCAAGGGCGTCATGCCTGAGGCCATTGACCCACCCTCCGGCTGTCGGTTCCACCCGCGGTGTCCCGACGCCCGAGAAGTCTGCCGGGAGTTTAACCCGGAGCCACGGAACGTCAGCGACACCGCCAACCGACACAACGCAGCGTGTGTAAAACACGATGCCTTCGACGTCGACTACGAGCACAGTACGCCGATACAGTCCGACAGTGACCAGTTTGGTGAGGAATTACAGGTGACGGAGGGGAACGAATGAGCGAGGTCGAGAGCGAGGAACCGATTCTCCGCGTGGAGAACCTCAAAAAATACTTTTCGACAGGCAGTGGCGTGTTTGACACTCTTGAGTTCGACCTGAGCGGTGGGTTTCCACTCAAGCGTAACGTCGAACAGGTCCAGGCAGTAGATAATGTTTCCTTCGAAATCGAGCGCGGGGAGACGTTGGGACTTGTCGGTGAGTCCGGATGCGGCAAGTCCACGCTCGGACGGACGATCCTCCGGCTACTCCAGCCCACCGATGGGGATATTTACTTCAAAGGCCGGAACATCGCTGACCTCACAAAGAGCCAACTACGCCGCACCCGCAAGGACCAGCAGATGATATTTCAGGACCCGCAGTCCTCACTCAACCCTCGGATGAAGGTTGGACCGATTGTGGAGGAGCCGATGAAGGCTCACGACCTCTATGATAAGGTGGGGCGCGAGGAGCGAGCCCGGGAACTGCTGGAAGCAGTCGGCCTGGACCCCCAGCATTACAATCGCTATCCACACCAGTTTTCGGGCGGGCAACGCCAGCGGATCAACCTGGCACGTGCGCTCTCGGTCGATCCGGACTTCATTGTCTGTGACGAGCCAACTAGCGCGCTGGACGCGTCCATCCAGGCTCAGGTACTCAACACGATGCGAGAGCTACAGGATGATTTTAACCTCACATACCTCTTTATTAGCCACGACCTGTCAGTGATTCGCCATATTTCCGATCGGGTTGCGGTGATGTACCTCGGTCAGATCGTGGAACTGGCAGAGAAGGAGGAACTGTTCGAGGACCCGAAACACCCCTACACCCGCTCACTACTGTCGGCCATCCCGGTTCCCGACCCCTCGAAGGCGGGATTACGGACAATCCTACAGGGCGACGTGCCGAACCCGGTCGACCCGCCGTCAGGCTGCCGGTTCCGTACACGCTGTCCCGAGCTTATCGCCCCTGCGACCTACGACCTTGACGACGACGCGTGGGCGGCAGTTCGGAAGTTCATGCGCACGGTCAAGCGTCGAGCCTTCGATCCAGACGACCGCGCATCCGTCGAGAGCCAGTTCTTCAACGGGGTGACTATCGGTGCCGAAGCGGGCGCCGTCGTCGACGAGGCCGTCGACTACGTCCTCGCTGAGGAGTGGGAGAGGGCCACGAACCTACTCACCGAGTCCTTCGCCGAGCAGAGCATCTGCGCACGGGAGGAACCGGCGTACGAACTGCAGTCGGCGCAGGCAGCGAGTCGGTACGCTGCCTGCCACCTCCATCGGGAGTAACCGAACACCGGGGTGGCCGCGTGGCCGGCCCTACCCAAACAGGCTCGCTTCCCGCTCTTCCGAGAAAGCTGGGTAGGTAACCTGACTATGACACAGCTCCTGTTCGGCCCACATTGCGGCTGTCCCGAGGCTTATACGCACAGGATCCAGGAACGGGACTCCGAGGTCATCGGCGACCCGGTCGTGGACCTGCATGAACGCGAGACTCATACAGCCCGGGACGACTGACTCGGCGTTGTCCTCCTCGACGGCCGTCTCGGCCTCACGTCGCATCTTCTGAATGAGTTCCGCCGACTCGTGGTCAACGCTGAGCACACCCTGTTCGACGACGCGAACACTCGCCAGCTGTGAGCCGAGGTGGTCGGCGAATATCTGCCGCCGTTTCGAAGCTGGTGTCGAGCGGATTGTCAGACACGAGAACCGATCGGAGAGTTGTGCCGCGGTGTGAAACGTCGCCGACGCAGGCCCGACAACGGGCTTGTCGACGAACTCCCGAGCCGCTGCCAAGCCTGGGTCGCCGAAGCATCCAATGACGAATCCGTCGTAGCGGTCTCGGTTCTCTCTCAGTAGACGGAGCAGGCTCCGCACACACCATTCGTGTTCGACTTCGCTCTCGATCGAGAGCGGCCCGTCGTCTGCGTCGACGACCGTCACGTCGGCGGTAATCAGTCCGTTAGCAATACGCTCACGGCGGTCCAACTCGGCCGATTCCAATCCTTTCCCGGGGACGAGATACGCAATATCTGTCACGATCAGACCTGACGATTGTACTGAAATAAACCTATCTCCAACCTGTCCCGGGAGCAGTTACGACCGACGAAAAGATAGCGGCCAGAGTGGCGGGTAGACGTACTGTTTTATTGTCGTACGGTAACATGTATCTATGGACTCCGTACCCCCAGCAGACGCGTACCAGAAACTCCTCAACCGGGCCGAACGAATTGGCACGCTTGAGACGATGGACAATCTCCTGTTCTGGGACCAGCAGGTGATGATGCCACCCGGCGGGACGCCTGCGCGGTCGACCCAACGTGGGCTCGTTTCCTCGCTACAACACGAAGCACTCACTGGCGACGATGTCGAGGCATGGCTCGATACCGTCACCGACGCCGACCTAGACGATGACAAGAAGGCCGTCGTCCGGGAAGTCCGGCGGCAACACGAGCGGAAGGCGGCCGTGGACCAGGGCCTCACAGAAGACATAAACACGGTCATCTCCGAGGCCAACGACGCTTGGGAGGAGGCCAAGGCTAACGATGACTTCGACACGTTCGCCCCCTACCTCGAGGAGTTACTGGAACTCAAACGCAAACAGGCCGACCAGATCGACTCAGACAAGGAGCCGTTCGCGGTCATGTTGGAGGAGTACGAGCCCTACGTCGGTGTCGAGACTGCCGAACGAGTGCTCGACAATCTCAAGGAGGCGCTCGTTCCCCTCATCGAGGAAATTCGGGATAGCGATGTAGACCCCTCTGGCCCCTTTATCAAACATGGCCCTTATAACGCAGACACGCAGATGGAGCTGTCGAAAGACGCTCTCTCATTCGTCCAGTGTGACTGGGACCGCGCGCGCCTCGACACGTCGCCACACCCGTTCTCCTACGGCAATCGGTACGACATGCGTATCACGACCCGATTCCACGACCACTCGCCCGTCGATGGGCTGGACAGCTCACTTCACGAGTATGGACACGCAACCTACGAGATGGGGCTCGATGCCGACGAGTTCCCCGGTCCACTCGGTCAGTCCCGGAGCCACTCGATTCACGAGTCGCAGAGTCGTTTCTGGGAGAACCACGTTGGTCGTTCCGAGGCGTTTTGGGAGCAGTTCCTTCCCGTCGTTCAGAAACATTTCCCGCGGCTCTCGGACGTGACTCCACGGGAGGCCTACGAGGCCGCCAATCAGGTGTACGAGAACAACCTCACGCGTGTCGAGGCCGACGAGGTCACGTACCATCTTCACATTGTCGTCAGGTTCGAAATCGAGCGTGCGCTCCTGAACGGCGAACTCGAAGTTGAGGATGTCCCTGAAGTTTGGAACGATAAGTACGAGCAGTACCTCGGTATCCGGCCCGAAAACGACAGTGAGGGCTGTCTACAGGACATTCACTGGAGCATCGGTCGCATCGGCACGTTCCAAGGGTACTCACTGGGGACGGTGTTCTCCGCACAACTTCAGAGGTATCTCGAGGCGGACTTCGATACGTCGCTTGAGGAGTTGGTTCGGGACCGTCGGTTCGATGAGATCCAAGAGTGGATGGAAGAACACGTCCACCGCCACGGAAAGCGCTACCCAACCGACGAACTGCCAGAGGTGGCCACTGGTGAGCGACTCACAACCGAGTACTTTATCGACCGCATCGAGCAGAAGTACGCTGATATCTACGACCTGTAAGGTCGCATGAGCCCGCCGGTATCGAACCGACGGAGTCTCACAGATTGCCGACCATTTCGACCCGCAAACAGGCCGCCGTATGCTCGCTGTCCGGTGTTTGGCAGGCACCGAACTACAGTTCCTCGAAAGGCGGAACCGATCCTGAGATCGCAAACGGTGCGATTACAGAACCCTCCCGAACTCTGGCATGGCTCTACCTCGTTGAAGACGGCCAGTTCAAGCAGGACCCAGCGACGAGCCACAGCCTCGTTGCTCAGTACGACCCGACGTGTGGCTTCGCCCACGCCGACAGCGATGACAGGCGTTTCGTGAGGGGCTGGTTGAAACAAACGTACGTTCAGACAGCCCACGAGCTACAGGAGCCACAGGACAACTTCCCGGACTAACGGCAGTCTGTTCATCATATCACTTCCGCGTATTTTTGTTTCGGATAGTAGAACAGAGTACGTCCAAGCTGATGTGATCCTGCCGAATTCCAGTAGAAAGTGTCAAAATTTAATTATTGTGTTTAAATTACTGAGAGATCATGTAAGAGCCGCATTGTTATCCCATAAAACAGAATTTACATTCTGTATAACGGACTGAATTCAAGGCCATTACAATCGTACTGGTGTAATAGTCGGCTTATTTGAGATTTTAAATGTGTGAACGTATCACAAAACGGAACGCCGTTTTATCATGCTAACATTTGCCATACACTCACAGCAGTCGGATTGTGAGCTCTAGCTCTTTTTTTGCGTCAAGGAGAATTTGGGGGTACTCACTGTCCCCGTTGAGGACACGGTTGATTGGTCCTGAGATGCCCAATGCACCGATCATTTCCCCATTCGGGTCTTTTATTGGAACTGAAACCGCTCCAAGTCCTTCGACAGTCTCCTCACGGTTGGTTGCGTAGCCTCGCTCCCGGACTTCTTCGAGTCGCTCGAAGAGGGTCGAAGCACTGGAGATCGTCCGCTCGGTAATTGTTTCAAGACCGTTCCGATCGATGTACGCCTCAACTTTCTCGCGTGGCCACGTCGAGAGGATAGCCTTCCCCCCTGCGGTCGAGTGAAGAGGCCTGAAAGTTCGTGCGTCAGATCGGGAGAAAAGGCCGTTGCGTCCAGTCTGCTTGAACAAATAAACGAGTCGCCCCCTTTCGTCCGTCGTGAACTGAACGAGTTCCTCGGATTCGTCGGCCAATTCCTGAACCTTCCGGTTGATTATCGGATAGGAGGGATCTCGGAGATGGATTCGATTCGCGTAGCTGAGGAACTCACAGGAAACACGGTAGACCCCATCCTTCCGAATCAGGTAACCAATAGAGACCAACGTAGAGAGGTGACGATGTATTGTACTCTTAGATGCGTCGAGTTCTTTCGAAATCCGTGTGAGAGAGACGGGCTCATTATCCCTGACGAACTCCAGAACTCGGAACGAGCGTTCAACAGATTTCAGCGAGTTAGAATCGGTTTTCATAGCTTACCACACTCTTATCTAGTAGGAATAAATAATTCCGCAAAGCGGAAAATTCTATCTACACGGTTACGATAGCCAATATGGCCAACATCGCTATTGAATTCCCTGGTCCTCCATTGTGCGACGCCTGTGGAACGGTTTGTGAGTCAGTTCGATGGCGTCGCGGCGGGTAACTTATGTGCTACCATCAGCCTCTGTTTCAGCCCCGTCGTCTTCGTACTGCTCTCCAAACCCAATCTCCTCGAAGAACTCCCGAACTCGGGCGATATATTTGTCCTGCTGATCGAGATTTGGCGAGTGGCCACTCTCCTCGAAAATCTCAAGCCGGGAGTCGGGCAGGAGATCGGCAATTTCGATGCTGGCTTCCGGTGGTGTAATCCAATCGTGGCGGCCAACAGTCACCAGCCCTGGAATCTTCAGGCCTGGGAGGTCTTCGGTGTAGTCCATATTCGGATATGCGTTAGTGAACATCTCGTTGTGGGTCTCGTAGTGGAACCTTCGTTCGGCAATCGCCTCTTTAGCTGCTTCCTCGTCGAACTCGTCGAGGTTTGGCGCGTACAGCGGAAGCATTCCCAGCCATATCCGCTCGAATTCCTCATCGGACTCGACATTCCCGTCCATCACTCTCATGAACTCTTCCCACGTGATGTCTGGCAGATCGAAATCTCGGGCCTTCATCGCGTCCCAAGACTCCCGAGCGTTCTTGACCGAGTTGTTCTCATAGGCGTTCGACGCCGCGGTGTCCCGGAGCACGAACCCCTTGAAGTGATCGCGGTCGCCAAAGCGGACGGCGTACTCTTGCGTGATGAAGCCTCCGTACGAGCCGCCGATTAAGACTACTTCGTCGAGGCCAAGATGCTGAATTAGCCCCTCGCAGTCCTTTGCGTACTGTTCATTCGAGTAGGGCTCGGTCACACTAGACTGGCCGCAGCCCCTATGATCGTACACTACCAACCGGTAATTGTCGGTAAGCGGCTTGAATGCCTCCTTCCCCTTCTGGTGATCACTGATGCCGGGCCCGCCATGTAGTGACACGATGGCTGGCGCGTTGTCCGGGCCATGAACCTCGTAGTAGAGTTCGATCCCGTTGACTTTTGCGTACACCAACCGCGGTTTCGGACGAATTAATAAATATCTTGTGACCTTGTCACACGGATTACGATCATGGTAGAAACGAACGGTTATTACAGTACTTCCGCATGGAAAAAGAGTCGAATGAGACGAGGGGGGGTGTTGTGCTGGTTGTGTTCAGATAAGCTGATTCCATCCGAATGCGAACGATCTGAGTCGCTCGTTGGCAGTTTCTGCTTCGGCGTTGCTGAAACGGTTTGAGGGTGTCATAGAACTCTTCTCACACCGTGATGATCGTACTTCTCGGATTGTCTCCGCGTTCGTACTTGGTGATCGCGACGACGAGACGAAGTCACAGGGTGAACCGCCTCGGGGTCAAGCCCCGAGGCTTCCCGTTTCAACGACGCGACTTACAGGAACCGACGAAGACTGTCCTCCATCGGTTTCCACAGCGGTCGCAGTCTCCACGGGCGTCGATTCAGCCTGTCCCAGACCTATAGTAGTCGGTAGAACTTTTTACTCAGAGAGATATGTTGCCTGTAATGGATCACCTCAACGAGATCTCCGTCAAAGAACTCCAAGAGGCGCTTGACAATGTTGATGGAAACAAGCCGACTCAACGGCTGTTAGCTGCGATCGCGTACAAAAACGGCGTCACGCAAACCGAACTTGCCGAGTGGTACGACACAGAGCGAAAGACGATCTATAACTGGCTCAACCGACTCGATACCGACGAACCGCTTGAACAAGCTGTTACAGATGCTCACCGATCTGGTCGGAAACGAAAAATATCAGAAAAACAGCAAAAAGAGTTTGAACAAACAGTCCACGAATCACCCGAAGAGATCGGCGTTGACGCGCCGGCGTGGACGCCGGCGCTCGCACAAGAATATCTTGAAGAAACGTACGGCGTCGACTACTCAATCCCAAGCTGCCGGCGGTTGTTGAAAGAAGCGGGATTGAGTTATCAAAAACCACGCCGTTCAGCCGCTGAATCCGACGAAGACGACCAAGAAGCGTTTCACGACGAGATCAAAAAAAGCAGCGAGAGATGGACGCCACAGTAGTCTGTATCGATCAAACCAAGAAATCCGTCCAAGTCGAGCCGCGTGCCGCGTGGTTTCCGCGCGGCACGCGGCCTTCTGTTGAATTATCCGGTCAACGGGAGTACACGTGCTTGCTCGGCGCAATCACCGAGGACGGCGATCGCTTTTTCTCACGGCTTACCGAGTACATCACCGCCGATCACGCAAAACATTTCAGTTTAGCACTATGTGACGAATTTGAAGAGGATCTGATCGTCGTGCTCGATGGCGCACCGTATTTTCAGGCATCGGCCGTCACGGACCTCGCGGCCCGTGACAACCTCGCCTTTGTGACGCTCCCGTCATATTCGCCGGATTTGAACCCTATCGAGGAATGTTGGAGACAGCTCCAAGCAGCTCTCAGCAACCGGTTCTTCGACTCACTCGGTGAACTTACAACAGCGATCGACACCGCTCTTGACCAAATTTCTATCCCAAAAGTGAGCAACTATTTCTAACGTCTACTATATGCTGGCTGTCGAACTCTCGGTCCATGAACACGCGGTCAACGTCGACAAGCTCTATTGCTGAGTCGAGGAGGTCCTCGACGATCTCTAGGCGGGTGTCACCCTTCCGGATGGGACGTGCGTCAAGAACCAGTGGTACGGAATCACCGACGAGCTGGACGGTCGCCCACTGATAGGCGTACTCGGCGGTCTTCTCTTTCGTGCCGATAATCTCGTCTTTGTGGCCCGTCCGGTCACCGGTGAACGGGTCGGCTTCCGTCGTGTCGATAGCGATACAGCTGCGCTGGTACAGGCTTCGCATCTGGGCCGTCCGATTGACGAGTCGCTGGGCAGCCCCGCGATACATCTCACGGATGCGCTCGATAGACAGGGATCGTATCTGGTCTCGATGATTATGACCGAGAGGCGTCCGCTCGCGTGTCGTGTCGTAGCGGAAGCTGCGGGCGCCCTCATTGGCGGCGAGGTTCTCTTGAAGGCCGAGATACGTTTGTAGGTTCCAAAACGCGTTCTCGTGGATAGCACAACCACTCGCGCGGTCGAGCGAAAACACCGGATAGACGAGGTGGCTGACGTGAGTCGTGAGCTGTTGTTTGCGCTCGAACGCAGATGGGCCGGTCGTCTCGTCGTCATCGGTCTGGCGACGCGGAATTGTACGCGGCGGGGTCCGTGGAACCGAGACCCCAGCGTCGGACGCTTTGAAGAGGATCGTCCGCGCGGCAGTTTCGATACACTCGCGGAGGTCGGAGGTGAACCGATAGTGCCAACTCCGCCAGAGCGTCGACTGGTCGGGCACAGTCTCGAACCCGAGGCGACGGCGGAGAGAGGGTCGGTCTTACAGATACGAGCAGAGTGCCGTTTCGTAGTCCCACCCGTAGAGTTCCTTGAGGAGAAACCCACGGAATAGCACCACCATCTCGTACGTCGTGCTCCCAGTGTAGCGGTCGTGAGCGTCGAATTCGACGTAGGCTAGCGGCCAGTGAGCGACGAACGCTTCGATAGAGTCGTGGGCGTCGTGGTCGAACCAGACGGTCGCGAGGACCCGGACATCTTCAGCAAGGCCGGCTGTTGAACTCCGGTCGTAGAGGGGCGTCGCATGATAGGCTGGCCAGTCGTAGTAGGACGTCTGGGCGATGCGACGGTACACAGCACGTCGAGAGGATTGTGTCGGTGTCATCGGACAGCGCTACTATAACTGACGACAAAAGCTACTTTGGTGAATCACCCACTCGACAGTGCTCAATACAGAGCACACACCTATAACCTGAATCCTCACACTTCCATGCCGTCAATAAACACAGTCGTTGTATCCCCCGCGTCACGTGACGTTGGTCAACGTTGGCGTCAAGCGGTTGTATGTATGCGACGCTTACCGGTCGCGGACCGGACCGGTACGCGGCTCCCACGGTCGGATCGGGCGGCTGCGGAGGCGGCGCGATCCGCTTCGAACTGGAGCGTCCGCGGCGGACCGTCCGCCGACCGTCTAATCGGGTCTCGCGATCGGTTTCAGTTCACGTTGCGGACGGGTTTAGATAAAAGTACCATGGTATATAAGGTCATACACTTATGTTGGATATAGTAATTATTAGAGACAGGCACGTCCTCGCGGAAGAGGGTCCGGTCCCCGTTCAACACAAGTATGACACCACAAATCGCCACCGAACAGGACCGGGAGACCGACCGAGACGGACCCTCGCGCGGCGAGATTTTCACCGCGTTGAGCAACGCACGGCGACGAAACGTGGTCACTTATCTGGAAGAACACGGGGATGACGCCCGGGTCCGCGACATCGCCGAGCAGCTGGCGGCGTGGGAGAACGACCTCGAAATCAACGAGGTGACGTACAAACAGCGGAAGCGCGTCTACACCGCGCTCCACCAGTCTCACCTGCCGAAGCTGGCGGAGAGCGGGTTCATCGACTACGAGCCGAACAGAGGGATCGTCTCGCTGACCGAGGAGAGTCGAGAGCTTCAGGCGTACCTCGAAGTCGTCCCCGAGAACGAGATCTTGTGGAGCGAGTACTATATGGGGCTCGCCGTCGTCTGCGGACTGCTCTGCGGTGCGGCGTGGATCGGGACGGTCCCGTTCGCGGCCGTCTCTGGCTACACGTACGCGGTCCTCTTCGCGGTGGTGTTCGGCGTCTCCGGGGCGGTACACCGCACGGTGACGCGCCGGAACCGGGTGTAGGCGCTCGGGGGGGGACGCAACTTAGTGTTTAGTAGACTCGGATGGTCCGTTGAAATCCTCAGCAGTCGATGTTTCCACACTCAATCTTCAGTACGCAGTTCCCATCGACCGGCTGTTTCAGGTGTTGACATCCTCCTCCGCGTAAACGCGGAGGAATCCCGAGCGGTGGGAGTTTCAGGTTTCCAGTCCGATCACCGGACTACCACACCTTTCGGGCACGGGTAGTCCCACAGCGTCGATGTGGTGGACTGCTGGCGGTGCCAAGCCGCCGTTACCCCTATCCTCGACCATGTATGGCGTCCCAATGTTGTTTTTGCCACGGGGGCGCCAGCAGGCGTCAGCGGAGTTGGGGATATCGTGTCGCGTGCTTTGAGCGGTCGGCACAGACACACCCTTCGAGGATGTAGCGTTCACCGACTACCCTTTCAGATACTGTCTCGTTACGCGGGCGGACAGGCCGCCTCTGAAGGACGGTCCGGAATCCGCTCCGTTCCGACCGATTCCTACCTTCAGATAGAGCGGCCTGTCAGTTAAATCTCCGTCTGTGAAACTCTGTACAGACGTTCGGCTAGTGGATAGCTTCCCACCATGTCGGCTTCATCACCCGCCTAAAGGCGGGTGTATTCGCCTTGCCGTCTCTATAATGTATCTGAAGAAGAGGATTTTAACAAAGCCTATTCTTCCTCTCTGGATGTCCGGAACGATTCTTTGAGCGCATTTCGAAGAATACTGTTATCTAACTCATTTTCTTCAATACCAGTACTGGTTGCTCGAAATCCGATTCCCTCATCATTCAGAAAGGCAACAATGAGCGGGTATAGTTCCTGTGCATCCCTTTCTAGGTCCTGAATCTCGTCCAGCTCCTCTATCATATCATACGATACCTCACCGCTGTCAACTTTTTCTGGGTCTAGGCCAATCCACGTGGCTATTGCTCGGTCGTCCTCGTTAGTATAGTGGCGGATAACTTGGTAGAAAGCGAATCGATCTTCCGGACGTATACCGCGCTGAACGATAGATTCTGTCTCCTCGTATCCTCGTTCGCGTATTTTTTGTCGAGATCTGCGAATTTTGTGGTATCGTAGACCCTCTCCAAGAGCATATCTCGTTTCTGCCCAACCACCCGAAGCCTCGAATTTTCACGACCGTTTTCGTTATCCTTGCTCATTTTGTATTGCTATTCTAAAATTACAAGTGGTAGATACTAAATTGGTCCCCGTATCTGCTACGCTCGCAGAACAGCATACAACAATACCGGAGAGTCGTGCGGTCGGCACGCAGACATACTGAACGGGTGACTCACCCCGTACTGACGTCGAAGGAAAGGAACATATCGGTTCCACCTTCTGAAGCTGTGACCGTAACATTGAGATAGTTGGTCTCATCTTCAGTTGGGTCTATTAGTGTAGTTCTTCGACGAGCGCAGCAACCGCCTCGTCGACGAGATCGCTGTCAAGGCGACCTTGCCAGAAGTCGATATCCTCGTGGTCGATCGATTGTACTCCCCACGGGACAATCTGACTCTCATCCGGGGTCCCACCACGAAGCCAACTCTCACCAGGAACGTCGATCAGGCCGTCCATCCAGGATTTCGACGTCAACGTGAGCGCAATATACTGCTCCCCGTGGAACGGACGGCCTTTATGATTCAGGAGAATGAGCCAGGGCCGAGCATCTTCCTCGCCTTTGAACGGATCATCCCCGTAGACGACGTCGCCACGCTCGAAAATTGGTCTCTCTCCGTCGGTCACTATTCGTCCTCGACGCTCGGATGCGGTTCCTCGGGTGCGTGTTCGCGCCAGGACTCCTTGTCCTCTGTACCGAGTCGCTGGTTGAACAGGGCGGTCGCCCGTTCGTACCCGCTGTATCCGTCGAGTCGCTCCGTGTCGTCGGTTATCGCCCAGTACGTCGCTTTGTGTTCAACGAGATCGCGGCCCTTCAGTCTCGAGAGCGCGGTGCTGACCGCGCCCTCATCGAGACCGATCTGAGAGGCGATCTCGCGAGCCTTGAACGCGCGATCATCGTTGGCGGCGAGAAATCCGAGGACCTGATCCGGGACGGAGAGTTCCTCGAGTTCGTCCTCGCTCGTCTTCTCGAAGGTATCCCGGTCGATGGACATTATTGAGCAGAAATACGGTGTCAACCGTAATGAGAGTTAGGTGTGAAAGTGGTGAAAACGCTGAAGGAGATACTTCGTCCGTAGACCCGTCGAAGCAGTTCGAGAATCGTAGACATTGAGACGGCCAGTCTTAACTACTGTATAGGTCGAGAAGTTTTGCAGTTTCGGAGGATAAGCTAGTTCCAGGTCGAATTAGCATCAATTCGTGGTGATTTGGAGCGTTCTGGGATCAATTCTGAATCATTACTCTCGAACTACCAGACGAGCGTATGAAATTGCGTGAATTTTGGCGCTGCTGAATAGGGTTGTCACTCTCGAACGGCAGACTCAGCGAGGTCTCAGCCGGTTAGTCGTGCGGAATCAACGCTGACATGACGGGTTTCGATTGCCCGACGCTCTCCTTGTCGACGGCCACGACGGTTTCTTTCCCGATGTTCTCGGTCGGAGCGGATACGCAAAGAACGCACTCAAAAGTACGTCCCGCAACTCACGACGACGTACAACGCGGGCGACCTCCACGACGACCACCCTGTTCGGTTCACCAATGAGGGCCTACGACTCGACCACAAGCCCGAGAACGCTATTGAGTGGTTTGTCAAGATTCCGCACCACGAGGACTATTACCTCTGGATGCCAGCCCAACCGAACCCCGAACAGCGGGACTGGTTGGAAGCGTTGAACGCTGGTGATGCGGAAATGGGCGGGGGTCGGCTGTTCGAGCGAGAGGGGACGTGGTTCCTCCACGCCACCGCTACTCGCGACGTTGAGGAAACTTCTGAGGTGTCCGCCGAAGAACGGACGCCCATCGGAGTGGACATCGGGGAAGCATCACTCGTCACGGTGTGTCACCGCGACGATCACGGTTCTCCGACCGCACCTGAACTGTGGGCCGACGAAGGGAAGACGGTTCGTCAGCTCCCTAAGAGCTACTTCACCGCCAAGCGCCGACTCCAGACGCGCGGAAGCGAGCGTATCGTGGAGTCGTTCGGTGGCGACCTATGGAACCAGATAGACGACGTGTTCCACCGCGTCACCCGCGAAGTCGTGGAGTACGCCGAATCCGTCAAGAATCCCGTTCTCGTTCTGGAAGACCTGACGTACATCCGGGAGTCGATGGACTACGGTGAGTTCATGAACCGGCGTCTCCACGGATGGGGGTTCGCCAAACTCCACGCGCAGATACGCTACAATGCCGTCGAGAAGGGGATCCCCGTTGACACGGTGAATCCGCGTAACACGTCGAAGGAGTGCTACGGGTGCGGTGAAGTGGGATACTGCCCGCGACAGTCGACGTTCACGTGTACGAACGACGCTTGCTGGATGGGCGAGTACCATGCGGACGTGAACGGCGCGACAAACATCGCAGACCGCTACCTCAGCGGAGGGAGCCATTCGAGAGAACACAGAGATGACGATGACTCGGCTGAGGATGGGGGGCGTTTGACCGCCCCACAAGACACCCACGCCGATGCTGAAACTCAGCAAGGGACGCGTGGAACGAATGCGTCTTGAAACCGCAGGGCCGCTCTCAGCCTGAAATCCCGTGGTGGGATTCCCGCGTCTTCAGGCGCGGGAGGAGGTCAATGGAGCGCGTCGCCTGTATCGAGCCAGCGAAAAGGATCCAGTGCTCGGTCAGTGCCCCATCGCGCCACCGAGGGGCTGGTAATGCGGGAACATCGGATGTGGGAGGTGAACACCGAGTGCCATCAATCCGTGCGCAAGCAGCACGTACCCCAGCACGACGAACACCACACCGAGTAGCCGATGAACGCGTCGCCGGTGGGCGACGTCGATCGATTGGATAATCGTCCCATAGAGGAAAACTGCCGGAATCGTCCCGATGCCAAGGGCACCGAGAGCGATTCCCCCTGTGGTCGGGGAGCCGCTCGCGAAGGCGAACAGATACGCGGGATACAGCATCGGGCAGGGGAGAAACGCGTGGACGGCTCCCAGCCCGACAATACTCGGGCTGTTCACGTGTCGGTGAACTCTCGCTGCGAGCCACGACGTAACGCGCTGGACGCCAGGGATGCGAATATCGCCTCCGCTTCCACCGATGACGTACCGAACGCCCGTCGCCACAATGAACCCTCCGACCGCAAGACCGACAACACCTCGCAGGAGGTCGGCGATCGGTGTCAGCTGGTCAGCGGTAACGAATACGACGCTCCCGAGCGCGCCGAAGACGGCCCCGAGAATCGCGTACGTCGTCGCCCGGCCGACGTTGAACAGGAAATGCTGGCGAACCTCGTAGGTCGTGAGATGACCGGCACGCCCGTCGTTGGCTGTCACCGTCCCGCCATCGGGCTGCGGCGTCATCTGTTTCGAGTACATCGTCACAAGTGGACCGCACATCCCGATACAGTGTGCGCCGCCCAGCACGCCGATGAGGACGAAGAGGACGACGTCAATCCGGAGGAGCGACTCGATCATAGTCGTTCTCGGTTGCGTGCGGATTTGTATCGTCTGGTGTACCTCTCGAATAAGACTGTATGGATGATGTCGAGTGAAAAGAACGCATCAAGATGGCTTTGTTGAAATCCTATTCTTCAAACATTTTCTCGCATGAAACAGTCGATTGATGAGAGCCCCAAAGCGACCGTATCTCGGCTTGTGACAGGAACTATGCTCGCAGGAACGGTCCGTCAAACATGGTCTTCGTACCTGATGAGCTCCCGGATCAACTCTTAGTTGATTACGAAAACGCGACCGTGTATGGGGATTTGGAACAAGAGAAGGTGCTTCACCAAGGCAAGGTTCGTGTTCTCCCAAACGGGTGGGTTGCGTTGCCCACTGACCGACTCCTGTCTCCTGAAGCGGTACACCACATCGATCCATAGAGATCCGGTACTGAGCGATCAGGGTTGTGAAACTATCAACCGTTGAGTATTTCAACAGAGCCACACGACTAACCCGCTGAGATCTCGCTGGGTCCGCCGCTCAAGAGTGACAACCGTATCCAGCAGCGCCAAAATCCACACAATTTCGTACGCTCGTCTGGCAGTTCGAGAGTAATGATTCAAAATTGATCTCGGAACGCTGAGAATCACTACGAATTGATGCTAATTCGACCTGAAACTGGCCTATCCTCCGAAACTGTGGGAAACGTGTTGACAAGACAAATCGGGGACTGTTTCGGCCACAGAAGTACGTTGGAACAATTAATTTCGAGCCCAGTTAGGTCGGGATATGAGCTGGACCCGTCGTAGAGTGCTCGCGTCCATGGCTGGTGTATGTGGGGCCTCCGGATGCCTTGCCTCCCCTGACCGATCACTGCCGACAGCACCGACCAGTGGATGGAACCAGTCACGATGTGATGCCCAGAAAACGGCTACATCCGATGTCACAGTCCCTGAACGCGGAAATCTAGCGTGGGGCGGTGGCAGTGGCCAGATGCTGTCGGTAGTGGCTGATCAGACCGTGTATACTGTTGACGATGACGATGGCCTTACCGCACTCAATGCCCAAACCGGCGAGCACAGGTGGCAAACAGCCCTCGATCACGACCTTGACGATACGGAACCGGTTGGTGTCTCAGGAGGCATCATCAATGATCAGTTGTTAGTTGCGACCCGGGGGAGGCTCTATTCGTTCAGTACTGCCGACGGCAGTGAGCGGTGGCAACGAAAGCTTCCGGGGCATGTATCTTCGATATCGACGACAGTCGTCCCAGATCGACAGATCGGGCTGATTGATTTTACGCACGGTCAGAAGTACTACATTATCGCCGTTACGGCCGAGTCAGGCGAGATCAAATGGCGAGATTCTGTACTGCGAGGCGGCGGACGTGGACTAGCAGTATTTGACGATCACGTATATGTTACTGGAACATCTAAGACAGGTGAAGAAGTTCTACGCTGTCTTGAAATAGACACCGGGGAGTTGATCTGGCAGCAAGGAATCGCAGATACTGACCGCTATTCGACGCATGTCTGTGTGACGAGTGGTGTCCTAATCGGTGAGGGAGCCGATATTACTGTCTATGATCATAGCGACGGAAAGCAGAGAGCATCTGTAGAGTTTCCGCACGGACGGGTTCGCAGTATCGCCGTTGACGATGGTACCGCTTTCGTGCTTTCCGAATCCGGTCTCGCAGCGGTATCGGTGCCAGACGGCGGCAGGCAGTGGTCTCTGTCGAGAAATCCGACCCGACATTTTGTCCGCGGCCCACTCGCAGTTGGGCGCGAAAGCGTCGTCGCACCAGTGTTCATGGAATCGCTTGGTTGTCCAGCAGTCGTTGCGTTTGAGCGGATCGATGGAACACGGCGTTGGCACTATACTCTCGGTGACGACTTTGCGTGTGGAACGATCTGGTCTCAACCAGTCCTCGCCGACGGAGCAGTGTTTATCGATACCAGCCCGCATACTGTGACTGCTCTTGGAGATCTTTCCCAGCAGGATTGACTCTCTGTGGCTCTGTTGAAATCCCATTTTTCAGGGCGAGAATCCCGCCGTTTACGGCGAGGAGGATGTCACAGCGGATATCGCAGGGCTGTGATGCGTGGTTTCGGCTAAATCATACTGACTGCCGGGGTATCAGCTCTCACAGGCTTTACATTCGAGGATATCTCGGCTGAACTTCTGTGCGGCGTTGACACTGTGTTGGTAGTAGAGACTCTTCACCCCTTTTTTCCAAGCCTCGATGTAGAGCTGGTTGATCTCCTTGACGCTCACTTCGCTCGGATCGATTGAGACGTTCAGGCTCTGTGCCTGGTCGATGTGTTTCTGCCGCTGCGCTGCCTGGTTAATGATCGCCATCTGTGGAATCTCGGCGAAGGTCTTGAACACCTCCTTCTCCTCGTCGGTTAGGCAGTCGAGGTGTTGGACGCTCCCGTCGTTCTGTGCGATGCTGTCCCAGACTTCACGCTCATCTCTGCCTCGCTGTTTCAGTATCCCCTCGAGGAATCGGTTCTTCTGCGTCGATTTGAGCTTCGCACCGTCACGGACGAAGTAGTTCGATTTTAGTGGTTCAATGCTCGGACTGACCTGCCCCAGGATGACGCTGCTGGATTTCGTCGGGGCCACGCTCATCGTCGTTGCGTTCCGGCGACCGTAGCCGTCGAGCACTTCCGGCTCACCGAACTCGTCGGCGAGCCGACGACTCTCCTCGTAACTTCGCTCCTTGATGGTGCGGAAGATTGCCTCATTTTTTTCCATCGCCTCCATGCTGTCGAACGGAATCATCTCGCTCTGGAGGTAGCTGTGCCAGCCGAGGACGCCGATGCCGATCGCCCTGTGCCGTTTCGCAAACCGCACTGGCCGTTCCATGAACTGCGTCCCCTCCGCCTCTTGGATGAACTCCTCCATGACGGCGTCGAGGAACCGCGTCAGCGTCTCTACTGCGTCGGTGTCTTTCCACTCGTCGTAATGGAGCGCGTTCATTGACGAGAGACAACAGACGAAACTCTCGTCCGGCGTGGCGGGCAGCGCAATCTCGGTACACAGGTTGGAAGCGTTGATCTCGTAGCCCTTGTCCTTGTATACCTGTGGCTTCCCGTCGTTCATGTTGTCCCGGAAGATGATGTACGGGACTCCGATGTTGATCCGCGTCTCGATGATCTCTGCCCATGTCTCTCGCTTCTCCTCGTCGCCGTCGACCATCGCCTGGAACCAGTCGTCACCAATGATGACGCCGTAGTAGATGTCCTGTACAGGGTCGCCCTCGGTCTTGATGTTGAGCCACTCGTCCAAGTCGTCGTGTTCGATGTCGATGTACCCCGCGAACTGTCCGCGCCGCGTCTCTCCCTGGCTGACAACGTTGATGATCGTGTCGAACAGCTCGGTAAAGCTATAGCTCCCGTTGCTCTTGCCGTTGTTCGTGATCGGGCTGCCTCGGGGCCGGATCTCGCCGAAGTACCCGCTGGTCCCGCCGCCCAGCTTGGTCATCTCGCCCACTTCGGCCTGTGTGTAGAGGATGCTCTCCATGCTGTCCGCCATGTAGCTACCGAAGCAACTGATGGGCAGGCCTCGGTCCAGACCGAAGTTCGACCACACTGGACTCGCGAGGCTGTAGAAACCCCGACTCATGTAGTCATAGAACTTGTCCGCAAAGCCGTCATCATCCAAGATTTCTTCAGCCCGCTCTCCGATCTCTCTGACCCTTTCCTCGGCTGTGACGCCCTCAAGCAGGTACCCCTCGTTGAGGAATGCCCTGCTATCCTCGTTCAGCCAATAGAACGGTTCCTCGTGCTGCTGTTGTACCTCGTCGAGTGCTGGTTCTGTTTGTGCCATCGTTAGAACATGTCCTCTGCGGTAACGCTCTGCGAGTGCTTGTTGTACGTGGTCGACCGCTTGCTGAAGAAGTCGTTATCCTTCGTCATCATGATGTCCTCATCGAACCACCGCGTCTCCTCGAGCAGGTCATCGTCCGGGTCGAATATCGGCTCGACACCGACGTTCTCGAGGCTCTGATTGAATCGATCCCGGAGGAATGCGTCGACGTGCGCCCGGGGAAGGAACTCCAGTTCACCCTCACCGAAGATCCAGTCTAGTATCTTCATCTCGGCCTCGAACGCCTGCTGACAGGCGGCTTGGACCTCTTCTTCGAAGTCTTCGTCGAAGAGGTCCGGATTCTCCTCGCGAATCGTCTCCACGAGTTCGACACCGAATAGCCCGTGAATCTGCTCTTCCTTGCTGGTCGCCTCGACGGCGTTTGCGATCCCCTTGAACTTCTTTTCGTGTTTGTCGAAGCTCGTCATGATGAGGAACTGCGAGAACAGCGAGACGTGTTCAACGAATGTGGAGAACAGGAGGAGACTCATCACGTACTCCTGTGTGTCGTCGCTCTCGCTCTTCTCAAGATACTCGTCGAGGTAGTCAATCCGCTCTTCGATTGCGGGGACGTCGGTCACCTCCTCGAAGTCTTCCGCAATCCCCAAGATGTCGAGGAGGTGACTGTACGCGTCCATGTGTCTGACTTCACTCTCTGCGAAGGTCATGCCGACGTTCCCGACCTCTGCTTTGGGCATCTCGTCGTAGATGTCTGCCCAGAATGTCTTGACCTGGACCTCAATCTGCGCGATGGCCAGCATTGTCCGCTTGATAACGGCCTTCTCGGCAGAAGTCGTGTTGACTTTGAAGTCTTGGACGTCTCCTGAGAAATTGAACTCCGTGTGAACCCAGTAGCTGTTCCGTATCGCGTCTTTGTACTCAAGAACGTCGGGGTATTCGTACGGTTTGAGCTGCGTTCGTTCGGAGAAGATGTCAGTCTCTGACTCTCCGCCTGTGGTTTTGCTTTCAGTCATTGGTACGTACTCTGGAGGAATCGTTCTCTGTTGGGTGGTTTCTGTTGCCGTCGTTCTCTGTGCGTCTGGACCTGGGCCATGCTCGTCCGGTCAGGGATTGACCGAGCATTCGTTTGATCTGCGTATGGTTGTATCATAGTGAACCGTCCGAGGCGTCGAAGTCATCAAGTTCTGCATCCAGGACCGCATCAAGTTCTCTCAAGAATTCCTGCGGCTCAGAGAATGCTTTGTAAACGGAGACAAACCGAATGTAAGCTATCTTATCGAGCGTGCGGAGGTTCTCGGAGACGAGTTCGCCGATGAGACTCGAAGAGACGATCCGTGCCTCTTGATCTTGTAGTTCGCTCTCGATATCGTCAACGAGAGTAGTCACTGTTGTCTCCGTCACATCTCGCTTCTCAACGGCTCGCTCGATCCCTGCGCGGAGTTTCTGTCGGTCAAACGGTTCGATGGTTCCGTCGCGTTTTTTCACTTGGAGGGATTCCCACTCCGGACGTTCGTAGGTCGTAAAGCGGAACGAACAGCGTTGACACTCGCGGCGTCGTCGGACGGAGGTTCCGTCGGTACTGGCCCCTGTATCGATGACGCGTGTTCGCTCGTTCCCGCAGTCCGGGCAGTTCATAGTTGTCACTGCTTAATCCTCCATGGTCTTAACCCCATATGTGGTGCCTCTCGATTTTGACCGCAACATCTGGTGGTGAGGGCTGTCACATAAACCTTACCCAATAGAATTGGAATAGTACAATTCAGTTTGATTGCCGGGCGTGGGTGATTGGGCTCAGATGTATTGAGCACACCAGGTTCAACTGCGCTACAGCGATTTTTTCGAAGACAGTTGTACCCCGCTGTGGGGTAGCAACGGTCGTACTCAAACATTTGGAGGGTCGCTCATAGGAAGCAGATTGTTGGTCGCAGTAGTGACCCTCGATCTGGGGTAGTAGAATCCCGACGAGGAGGACGACGTTCATCCCGACCCACGGCCCGAAGTTCTGAATCGCGAGTGGAAGCCCAGTCGCGAGGATACCCAGACTGACCCAGTCGAGACTCATCAGATCCGTTGTCGGACACGACCCCGAAAGCACCTGCGCCCGATGGACGGGATGAGCGAGGTGAACGGTCAGTCTCGTGAGCAAGAACACCGGCACGAGAAGCACGTACGCGAAGAGACGAATCTGGAGTCCGGCCGTCGTAGCGACTGCGCCGACGGCGGCCGCGGTCGAGAAGTCGAGCACGCCGTTGACGAACCAGAAAGTCAGGATCGACGGCGCAAACAGACACCCGTGTAAGATAGCGGTGAGGTGCCCCGAGGAATACGAGAACTCCTGTGAGAGGAGGTCGCCGAGACTCGAGCGGAGCCGCCGCCCGATGTCGACGAACCGAGCGGCTCGACTCGACGCGTCGGCGTCGCTCACCGTCGGCACCCGCTCGGTTTTTGTGGCGCTGTCTCTGAGTCCATGGCCGACCAGTCACTGGAAGCGGTTCCCGGGCCGCGTTCTTGGATGCCGTCTCGGCCACCTTGCTCGGCATCGGAAGCGCGTGAATGGCGCCGGCCACGTCGTTGACGGCCTCGCCGGTCCGCGTCGAGCCGTGCGAGCTCTCGCATTAGCGGTCGATCCCGTCGATCTCGAACCTTGCGCCGCCGTCCGCGGACTCCTCGACGCTGATCTCCCAGCCGTGTGCCTCCGCGATTTCGGCGACGATGGCCAGCCCGAACCCGGTTCCGTCCCCCGTCGTCGTGTGACCCCACTCGAAGACGTCGTCCTCGTCGTCAGCCGGGACTCCCGCCCCGTCGTCCGCGACGTAGAAGCCGTTCAGTTCCGGTCCGTCGAGCACGCCGACCCGAACGGTCACCGACGGTCCGCCGTGGTCGCGGGCGTTCTCGAAGAGGTTCACGAGCAGTTCGTGAAGGCGGTCTCGGTCGGCTCGGAGCGTCGTCGACGACTCGATCTCGAGGCTTGCCGGCGCCATGTCACAGTCGGCCCAGACGTTACGCGCGATCACCGCTAAATCGACATCCTCCCGCTCGTGAATCAGATCGCCTTCTCGGGTAAGCTGAAGGAGCTCCGACAGCATCTCTTCCATGCGGTCGGCGGCGTCCTCGACCGCGTCAAAGTGTTCTGCGTCGCCGGTCTGTCTGGCGAGTTCCGCGTGCCCCTGAATGATTGAAAGGGGGTTCTGGAGGTCGTGTGAAACGATACCGGCGAACCGGTCGAGCCGTTCGACCTTCTGCTCCAGCCGGCGTCGGGTTTGAACGCGTCCCGAGATGTCCCGGAGCATCGCGATCATCCGTCTCGGTTCGGCGTCCGCCGTGCCCGCCGTCGACTCCAAGGCCGCTCCGGAGACCTCGGTGGGGACCTTCTCGCCGTCCTTCGTCAGACACGTGAGATCGTCTGTGAAGCCGGTTCCCTCGCTTTTGACCTGTGAGATGAACTCCTCTCGAACCCGGTCGATGTCGTCCGGGTGGATGCCCTCGGGATCCATCGAGAGCAGCTCCCCGCGGGAGTACCCCAACAGCTCGCACGCGCGAGGATTGACGTCGACGAACGACTCGGTCTCGAAGTCGACGATCATGACGGCGTCGTTGTTGTGCTCGAAGACCTTTTGATACCGCTCTTCGACCGATGCGGGGTCCCCACCGGTCCCGCTCGCCTCAACGCCTTCGCCGCCGTCCGTTGATTCGTTGCCCATGTGTCGGCTGTCCGGTTTGCGGTTCTGGCGGTCGGTTCGACCGGTCGGACCCGAACGGCGGGCCGACAGTTGCGGCCGAAGTCTGTTTCCGCCTCTCTATGGTCAGTTACTGCTCCGATGATATAATATTTCACTGGCCGGACGCAGGGGACATCGGGCGGCTCTCGTGTGCCGGTGCGCTCGGCGATGTGCCGGTCTTCCCCGACGCGCGCCACGGCGTCGCAGACACAGCGGATTACTCCGGCTTCCGCGCGTCCGCGTCGACAAACGTCTCACAGGTGAGACAGTACTCGCGCTCCTCTTTCAGCTCCGACGGCTCGATGATCGCGAGCCGGCTCTCGGTCTCGTCGCCGCAGGTCGGACAGGTGGCGTCTCCGCTCATAATTCGATCTGAATGGGTCTACGCTTCGTCCCCGAAGTTCTCCTCGTAGGCGTCGGGGTGATTCTCCTTGGCGTGGTCTTTCAGTTCGTCGAGCGTGTCGAACGTCGCGCCGCAGTCACACGCGTGGATATCGCCGTCGTCGTGGTCGTGATCGTGGTCTGACATCGTATCTGATAATATGCGGACCACGATTAAATAGCCCCCGCGGAAGTGTACGCTAACCGCCTCGGCGGGAGCACACTCATGAGTCGACAATCACGCGATCGCAACGGAAGCGGAGGGTCGGACGGAACGGTCGACCCGGAGGGGAAGGCGCCGCTCTCGACGCTCACAGCCGAGCATGCGAAGCTCCTCTCGGAGATCGGGACGGAATTGAGCGAATCGAGCGACGCGATCGAGTCGCTGTCTCGCGGTGCCGCGGAGGCGAACGAATCAAGCTCCGACACAGCGTCGCTGGCGGAGACGGCCCGAGGGTCGGCCCGTGAGGCGAACGCCGACGTCGACGAAGCGAAGATCGCTGCCGCCGCAGCCGAGGAGAAACTGGAGACGCTCCGTGAGACAGTCACCGAGATCGACGACATCGTCGCGATGCTGAACGAAATCGCCGACCAGACGAACATGCTCGCATTGAACGCCTCTATCGAGGCCGCCCGCGTCGGCGAGGCGGGCTCCGGTTTCGCCGTCGTCGCAGACGAAGTCAAAGACCTCGCCGAACAGGCTCAGGAGCGCGCGACGGAGATCGAGGCGACCGTCGAGGATGTGCGTTCGACCGCCGACGAGACGATAGCAAAGATCGAGACGGTCGACACGCGGACGGACACCGCGGCAGCGTCGATTACGGACGCGGTCGACGACCTCGACGGCATCGCCGACAGCGCGGTTCGAACCTCCGAGAACGTCGACGAGGTGAGCGAGACGACGCAGGCGTACGCGGACGACCTCGACCACATCGCCAGGGACGTGATCGACGCGATCAGTCAGGCCAACGAGATCGACGAACGGACGGACCCCGCCGCGGAACAATAAGTCGCGTCGAAGCCGCCGGACTCGCACCCCTCGCTTAGAGCTCCATTTCGGCCGCCGAGTCGACCTCGAACCGGGTAACTTCCGGTTCGCCGGCGAGCAGGTCGGGCAGCGCCGCCTCAAACTCCTGGAAGTGGTCGGTCTGCGAGTGCGCCTCGAAGGCGGCCTCGTCCTCGTACTGCTCGAAGAACCGGACCACGTTCGGGTCATCCACGTCCGTCGCCGGCCGGTAGTCGATCATCCCCGGCTCGGCGCGGGATTTCTCAGCGAGGTCGGCGATCAGATCGAGTGCCTCCTCGCGCTTGTCGGGGTCAATCGGGAATACGGCGTGTAACACAATCATGCGACTCCCGCTCGTCGGCCGCGACGGATAAATCCCGGTCGCGAGGGCGCGCGATTCGGGCAAACGGCCGGAGCGACGAGGGGCGACGAACGCCAGCGTAAGCTCCGAGAAACCCCGTTACGTCCGCGTTACCCGTGAGACCCGTGCGTGATAATCGGCACCGACGAATTAAATCGGAGACCGTCACAGTCGCTCACATGGATTCGCGACAGATCACGGGCTGCGTCCCGCTTGACCGTCGGCGGAGGTGGGCCGAGTGACGTCGGATCGAAGCCGCCGCAGGGCGGTTCGAAGTCGACTCGTCCCCGCCGTAGTGGAACAGAACCGGCTCGTCAAGTTCGGCCTCTCGATCGCCTTCGTCATCGCCGCGATCGCGGTGACGGGCCTCTTTACCATCCGCCAGACGGCCGGGGTCGTCGACCCGGCCGCCCACGCTGCCGTGACACGAAACATTCTGTTGATTATCGGCGTCGCGATCGTCGGCCTCGGAGCTGTCGGGGTGGGACTCGCACGTCCGACGATCCGTGAACTCGATGAGCTTGGCCGACGGGCAGAAGCACTGGAAGACGGCGATCTCGATGTCGACCTCGAACCGAAGACGAACGACGAGATCGGCCGGCTATACGAATCGTTCGACGCGATGCGGACCGCGCTCAAGAGTCGTATCGAGGACGTGGAGGCGGAGCGGGAGCGCGCCCGCGAGGCCAAACGCGAGACGGAACGGTTTGCGGATACACTCGAAACCCGTGCCGAGGCCTTCGCAGGAACGATGGGCGAGGCCGCCGAGGGAGACCTTACCGCTCGGCTCTCAGTCGAGCGCGACGACCCGGAGGCGCTTCACGAAATCGCGGACGCGTTCAACGAGGCGCTATCAGAGCTCGAGACCACTGTCTCCGACGTGCGCCGCTTCGCCGACGAGGTGGCGGACGCGAGCGACGCGATGACGACGAGCGCGGAGGAGGTCGCCGCGGCCGCCCAGGAGACGAGCGGGTCGATAGACGAGATCTCTGCCGGCGCGGAGAAACAGAACGACCGGCTCGTCGAGATCGCCGGCGAGATGGAGACGATGTCCTCGACGACCGAGGAGGTCGCCGTCTCGGCCGAACAGGTCGCATCGACGTCGGAACGGGCGACCGAGCTCAGCGACGAGGGCCGATCGGCGACGCGGCGCGCCGTCGAGGAGCTCCACGCCGTTGAAGAGCGCTCCCGGTCCGCGACGGAGGCGGTCAGTCAGCTCGAAGCCGGGATGGAGCGCATCGGCGTCATCGTCGACACGATCACGGAGATCGCCGACCAGACGAACCTGCTGGCGCTGAACGCCTCGATCGAGGCTGCGCGGGCCGGCGAGGCGGGCTCCGGGTTCGGCGTCGTCGCCGACGAGGTGAAGAGTCTGGCCGAGGAGACGAGCGAGGCCGCCGCGGAGGTCGAGTCGCTCATCGCGGAACTCGAAGAGCGGACCGACGAGAGCGTGACGGAAATGACGGCGATCCGCGAGCGGATCGACGCGGGCGTCGACACAGTGGAGGCCGCAGAGGCCGCGCTCGCCGACATCGACGACCGCATCACCGAGGCGGACGACGGGGTCAAAGAGATATCCGACGCGATGGACGAGCAGGCCCGCGCGGTCAACGACGTGACGACCTCGGTCGACGATGTCGCCGAAATCAGCCAGCAGACCTCGACGAACGCCTCGTCGGTCGCAGCCGCCGCGGAGGAGCAGGCCGTCTCCTCGGACCGCGTCTCGGAGAAGGTGGAGGGCCTCGCCGAGCGGACGACTCGCCTTCGGGAGTCACTCGCGACGTTCCGGACCCACGACCGGACGGAGACGACGGGAATCGAAGTAGACTCCGACGGCACGGCCTCAGCCGCCGACGACTGATGTGGGGTTGGTCACTCCCGAACTCTCGGGCCCGGGCCGGCGCTGCCCCCGTAACCGCAGCGTAACAACGTAACGGAGTCCCCCGATAGCGTTTATATAGGCTACTACCGCCGATCCGTATGGGAAAGTACGCGGTGTTGCTCAGCGCGGGCCCGGACAGGACCGGGAGCGCGCTCAACGGGGTTGAGTACGCGCTCCGGCTCGCCGACGGCGGCCACGACGTGCGGGTGTACCTAGACGGGCGAGCGACCCGGTGGCCGGACGAGCTGTCGACCCGCGCCGATCACCCACTCCGCGACGGGCTCGACCGGGCGGTGGCCGGCAAGGTCGAGGTCGCCGCCTGCGCCTTCTGCGCGGCCGCGTTCGACGCGACCGCGGGCTGCCGAACGGCGGGGATCCCGCTCCTTGGAACGGCCGGCGAGGAGCACGGGCCGGACGTGGCGGCCCTCGTCGACGACGGCTACGAACTGCTCTCGGTGTCCTGACGGCCATGCGGTCGGGGGCGCCCCCCCCGTCCGCCTCTCCGCGGTTGGTTTCTTAAGTACGCGTGCCGAACGAAGTCTCGAGAGAGACGCTGAATGACCGACCGGCATCACCCGCTTCGCCCGACGGCATGAGCGACGCCCCCGAACCCGGATCGGCGGCGGGCGACGACGCGGAGTCGAGGGTCTTCCAACGGCTGTTCGAGCACACCCCCGACGCGGTCCTCGTCATCGACCCCGAGGCGAACCGCATCCTGCGCTGTAACGATCGGGCCTGCGAGCTGCTCGGATACGACCGAGAACGCCTCCTCTCGCTCGGCCCGCCCGACATCCACCCCCACGACTACGACGTGTTCGAGGCGTTCGTCGAGCGCGTCCGCAACAGGGGGAGCGGGTTCACCGCGGAGCTGTCGTGTCACACGCGCGGCGGCGAGGTCGTCCCCGTCGACGTCACCGCGACGACCGTCCGGTTCGAGGGGGCCGACCGAATACTCGCGATCGTGCGGGACGCGTCGGCGCGCACGGAGCGAGAGCGCGAGCTGCGCCGCCGGTCGGCGGCGATGGCCGCGGCGGACGACGGAATCGCCGTGCTCAACGCGGACGGTGTCGTCGTCCACGCCAACGCCGCCTACGCCTCGCTGTTCGGGTACGACGACCCGGACGCGATCGCCGGCGCGGCGTGGGGCGAGCTGTACGCGACCCCGGACCGGTTCGAACTCGACTGTCGACCCGCGGTCGTCGAGTCGGGAGAGTGGCGCGGCGAACTGACCGCCTCCCGAACGGACGGCGACGAGCTGCCCGTCCGCGCGTCGGTGACGGGCCTCGAAGACGGCGAATTCGTCTGCGTCGCCCGCGACGTGAGCGAGGAGCGCCGTCGGGAACGCCGTCTCACCGGGGTGACCGAGGCGAGCCGCGAACTCCTCGCCGCCGCCGACCGCGACGACGTGAGTCGCATCGCGATCCGGACCGTCGTCGGCGCGCTGGGCCACGAGATCGCCTGCGTTCGGCTGTACGACCCCGACGCCAACGAGCTGGTTCGGACCGCGATGTCGGATGCGGCCGCGGCACTCGTCCGGCAGGCGGTCGCGTACGACCTCAAGTCGTCGAACGCCGGTGCGGCGTACCGGAGCGAGGAGACGGTCCGAAACGAGTCGAGGACGGACGACGCGTACACCGACGACCCCTGTCGGGCCGAAGTCCACGTGCCGCTCGGCGAGTTCGGAGTGCTGAGCGTCTTCGATCGCGAGGCACCGCTGACAGAGGAAGACGTCCGGCTGATCGAGCTGTTCGCCGGCGTCGTCCGCTCGGCGTTGACCCGCGCCGAGCGCGACGAGCGGCTCCGGTCTCGGCAGGACGAACTGGAGCGTCGCCGCGAGGAGCTGTCGGCGGCCGACCGGTTCAACACCCTCGTCACCGAAGTGATTCGGTCGGTGCTGCGGGCGACCAGCGGTGCGGCGGTCAGACAGTCCGTCTGTGACGAGCTCGCCGACTCGTCGCTGTACGAAGCAGCGTGGATCGCGACCGTCGGGACGGAAGACGACGCCGACGCCGTGACGATTGACTCCAGTGCGGTCGCGACGGACTCGTTCAGCGAGACCGACGCGGAGTCGTTCCTCACGTCGCCGTTCGCGCGGCAGCTGGTCCGGCAGGCCAACGAACGGGACGCCGCGGTCGTCCAGCGGCGGCGGTTCGAGTCCGAGAACGATACCGAGGCGGGCGCCGAAGCCGATTCCATCGCCGCCGCGGTCCCCGTGGCCTGCGGCCGTCAGCGGTTCGGCGTCCTCGCCGTGGCTGGGACCGAGGAGAGCGGGTTCGCCGAGGCGACGCAGAGCGGACTCGAACTGCTCGGGGAGACGCTCGGGTTCGCGATCATCGCCGACCGGCGCCGGAACACGCTGATCGAGAGCGACGCGGTCGAGTTGGAGTTCTCCTTCGCGAGCCCGCTTGGCGACCTCTCCGCGGCGTTCGACTGCCGGTGTGACCACCTCGGGAGCGTCGCCGACGGCGACGACACGCACGCGTACGAGACGCGGATTACGCACGGGGACTTCGACGAGATCCGATCCTTCCTCGACGAGTATCCCGAAATTCGCGAGTGCCGACTCGTCGAATGTCGCGGCGAGACGTGTACCGTCGAAATCACGGTCGCGGGCGCGCCCCCGAGGCTGCTCGCCGAGGCCGGGTTCGGACTGGTGTCGCTTCACGCGAGCGACGGCGACACGAGGCTGATCGCCGAGGTTCCGAACGACGAGGACGTCACGCGCGTGCTCGACGCGCTCTCGGAGTACTGGGACGACGTCGAGTTAGTCGCCAAGCGCCAGACCCCGACCCGCGGGGCGGACCTCCCGGTCCCGACGGACGGCGCGGCGGGGCTCACCGACAGGCAGCGGTCGGTCCTGGAGACGGCCTACGAGAAGGGGTACTACGACTGGCCCCGTGACCACACGGCCGAAGAGATAGCCGAGCACCTCGACATCGCCTCGGCGACGCTCCACCAACACCTCCGCGCGGCCGAGCACGCGCTGGTCTCGTCGTTCGTCGACGACGAGTGAGCGCCGCGGGTCGGACCGAGTACCTACGTGTCTCGGTACCCCTCGCCCGAGACACGTAGCGTGGGTGACCATACCGGTGGCGCGTGACGCACAGTGTATGAGCACCGAACCGATCCCGCTGTCCCGACTCGACGGCTCGCACGAGCGCACGCAGCGCCTCCTCATCGAGGTCGCCGACGTGTTGGGCCACAAGTGGCACCCGGTCATCCTCACGCAGCTGCTGAACGGAGAGCACACGTTCAGCGAACTCGCCGCGGCCATCGACGACGTGTCGAACAAGATGCTCTCGGACAGCCTCTCGACGCTCGAAGCGGAGGGGCTCGTCGACCGCGAGGTGGTGAGCGAGAAGCCGGTCCGGGTCAAGTACGCGCTGACCAGCCGGGGCCGTGAGTTGGAGGCGGTCCTCGATCCGATGCTCAGGTGGGGCCGCGAACACTTGACTGAGAACGGGGCGGAGCGGACGCGGAAGCCGACGACCCCGCGCGTTCCCGGTCGCCCCGGCAGAGAGGTGGCGGACGATGAGTAGCCGAACCGACCTGCCGACGGAGCTCTCGCCCGACACGCGGGCCGAACACGGAGTCGGTCAGCGAGGAGCGAGAACCGACGAGCCGAAGCTCGCGGTGAAGGCCCCCGACCGCGAGGAGGTGTTCCGGACGGTGTTCGGCCTCGGCGAACAGGACGTCCGAACGTACGACGCCGTCATCGAGGTCACGGGAGCGACGACGAGCGAACTGGCCGATCACCTCGACCGCGACCGCAGCAACGTGAACCGGTCGCTGAAGCGGCTCCGCGAGACCGGTCTCGTGACGCGGGGCCGCCGACTGCTCGACGAGGGGGGTCACGTCTACCAGTACTACGTCAACGACGAGGCCTCCGAGGACCTCGTCGCTCGTGCGGTCGATCGATGGCGGTCGGCGGCGCTCGACGCCGTCGCGTCGGAGTAGCGCCGCCCGCCGTCGACCGTCCACTCCGTCTCTATTCCGTTTCACTCCCGGGCGCGAGCCCGAACGCCTCGTCGCGGACGTGGTTTTCGACGAGCAGCAGGTACGTCGCCTGGCTCCACTGGAGGTTCGAGTTCCACCTGACCCGGCCGCTTCCGTCGACGCGCTCGGGGAGGAGCCCGGCGCTCGTCGTCCACTCGCGGGCGTCCTCGAACACGTGGTCGGCGACCGCGTCCGGGTCGCTCCCGCCGAGCCAGCGGGCAGCGTCGGCGTACGCCTCGCAGAGCGGCCAGCCGCCGTCCTCGACGGTGCCGGTCGGCGTGTAGCGGTCCCCGGGATACCGACCGAGACAGGGGGAATCGCCTGCGACCCACGCCTCGTCGTCAGCGGCCGCGAGCGTCGCGGCGACGGAATCGCTGTCCGCGTCGACGACGTTCCACGGCCAGACGGCCATGAACGCCGCCGCGTCGGGCCGAGCGTCGGCCGACGGGTCGGACGGCGTCTCCGGGCTGTCGGCCGTGACGAGCGCGTCGCCGTACGGCGTGGACTTGAAACAGTACTTCTCGAAGTTCTCCGCCCAGACGGTCGCCTGCTCGCGGCACTCATCTGCGAATCCCTCGTCGCCGCTCGCGTTCGCGAGTTCGCCCATCGCGCGGAGGCCGGCGATCGCGGCCGCGGTGCCCTCGGTGCTGTGGCCCCAGATCTCCTCCCACGGGTCCTGGTGTTTCTCCGGGAAGCCGTAGCCGTTGTCGTACGAGAGCAGGAACTCGGCGGCGCGCCGGGACATGTCGTAGTGCTCGTCGAGGAGGTCGTCGTCGCCCGTCTCCCGCCAGACGAGCCAGTGCGCGTATATCGGACCGCCCACTTGGTCGAGTTGGAGCGCCCGCCAGTGAGCCTCGCCAGTGACGTAGTAGTTCTGCCACCACGTCCCGTGTCGGTCGATCCCCCGGTCGTCGACGACGTCGCCGGTGATCTGGTTCTCGTCAAACCACCGGAGCGCGAGCCGTGCCTCATGCTCGGCCCCGGCCGCGATCAGCGCCTGCGTGATGATCACCTGATCGCGCGGCCAGATGAACTTGTACGTCATGTCGCTCGGCTTGAACGCGCCGGCGATGACGCCGCAACAGCCGTCCTGCGCACACTTCATCGCCGTCAGCGACCGCTCGTACAGGTCATTGACCGCGGGGTCGTCCGTCGGGCCGTCCGACACCGTCTCGTGCCACTCCTCCCACGCTGTCGCGAACGACGCCCGCTCCGACTCGTACCCCCGATCGAGGAGCCGGAGGGCGTGTTCGATCGCCGACTCCTCGCCATACCCGAACCCCACCCCAATGAGCCACGACGCCGCGTCGGTCTCGCCGACGTACAGCCCGACGCCCACGTCGAGGTTCCCCTCGGCCCCCTCGGCGTCGTCGATGAACCCGTCGTTTCCCTCGTAGATGTCTGCCCAGGCGCTCCGGTCAGGCCCCGCCGTGACGCCGGTGTGACCGATCCGGCGGCCGTCGAACTTGCGGTCCCCGTCCCGGTCCTGCGCGAGCGCGAGCCACCGGTCGCCGTCGGTCGCGACCACCAGTTCCGCACCGTCCCGCTCGGTGACGAACGCCTCCTGGACCGCGTTGGGGTCCTCGTGGTCGTGGCCGTGGATCCCGAGGTTGGCGACGGTGTAGAACGTCCGCTCCGCGACCGTCTCGAAGTCGGCTTCCGTCTCGATCAGCAGGCCGCAGGTGTCGACGCTCGCGACGACGCGCTGCGTGAGGGTTCCGGTTGATCCCGGCCCGTCGAAGCGGTTTTCGAGGGTGATCTCCGGGACCGTACTCGACGCGTACGACACGTCGCTCTCGACGGCGTCGTCGCGGGCGTCCAGCGTGCGTCCCTCGTCGGCGTTCCACGCGAGCGCGTGAAGGTCGTAGAACAGTTCGATGTCCGACCGAAACGCTGAGGTCTCCTCGATGATCGCCCCGTGGCGGCCGCGCTCGGGGTCGTCGTACATGTTCGCGGTCAAGAGAACGTTCGCGCCCTCCTCGCGCGGGGCGCTGAGGATCGCGTCCTTGTCGCTCGGAACGGCCGGCGCGTTCGATTCGATTGGCATGGTTAGTGAACGATTGACGCGCTGATAAGACCGTGGCGGAAATGTGTCTATGTTACCAACCGTCACGACAGGTGGGGGTTCTCGCGGTCGGTGACCCGTCGGTAACCCGCTTACCTGACGGTTCGGGAAGGAATATGTCGTCGGGGACCCTCCGATCACGTATGTCATCCGACGCGGCTTCCGGCGACGGCGCACAGGCGGGCGGAATCGTCCACGTGGAGAGCGCGGCGTCCTTCGAGGAGACGATCGCGGAGAACGACCAGGTGATCGTCGATTACTTCGCAGAGTGGTGTGGCCCCTGTAAGCAGCAGACGCCCATCCTCGAAGAGCTGTCGGGAACGATCGACATCCCGATCCTCGGCGTCGACACCGACGAGCACAACGGACTCGCCGCCGAGGCGGGCGTCCGGTCGATCCCCACGGTCGCGATCTACCGCGGCGGCGAGGAGGTCGAGCGGTTCGTCGGCGTCACGGGCGCCGACGAGATCCGGGCGGCGCTGGAGTGAGGGCGGGAGGCGCTGAGGCGGTCTGACGGAGATCGGACCGCGGTGGCCGTCGACGCGTCTTCCTGTGTCGGTCCGTCTCCGCCGAGCATCTTAGCCCGTAAACCGTCTCAGCGACCGCATCGTATTCGGATCTGCGTTGCTGAGCGCCGGACGCGGTGGCTACCGGACCGGCATCGTCGGACGGCAATTAAGAGAGCCCGGAGGCTTACGCGCTCTCGTCCCGTCGGTCGGCACGTACCGCCGGGGACAGAGCGGCCCCCGCGATGCCGACCGCAGTTGCGACGTTCAGGTAGCGCGTCGGCCGGGCAAACCCGACGGCGACCTCGACGACCACCCAGACGAGGAGCGCCAGCGCGACGCCGATCGCTCCCGACCACGCCCACCGTCGCCGCGTGTAGAGGCCGTAACAGACGACTGATGACGCCAGACCGAACACCAGAAACAACGCGAAACCGGGAAGGAGGAAGTTCTCGATCGGTGTGTTGTCGAGCGGCCCGGTCGACAGTCCAACGAGTTCGCCGGACGGGGCCACGAGTAGCGCCGTGCCACCGGCGAGCGCGCGAACGGATAGCTGTCCGAGCAGCAGAAGTAGGAACCAGAACGAGATCGGACGGCCACGGACACTCATCGTCCGGACTCGAACCGCCTCGTACACGAAAGTTAGCAATTTCTGAAGCAGCGAACGGCCTGTACCGAGAACAAGATCGGTCCGGGTGTGCGACCGAGGCGCACGCTCATAGTGGTTACTTATAGTAACCGTTCGTCTTCACTCGTATGAACGAGAGCACAGACCACACGAACAGGGACGACGGAACCCGCGACGGGACCGACGACTGTACGACGACTGGGTCGTTCGACGACCACGGCATCGACGACGGGTTGGAACTGATCCGGCGCACCCACTACCGGCTTGTCGCCGACGGCGACGACGCGTTCGAGCCGACGGCCCGGTTCCTCAGCCGCCTCGCGGACGCGTTCACGCGAGCGTACCTCACCGCGACCGACGCCTACGAGCTCCCGCCGCACGTCGCGGCCCCGGTCGACGACGCGCGCGTCTGGGTCGGGGTAGAGTTCGCGGACGACCCCGACGCCGACCTGCGCGGGGAGGTGATTCCGGCGTTCTACCGGCACGCCGCCGGCTTCCACTGCGCGTACCGGGACTGAGGAAGGCGATCTAATTGGGGCAGCCCGACATCGGCGAATTACCGTTTCGGCCGCCCGGGTGCGGTCCGTTCAGACCGCGTGTGCGCGACCGCCGCAGTAGCCGGCTATGTTTATATATTGACGAGTATCATGTATGATCATGTCTGACACGATAGAGTGTCCGGAGTGCGAGGCAAGCATCGATTCGACCGACGACCTCGAAACGGAGGGCGAAGTCGCCGAGGTCGAACCGGAGGACGACGGTTCGTTCCAGCTCTACGAGAACCACGACCTGTTCCTCTGTAAGAACTGCCGGAAGCCGCTCGGCATCTCCAGGCCGTAGCCCGTCTCGCGGTCGGGGGACGATTCAAGAACCGACGCGTTCCGTCCCGCGTCTGTGCGTACCGGCTACAACACGGGTTTTTGTTCAGTCCGTGTGTTTGCGGTCGTATGTCACAGTCACTCGACACGGAGTCGTACGACGTGGTCGTCGTCGGCGGGGGTCCCGCCGGCCAGACCGCGGCGCTGTACAGCACTCGGTTAGGCCACCGCACCGCCTTGGTCGACCGCGGCGGCGGCCGCGCGGCGATGATGCAGGAGGTCCACAACCTGATCGGCACGCGAGAGGAGACGAGCGGGAACGAACTGCTCGGAGTCGGGAAGGAACAGCTGGAGGAGTACGGCTGCGACCTCCACCGCGACGTGATCGCCTCGTGTAATCGCGGGAGCGACGACCGCATCGCGCTGGAGGGGAACAGCGCGGTATACGAGACCGACGCCGTCGTCCTCGCGACGGGATTCAACGACGTGCGCCCCGATCCGCCGCTGCCGCGAACCGGTCGCGGGCTCCACTACTGCCTCCACTGCGACGCGCACATGTTCGTCGACAAGCCGGTGTACGTGATGGGCCACGCCGAGAGCACCGCGCACGTGGCCGGTATCATGCTCAACTTCACCGACGACGTCGACATCCTCACGCGAGGCCACGAACCCGAGTGGAGCGGCGACACCGCCGACATGCTCGAGAACCACCCGATCGACGTGGTGAGCGCGGACGTCTCCGGCGTCCAGAACGGCGAGGACGGCTGGCTGAAGGCGTTGGAGTTCGAGGACGGGACGACCCGCGAGTACAAGGGCGGCTTCGCGATGTACGGCTCGGAGTACAACAACGGGCTGGCCCGCGAGCTCGGCTGCGACCTCAACGACGACGGGACCGTCGACATCGGCGATCACGGCGAGACTTCTGTCGACGGCGTGTACGCGGTCGGCGACGTGACGCCGGGCCACAACCAGCTCCCGATCGCGCTCGCCGACGGCGCGAAGGCCGGCATCTCGATCCACTTCGCGCTCCGGGAGTTCCCGCGGACGCCCGAGGCGCTGCGGGAGGCCGGCCCCGTCCGCGACGAGGAGGTCCCCGGCATCCCGGACGAGCTGCTGGAGCAGGCGGTGGACTTCCACACGTACGGCGGGGACTGACCGAATTCAGCGGTCGTCGGACCCGACGGCTCCGCCGTCGACCCGAGCCGCGTACTCACCGACGAGCCGCGCGTACGCCTCGGCGTTCTGCGCGAGCGCGTCGACCGTCGTGTACTCGTCGGCCGCGTGGGCGGTGTCCGTTCCGAAGCCGAACTCCACGGTCGGAATCCCGTCGTGGCGCAGGTCCTTCGCGTCGCCGCCCCCGGTCGCGCTCCGACGGTAGACCTGCCCCTCGACGACCGACTCCGCCGCGGCCGCGCTCGCTTCGACCAGCGGCGAGTCGATCGGCTCGTAACTCCCGCGGCTCCACGAGACGTCCGCAACCGATATCCCCTCGATACCGCCGAGACAGCGCCGGATCGACCCGAGCGCGTCACGGGTCTCGACGGTCGCGGTCAGCCGCACGTCGACCTCCGCCCGCGCCGATGCCGGAACGGCGTTGACCGCGCTGCCGCCCTCGATCACGCCGAGGTTGATCGTCGGATACCGAAAGAGGTCACGGACGGTCTCGGCGTCTAACTCCTCCTCATGGAAGCCGACCGACTCCTCGACTATCGGCGCCATCTCCGGGGCGACGTCCAGCTCACGCGTCCCGAACTCTCGTTTCAGTCGGTCGACCGCGGCTGTCAGTCGGTCGATAGCGTTGATACCGAGCATCGGCCGCGACCCGTGTGCGGCCTCGCCGGTCGCCTCTAGCGTCAGCCAGATGGCGCCGCGGTCCGCGATCGACACCGCGCAGCGGCCGTCCCGCGAGGTCGTCTCCCCGATGACGCAGGCGTCGGGCGCGAACTCGATCGCCTCTCTGACGCTCGGGAGGCCGGCGTCGCCCCCGGTCTCCTCGTCGCTCACGAACGCGAACTGGAGGTCGACCGGCGGCGCCGCGTCGGACTCCGCGTACGCGAGCGCGACGTGAACCATGGCGGCGACGGCGCCTTTCATATCCGTCGCGCCCCGCCCGTAGAGCCGGTCGCCATCGCGCTCGCCGAGCGGGTCGCGCGACCACTCCGTCTCGTCGAACGGGACCGTGTCGAGATGGCCGACGAAACACAGCGTCCGATCGGCGGCGCCCGGCAGCGTCGCGACGAGGTTGGGCTTCTCCGGGTCTACCGCGATCCGCTCGACGTCGACGCCGGCCGCCTCCAGCCGCGACGCGATCCACGAGACCGTCGCCGCGGTGTGGCCCGGCGGATTAGCGGTGTCGTGGCTCAGGAGCGTCTCCGCGGACGAGACGAGCTCCTCCCGGTTCGCGGCGAGGAACCTCTCGACCGAGTTCGGAAGGCGTTGCCGCGTCATCGACTCACGGCATTTCTCCGTCCATCGGCCCGCGGTACCAGCGCCCCGTCTCGGTCCCGCACTCGGCGCACCGGGTGATGACGGCCTCGCGGCCCGACGCCTCGCTGTCGTCGCCCGGTTCGGTGACGCGGTCGAACTCGCTGTCCCGCTCGGCGTCGCAGTCGGGACAGTACCGGAGCCGCGGCATCTCGCCGTACTCCAGCGGAGCGCCGAGCACGAGCGCGCGGACCGGCTCGTCGCCGCGGTTCCGGCCGCGCTGGAGCTCGTCGCGGCCGAACCGCACGACCTCGTTTGCGTCCACCTCGACCGACCCCTCCTCTGTTTCGAACGTCGCGGTGCCAGAAATAACGTAGAACGCTTCCTCCTGAACCTCGTGGCTGTGGTACGCGAACGCGAAGCTGTCGCCCGGTTCGAGCTCGTAGTAGTTCACGGCCATGTCGGTGAGCCCGAGCGCGTCGGTGAGCGGTCGCATCGCCGCGGCCGGCTGGAGCGAGTTCTCCACGTCGTCGACGCGGACGCGTTTCATACCCGCCAGTGCGCGGCCAGTCGAATAAGCGACGCGGCGCTGTGCGGTGACGCCCCCAACCCGCGAGCGACCGAGTTATGGCGGGCGAGCGCCAGTCGCCGACGTGACCGTCCGACGAGTCCTCCCGCGGGACGCGATCCCAAGCGTCGACGAGCCTCGGTTCAGCGGCGCGTACGATGGGGACGCCGACGACCGCGTCGTCGCCGTGACCGACGCCGATCCGCCGCGCGCATACCCCGTGCGGTACCTTCAGTTCCACGAGGTTGTGAACGACGCCCTCGACAGCGGCGACGGCGGCGATCCGATCGCCGTCACGTGGTGTCCGCTCTGCGGGAGCGCGGTGGTGTACGACCGGACGCACGCGGGGCGGACACTCGAGTTTGGCGTCTCCGGAAAGCTCGCGGACGACGACCTCGTGATGTACGACCGCGAGACGGAAAGCGAGTGGAAGCAGTCCACCGGCGAGTGTATCGACGGTGCGTTCGAGGGCGAATCGCTCGCCGTCCGCCCGGCAGCAATGCTCTCTGCCCGAGAGTTCCGTGAGTCGTACCCGGACGGCGTCGTCCTCGACCCGCCGGGCGGCGAGAGCGAGGCCGCGAGCGACGGCGACGATCCCGCCCCGATTGACTACGCCGAGTCGCCGTACGAGGCGTACGCCGCGGGCGAGGGGTTCGGGCTCGCGGCACACCGCGGCGCGGCCGACACCCGGGAGTGGGACGGCCCCGCGGATCTCGATCCGAAAACCGTCGTGTTAGGCGTCGGTTTCGACGGGAACGCGCTCGGCTTCGCGTTCTCTCGGGTCCGGCCGGCCGGCGGCGTCGCGCGGGCGACGGTCGGCGACCGGGACGTCGTCGCCTTCGCGACGGACGACGGGATCCACGCGTACGCGGACCCCGGTCACGAGTTCGAGTGGAGCGACGCCGGCGTCGTCGGCGACGGGACGACGTGGGACCCGGCCACGGGCGCCGCGGCGGACGGGCGCCGGCTCGACCGGCTCCCGGCGCGGCGCCTCTACGCGTTCACGTGGCTGGACGACCACGGCCCCGAGGCGTTTTATCGACCCGACTCGCTCGACTGAGTCGACGTTCTTCACCGAATCGACTCCCTCGGCCGGGCCGACCGTTCACCGCCGACGTTCCGCCGCGCCTACGCCCCCGTACTCGACGCCGGTGAGGTCGGCGACGTCGCGCTTCCACGTCGTCAGGTCGCGGCGCTCGAACTCGGTCAGCGAATCGTGGCCGCACGCCCGGGCCATCACCTTCATTAACTTCACCGTCGCGGCGAAGTAGTTGGCGAGCCCCTCGGCGGCCGAGTCGATCACGAGCCGGTCGCGAAGTCCCTCCTTCTGCGTCGCGATCCCGACCGGGCAGTTGTTCGAGTCACAGGCGCGCATGCCGAGACAGCCGATCGCCTGCATCGCGGCGTTCGCGACCGCGACGCCGTCGGCGCCGAGCGCCAGCGCCTTGATGAAGTCCGACTCGGTGCGGAGCCCGCCCGTCGCGATCAGCGTCACGTCGTCCGCGTTGCGCTCGTCGAGGTGGTGGCGTGCCCGTGGAATCGCCGCGATCGTCGGCACCGAGATATTGTTTTTAAACACGTCTGGGGCGGCGCCCGTTCCGCCGCCTCGCCCGTCGAGTATCAGGTAGTCCGCCCCCGCCTCCAGCGCGAAGTCGATGTCGTCCTCGACGTGTTGCGCGGAGAGCTTGAACCCGACCGGAATGCCGCCGCCGACATCGCGGACGCGGTCGGCCATCGCCGCGAAGTCGTCCGGCGTTTCCAGGTCGTCGAACCGCGCGGGGCTGACGGCGTCGGTGCCCGGTTCGAGGTCCCGAACCTCCGCGATCTTCCCCTGGACCTTCTCGCCCGGGAGGTGGCCGCCGGTGCCGGTCTTGGCGCCCTGGCCCGCCTTGAAATGGAACGCCTGTACGTCCGCGACCTTCTCGATGTCCCAGCCGAACTTCCCGGTGGCGTACTCGTAGAAGTACCGCGAGTTGACGGCCTGCTCCTCGGGGAGCATGCCGCCCTCGCCGGAGCAGACCCCCGTCCCGGCCGCGTCCGCCCCCTTCGAGATGGCGACCTTCGCCTCCTCGCTCAGGGCGCCGAAGCTCATGTCGCTGACGAACACCGGGATCTCCAGTTCAAGCGGGTTCTCGGCGTTCGGGCCGATGACGAGCCCAGAGTCGACCGGCGCCTCGTCGTCGAGGGGGGTGCGGTCGAGCTGGGCGGTAAGGATCTGGAGGTCGTTCCAGCTCGGCAGTTCCGTCCGCGGAACTCCCATCGCGGAGACGCTCCCGTGTTCGCCGATCCCCTCGGGCCCCTCGCGGGCGAGCTTCTGGATGTAGTGGGTGTGCGGCTCGGTCTCGGCCTCCGGCTCCCCGTAGAACTCGGGGTTCACGGCGGCGTCCACGTCGTCCGCCTCCTCGGCGCCGTCCGGTAAGTCGTACGGCTCCGGGTGGTCGTCGGCCCACTCGGCGACCGCCGCCGCGTCGACGTACACCGCCGCCTCGCCGTCGTCGTCGGCCTCGATCCACGCCGGGAACTTCTCCAGCCGCTCGGAGTTGTCGTACTCGCTGATCCCGGTGTCGTACCGGTAGTCCCAGCCGTGGACGCCGCAGATGAGGTCCTCGCCCTCGATGTGGCCGTCGCCGAGGAGCACGCCGCGGTGGAGACACCGGCCGTACAGCACCGACACCTCGTCGTCGTACCGGACCACGACGAGGTCGACGCCGGCCGCTCGGGCGTGGGTGGGCTCCCGGTCTCCGAGGTCTCTCCACGTCGCGACCCGCTCGGGGTCGCGGGCGCTCTCAGCGCTCATCGGGTCCGTCGCTCCTCCGTCGGGCCCGTGCGTCCGTCGCCGCTCGTGCCGCGCTTCGCGTCGCCGATCACTGGCGCCATTGATGACTAAATCCTCCGTCTCACGGGGTATAACCCTCCGGTGAGTGTGACGTAACCGCCCCGTCGAACGTCGATCTCTCGCCGGTCGACGATCGAGTGTCGTGTGAGGGAGTCACATGAACGTAACCGTGTCACGCGCCCCTCAGAGAGCGTTTATGTAGAGCGTCGCGTCGTGGAGGGTATGGCAGCCGAGACCGAGGCGGCCGCGTTGGAGCCGCTCACGACCGCTGAGATGGAATCGACGATGGCCGGGATCAAGCGGATGCTCAAGATCGGGGCTGCGTTCGCCGCCGTCGGCTACCTGCTGGTCGGGTTCGCGCTCTTCGTGGAGATCACCGCGTTCCACCCGCTGTTGGAGGAGTACTTCACCACTCACACCGGGTGGAGCCTCGCCGGCGGCGGCGCGGACCGGGCGGGGGAAACCGCACTCAACTCGCAGCTCGCGACGATCCACTCGTTCCCCTCCGTGCTGTTGTGGCTAAAGCTCGGCGGCGTCGCGCACGTCCTCGTCGGGATCTTCGTCGCGCTCGCGGCGATCGTCCGGACGCTGGCGCTGATGCCGCACCGCCTGGCGTACGAGCTGGCGGACGAGTAGGTCCGCGCCGACCGTCGCCTCTCAGCGCCTCGACAGCGGGACGGCGAACTCGTCGCCGAAAGGGTCCTCGTACTCAATGTCGAGCCGGTCGTACACCGTCGCGGGAATCGAGAGGTCGACGAGACGGAGGTCCCCACCGATAGCCGCGAGCCCGGTTTTCGGCAGCGCGAGCGTGACCGTGTGGTCCGGCTCGACCGCGGCTCCCGGGGTCTCACCGGTGGTCGCGTCCGTCCCGGACGGGACGTCGAGCGACACGACCGTTTCCGCCGTGTCGCCCGCAGCCTCGATCAGCTCCGCGGCGGCGCCGCGGGGCGCGCCGGTCAGTCCGTAGCCGATCAGCGCGTCGACGACGAGACCGTCGAGCGCCGCGTCGACCTCCGCGTCGCCGTCGGGCGATCCGATCGACACGTCCATCGCTTCCAGGATTCGCAGCTGTTCCGCAGTGACGCCGTCGAGCGCGGCGGGGTCCCGGTCGAGAACGACCCGTACGGGGAGGTCCCTGTTCGCGAGGTGGCGGGCACACGCGAGCCCACCGCCGCCGTTGCCGCCGTTGCCGGCGAGCACCGCGACGTGGCCGTCGCTCCCGTCGCTCAACCGGACGTCGAGGACGGCCTCGGCGAGTCCCCGACCGGCGTGTTCCATCATCCGGCGGAGATCGAGGCCGATCGCTTCGACGGCAGCGCGGTCGACCGCCCGCATCTCCGCAGCCGTGACCGCCGTCACGGGGCGCCCATCGGGGTCTTCGAACGCGGACCCGTCCATGCGGCGTCGTTCGAGGCGCGCGTCAAAAACGGTTCGGGGTCGGAGAACGCGGGAGCTACAGCGTGATGACCTGGTCGACGCCGACCTCGCCGAGCGCCTCGTAGAGGTCGGGGAAGCAGCCGACCGTGGCGCCCTGGACGGTGTCCGTCGGCTCGTAGTGGTCGCGGCCGTGTTCGTCGGTGTGGTCGAACTCGGCGAGCCCGCGGCGCGTCGCGCACTGGTCACAGAGCATGAGCAGGATCTCCTGCTCGGCCGCGACGTCCGCGAGCCGCTGGCCGAGCGGGTCGTCCTTGCGGAGCGCGTACGTGTTGTCGTGGAAGAAGAACATCCCGACCACGTCGGCGCCGTGCGCGCCGGCCTCTAACTGCGGGAGGATCATGTCGCCGAGCACGTATTCAATAGTCTGTCCGGCCGTCGCGAAGACGTATGCGACCTTCATATGGTGGGGACGGACACCGGCGGAATTATTGCGATGACTCCGGCAGGGTTCCCCGCTGTCGGTGACGGGTCAGACGACGACCGCGCCGAACGGGTACGCCGGCGTGTCGGCGGTCCAGACGGTGCCGTCCGCGACGTCGACGAGCGAGATCCGGTCGTCGTCGTAGTGGGACGCCACGAGCCGCCCGCCGCCCACCGGGGCCGCGACGAGGCTCGGTGCGTTCGTGTCGACGAGATCGCCATCGAGCGAGCGGAGTCGAGCGGCCTCGGCGTCGAGCACCCACCAGCGACCGTTCGCTCTGAACAGATCGACCGGGCGGGAGAACCCCTCGTGGACCGATTCGAGCGTCAGATCCGGCGAGAACTCGTGGACCGTCCCGTCGGCCCTGCCCGGGACGAATACCCGGTCGAGGGTGACGACGAGGTCGTACGGATCCGCGCCGACCGCGGCCTCCTTGCGAATCTGTCCGACTCGGGTCGCGGGTGCGTCCGGATATCGGTCTCCGTGACCGGCCGGCTCGAATGCGACGATCCGGTCCCCCTCCTGATCGACGGCGTACCCGTGGTGCCCGTCGGGCGCGAGCGCGACGCCCTGTACCCTCGCCTCCGGACCCACGTCGACCGAACGGATCCGCTCGTGGGTCGCGGTGTCGACGACGTCGACGACGCCATCGCGGCGGCTGCCGCTGTAGAGGCGTCGTTCGTCGGGACCGACCGCGAGTTCGTGCGGTTCCGCGCCGACGCCGATCCGGTCGGCACGTGTCAGTTCCACCGGATCGATCACCGCGAGCGCGTCGCCCGCGGAACAGGCGACGTACAGCTCGCCGTTCGCGCTCGCGAAGTGCGACGGGCCCAAGACGCCGGTGTCGACGCGGGTCACCTCGCCGCCGGGGGCGACCGCGGTCACCGACCGCTCGCCCATCGTCGCGACGAACGTCCGGTCGGCAGTCGTCGTCGCGTGGACCGGGTGGCTACCGACCGGGACCGAACCGAGCGGCTCGCCCGTGGCGAGGTCGAACAGCGCCAACACGTCGGCGCCCTCGCAGGGGACCGCGACGACGCGTTCCGGCGCGTCGCCCGGGTCCCCGTCGGGCCCGACGTCGTCGCCCGCGTCCCCGCCGGCTGCGCCGCTCGCTCCCGCGTCGGCGCCCTCGCCGCTCATCCCGTACAGGAGAAGTCGCCACTGCTGTCGTCGCCACCGACGCTCCCCTCGGTCTCGACCACGACGTTCGTCGCCGTCTCGACGGGGTGTCGGCCGCGGTCGTCCGCGTTCGTCCACTCGCCGAAGCCGCCGTCGTAGACGCGGACGTCCTCGAACCCGATCGCCCGCAGCGTGAGCCACGTCGAGGTCGGGTCGACGTTGTCGTCGCCGTACACGACGACCGTCTCGCTCCGGTCGAGTCCCGCCTCGCCCTCGTACAGCTGAACGAGCCGGCCCGGGTCCGTCATCCGGCGGCCGGCGACGTTCCCTACCCAGTGGACGTCGACCGCGCCCGGGAGGTGGCCGTGGCGCTCGTGGTCGTCGTTCAGCGCGGCCGAGCCGGCCGCGGCCAGGTACGCCTCCGGCACCCGCACGTCGACCAGCCCCGGGCCGCCGTCGTTGAACGAGCCGACCCGCTCGGCGAGCCACCCACGGGTGACCCACGTCGACGGCGCGGGGTCGGGCTCGTAGTCGGCCGCCGAGACGTCTCGGCCCGACCCCGTCCCGAGCCGGCCGTTCCACCCGTCGAGACCGCCGTTCAGCACCTTGATCTCGCCCCGGTGGCCGACCGCCGCGAGCGCGAACGCGGTCCGCGTGACCCGCGAGCCGACGCTCGCACCGTACACGAGCACGTCGTCGTCGGGCGCGACGCCGACGGACCCGAACGCGGCCGCAATCGCGTCGGCGTCCGGAACCGCGCCGCCGTCCGTGCCTGTCCGGCTCGTGATCGCGTCGAAGGGGACGCGGCGGGCGCCGTAGATCCGCTCCTCGCGGAACCGCGCCGCGTTCCGCGCGTCGAGGACGACGGCGTCGTCGCGGTGCTCGGCCAGCCAGCTCGGGCCGACAAAGTGGGCGACGTTGCCCGTCACCTCGTACTGCGCCGCCACGTTGGCGGGCGTCGAGACGCTCAGGCAGCCGGCCGTGCTCGCCGCGCCCGCGACGGTCGCGCCGGCCGCGGCGCGGAGCAGTCCGCGGCGCGTCGCGTCGCCGCTCCCGTCGTCGCCGTCGGGCTCCGGGATTTCTTCGGCCATTAGCCGCAGTAGCAGTGGTCGTCCATACACCACGACGCCTCCATGTCGCCGAACGTGATCCCGAGCGACGCGAGCGAGGCCTGGAGGTTCGACACCGCGTCGCTCTCGGGGCGGACGGTGCCCGCGGCGGCGCCCGTCGGCGACTCGCCGACGTCTATCGTCGTCGCGACCTCGCGGTTCGCGTGGTCGATCACCGCGAGCTGGTTCGCGGTCTGGACCGGAACGTACAGCTTCTCGCGGTTCGGTCCCCACGCGCCGGCGATGCTGGCGCCGCCGACGTCGAGCGTCGTCGCGTACTCGTTCGTCTCTAGGTCGATCACGCCGACGCCCTCACCGGGGATGAAGAGATACGCCGCCGAGTTGTCCGGGGCGACCTCGCTCGTGATCGGCGCGCCCGGCAGCCCGTCGTCGCGAGTGACCTTCGCGATCTCCTCTGGGTTCTCGGGGTCGGAGATGTCCCAGACACTCTCGGAGCCCTCGCGGGGTACCTCGGGGTCGCCGCCGAGCGTCCCCTCGCCGTTCTCCACGAGGAGCAGCTCGCCGTCGAAGGAGGCCGTACACATGAACGGGAGGACGTTCCCCTCGTTCACCGGCTCGCCCGCGTCGACGCGGGTCACCGTCTCGAACGGGTCGACGCTCAGCACCCGGATCGCCTCGTCGGCGACGTCGACGACGAACGCGTAGTCGCCGTCCGGCCCGAGCGTCATGTCGCAGGGGCCGACGTAGCCGGTCTCGATCTCGGCGGTCACCTCGCCGAACGTATCGCTCTCGCGGTTCGCGTCGACCCGGAAGATCGCGTGGTTCGCGTCGCCCTCGGGGTCTAAGCCGGTCGTCCCGCCGGAGGCGATGAGGAGGTGCTCGCCGTCCGGCGTCAGGTTCGGGTAGTTCGGGCCGAACCCGGTTTCGACGTACGCCAGCTCTTCGAGGGTCCGCTGGTCGACGGCGCGGACGCCCCCGGCGACGTTGAGCCAGAGCACGTCGTGGTCGGACTCGGCGCCGGTGGAGTACTGGTTGGCCGGGAAGGAGGCGGTGGTCCCGAGGAACCCCGAGGTGACGAGCTCATCGGCCTCGGCGTCGATGACGCTCAGCGTCCGGTCGCCGTTGTTGAACACGAACATCGTCGGGACGGCGTCGCCGTCGCCGCCGTCGCCGCCGCCACCGCCCGAACAGCCGGCGAGGGCGGCGGTCGCGCCGACCGTCCCGGAGGCCTGAAGCAGGCGGCGCCGGTCGACGCCGTCCGCGAATGGGTTTCGGCGGTCGTCGTTCGCCAGCTCCTCGCCCTTCGCGGGTCGCGGGGGCGCCGTCTGCCCCCCGTCGCCGGAGTCGCTCGACCCGCAGCCGCAGTTATCGCTCATACGTCTCCGATGATTTCTTGCGGCTAAAGCCTCGCCGAACGCCCGTCTCGTTGCCCCGTGTCCCACGTTCCAGCAACACTTGCGCGAACCTGCGATAGAAGGGGTTCGTTACCGTGTCCGGCGCGGATTTAGGTGCGAGGACGGTAGAGCAAGGCGATGATACTCTCGCCGAGCGCCTACATCGGCGTCTCGATTGCCGTCGGTCTTGCCTTCGGGATTCTGCTGCAGAAGGCGCGCTTCTGTTTCGTCAGCGCCTTCCGCGATTTCGTCGCGTTCAAAGACACCCGCGTGCTGAAGGGACTGCTCGCCGGCATCGCCGTGATGACCGTGTTCTGGAGCCTCCAGGCGACGTTCGGCTACTTCCGCGGCTTCTGGACCCCCGCGTGGGGGCTTGGCTCGCTGTTCGGCGGCTTCGTCTTCGGGCTCGGGATGACGCTCGCCGGCGGCTGCGCCTCGGGGACGCTGTACCGCGCCGGCCAGGGGTACCTCCAGTTCTGGCTTGTCCTCCTGTTCATGTTCGTCGGCTACATCCTCTTCGCGTTCGCGTTCCCCGTCGCGGAGACGTACTACTTCCAGACGCTGAACCCGTTCGAGGGGCAGACGCTGTACCTCGCGCTCCCCTTCTCCCCGGCGGTCACCGGCGCGCTCGCGGTCGCCGTCGGAACGCTCGCGTACGCGTTCGTGAAGGGGCGGAGCCAGCTCCCGGACGACCCCTCCGGCGGGACTGGCGTCGCCGCCGACGCGCGGGCGCAGGCGTCGCTCGGTGCCTCGCGCTCGGTCGCGGCGGTGAGCACCGGCCTGCGCGGCATCGCCGACGGCACCGTCGAGTACGTGCGCGGCCTCCGCGACGACGACCGCCCACTGAAAGCTCGCCTGCGCGACTCGTGGGACGCCCGGACGGCGGGCGTGGCGATGGCGCTCGTCGCGAGCCTCTGGTTCTCGGTCCACGGCCACTGGGCGATCACCGGCAGCGAGGCGCGCTGGGCCGGCTACCTCCTCGCGCAGACGGGCTTCGACGTCGCGAGCGTCGACTACTGGGGCTCGGTGCTGTTCCGCGACGGGAACATCTCGCTCACCATCGACATGCTGATGATCGCGTCGCTGATCGTCGGCTCGTTCGTCGCCGCGTACGCCTCCGGCGACTTCCGGATCCGGAAGCCGAAGCTGAACCGCGTGCCGAACTACGCGGTCGGCGGCCTCCTGATGGGCGTCGGCTCGCGGCTCGCCGCCGGCTGTAACATCGCGAACCTCTTCTCCGGGGTCGCGCTGCTCTCCGTCCACTCCTTCCTCGCCGGCGCGGGGATCATCCTCGGCGTCTACGTGATGACCCACTACATGTACCGCGAGGTCGGCTGCGCGATATAATCGGGTTTCTCGACCGGTTTCGACTTTCCTAGTCGAGGCGGTGACGCGCGTGGGATTGACGAAGTGACTTCCGGGGGATCGATGGCGCAGACCTCCAAAGCCCCAGCCGCTCGGCGATGCGCGATCGACAACTGCGCGGTGAACACCGCCAAAGCCCCAGTCGTGAGGCGGGCGCACGCTCGCTGTGCTCCTCGCTCAGTCGCTCACTTTGTTCGCTCCCTCGTTGCGGTGCTTACGTCGCCTGCGCCCGCCTCACGACTCCCCTTTTGAGTCCCACCCCGCACCGCTCCGCACAGCACCTCGCGACTCCCTCGCGCGTGCGATTCGCGGCCTTCGGCCGCTCGTCGGCACGCACCACCGCCTCGCCGTATCCACTACTGGAACTGCGTCGAAGTCGTGTAGCCGCGACGCCACTCGAAAACAGAAAACGCCGGAAAACCAGGCCGTCCGCTCAGGCGTCCGCCGCCGCGCCCGTCTCCAGTTCGAACGTCCACTCCCCGTAGCCGCCGGCCATGCTGGCGACGACCACGTCGTCCTCGACGCCCTCGTAGCTGCTGATCAGCATCGCGGCCTGCTTCGAGGACTCGCCGACGGGGCACGCACAGACGACGTCAGTGTCGTCCCAGTCGATGTCGGGGACCCGCGACGGGAGGTCGCCGAGCGGGACGTTGATCGAGCCGGGGATGTGGCCCCGCTCGTACTCCTCGGGCGGTCGCGTGTCGATGACGCGGATGTTCCCCCTCTGGACGCGCTCGTTGACTTCCTCGGGGGTGAGCTCCTCGACCATGGTTACTCCTTCCGCATGAAGATGCGGTAGCGGCCGTCGCCGGACTTCCACACCTTGGCGGTCGCGTCCTCGCCGACCGCCTTCGGGACGTTCTCCGTGCTGGGCACGTGATCCGTCTCCTGAACGAGCACGTCGCCGGGCGAGAGCCCCGCGATGGCCTTCTTCGCCTCGACCTGCGGGTACGGACAGACCTCGCCGGTCATGTCCTGCACCTCGGTCGCGTCCTCGAACAGCGCCTCGGCGGTCTCGTCGTCGAGCTCGTCGGGCATCTCGACGACGTCGTCCCACGATAGTTCACTCATATACACTCATACGACACTCGTCGTGGAACCCCTTTCGTGACCGGCAGGCTTCTCCCGTATCTCGGACGGGCGTTCGCCGCGCACGACCGCGTCGAGGTCCGAGACCACCGTTTCCGTCGGACTCTTATTCGGGAGCGGCAAACGGAGGGTATGACCGGACACGCCGTCGACGAGTCGACGATCTTCGAGACGCCGCTGCTCGAACTCGACCTCAATTTGGAGAGCGACGCCGCGGTGTACGCAAAAGCCGAGTGGTTCAACCTCTACGAGGCTCCCCACGGCGGCGGGTCGATCAAATCGCGGATCGCAAAGGGGATGCTCGACGGCGCCGAGGAGCGCGGCGACCTCGAGCCCGGCGTGACTGTGATCGAGCCCACCTCGGGCAACACCGGCAGCGAGGTCGCTCGACTCGCAGGGGCGCGCGGCTACGACGTTGAGATCGTCATGCCCGACAACGCCGCCGGCGGGAAGGTCGAGGCCGTCCGCGACGCCGGCGCCGAGATCCACTTCGTTGACGCGGACTTGGGGTACGACGCGGTCATCGAGCGCTGCGAGGAGATCGTCGCCGCGGACCCCGACGCCTACTACCGCCCGAACCAGTACGAGAACCCCGACAATCCCGGAACTCACGAGCGGACGACCGCACGCGAGATCCACGCGGCGACCGACGGCGGGGTGACCCACTTCGTCGCCGGCGCCGGGACCGGCGGGACGATCACCGGAACGGGCCGCGGGCTGACGAACCTGACCGACGGGGCCGCCGAGATCGTCGGCTTCGAGCCGGAGGAGCCGCTCCACGCCATTGACGGCCTAAAGTACCTCCGCACGGGCGACCACTACCACCCGGAGACGTACGACGAGTCGGTGCTCGACCGGAAGCTGTACGTCCCGACCGACGACGCCTACGACCGCGCCCGCGCCCTACGTGAGCGGTACGCCAATGACCCAATCCCGATCGCCGATGCCGGGCAGTACGACGCGGAGACGATCCGCGAGCACCTCCGCGTCGACGGCCAGTTCGTCGTGGGCACCTCGGCCGGCGCGGGCGCGGCCGCCGTCGCGGCCCTCGACGCGGCCGGCGACCTCGCAGACGACGACGCCGTCGTGTTCATGCTGTGCGACCGCGGCGACAAGTACGCAGACATCCCGCTGTGGGAGGAGTACCTCTGAGCGCCCGAAAAGAGCCGAGAAGTGTCGACCATCTTATCGGCCGCCGCTCGCCGCGGGGATGACCCGCACCTGCGCGTCGTCCGGAACCTCCGCGTCGAGCCCGTCGACCGGAGTTCCGTCCACGTAGACGTTGATGAACTCCTTGATCTCGCCGTCCTCGATCACGCTGTCGCGCAGCTCGTCGCCGTGTTCCGCGGCGTGGTTGTCGAACAGTTCTGCCACCGTTTCGCCGGCGACATCGACCTTCGACGTCGCTGACCCGCCGACCAGCGCGGCCGGGAGTTTAATTGTGGCCATACCGCTCGTTCGACGCTCATCCTCAAAAGGGGCGTGTCGACGGCAACGTCGACCACGGTCTGACACGGTTGCCGTCCGCGTCGGAGTGAGTTCCGCCGGTTCCGGCAGACTCGCAACTTCTCAACGGTGGCGATACCGGCAGCTACGGAACTCTCGCCGCGGCGATCGGCGCGTCACGCGCCGTCTGTGCGCCCGCGACGCACCTCCGAGATGGCGGCAGTACCCACCGGTGGACGGCCGGCTTAACCGTCCGCAAACGGTATAGAAGCGTGAATGAGTGATCTCGACCTCGACCCAACGCAACTCGACCGCTACTCCAGACACATCATCCTCGACGACGTGGGGCCCGAGGGACAGAAGGACCTACTGGACGCGAAGGTGCTGGTCCTTGGGGCCGGCGGGCTCGGCGCGCCGATCATCCAGTACCTCGCCGCTGCCGGCGTCGGCACGCTCGGCATCGCCGACGACGACGAGGTTGAGCTGTCGAACCTCCAGCGACAGGTCATCCACGGTGACGACGACGTGGGCCGGAAGAAAGTCGACTCGGCGGCGGAGTTCGTCGCCGACCTCAACCCCGACGTCGACGTCGAGCGCCACGAGCTACGCGTCACGCCGGACAACATCGAGGAGCTCATCGACGGCTACGACTTCGTCGTCGACGGCACGGACAACTTCGAGACGCGCTACCTCGTCAACGACGCGTGTACCCTCGCCGGGATCCCCTTCTCGCACGGCTCCATCTTCCGGTTCGAGGGGCAGGTGACCACGTTCGCTGGCGACGACGATTCGCCGTGTTACCGTTGTTTGTTCCCGGAGGCGCCGCCGGCCGGGATGGTCCCGAACTGCGCGACCGCCGGCGTGTTAGGCGTCTTGCCGGGCACCGTGGGCTGCCTCCAGGCGACCGAGACGGTCAAACACCTCATGGGCAAAGGCGAGAGCCTCGACGGCTCGATGCTGTTCTTCGACGCCCTCGACATGGAGTTCGACAAGGTCGAGATCCCCAAGCAGGACGACTGCCCGGTCTGCGGCGACAACCCCGCCATCGAGTCCGTCCACGACGTGGAGTACACCGCCTCCTGTGCGATCGACGTCAGCGGCGACTCCGAGCCGGAGATCGAGGCGAGCGACTGAGCCCTGTCTGACCCGCTGTCTTCTCTCGGTTTTCCGCTCCGGTTCCGACTCCCGGTCGACCCGGCTACCGTTCGCTCCGGACCGACACCGTCTCCTGTTCGAACTCGTCCGCATCGTCGCGCCAGCGCCACGACCCGACGAACGGGTAGCCGTCGAGCGCACAAATGACGTACGAGTGGCCCGGCCACGTCGCCCGCGCGGCGTCCGTTTCGCTTGGGTGCGTCGGGCCGGTCGGGTGCGAGTGGTAGAAGCCGACCACGTCGAGGCCCGCGTCCTCGACAGTCTCGATCAGCTCGAACTGCTCTTCGGGGTCGATCAGGTACCGGATCTCGGGCGTCTCAGCGACGTTCTCCGCGGCGTACGTCTCCGTGACGACGCTCGGGTCGCCGTCGTCGCCGTGTTCGCCGGCGAGGACGCCGCAGATTTCGGCCTCGCCGCCCTCGTACGCCCGATACACGATGTCGTCGTACGCCGCTCGCGTGAGTTCGATCATGTCGGGAGATGGCCCGACGGCGTCATAAGTCCGTCCCGACCGGCAACGGGCACGGCGCGTAAGAGGTAACGGCAGTTGTCGAGGGTGCGATTCGATATTTATATTCGGGCGTGAGAGAACCTCGCATGAGCGACGCGTCATCCCGATCACCGACACCGACGGCTGATGAGGCTCTTCATACGACTCTCGATATGCCGTTCGAGGACGCCGTCCCCTTCGTCCAGATCGAACACGAACTGGCTGATTTCGAAACGGTACGCGTCACTCGCCTCGATCAGATGATCGCGGGTATGCTCGGACACGACGACGTTGAGCGAACCGCTCTAATTGTGGTCTGTCACCCAGAAATCGCACATGACGCCCTCCAGATCGATCCAACCCTGGCCGGCATGTTACCGTGTACGACGACCGTCTACGAGCGCGCTGCGGACGACCGCGTCCATGTCCATCACGTCTCAGCGACAAAGGCGATCCGGGACTTAGGTTGCGCGCCAGCCGACTCTGACGAGGCTGTAGAGGACTTGGTCGCGAAGACAGGCGAGCTGATGGCTGTCGTCTGGGCGAACATCGAAGAACACGGTCAAAAATAATAGGCACCGCCGAGCTGGTCGCCCGGATTAGAACGTGATGATCTCGTAGTCGTCGTCGACGAGCGAGCGGATGCTCGGGTGGCCATCGTACTCGTCGAGCGTGACGAGCCCGGAGTCGGCCACGGCGTCCTCGACGCCGAACGCGCCGGAGCAGAAGTCACAGACGGCGGCGTCGTCGCGGACCGCCTGGTAGAGCTCGTGGTAGTCGCTCTCTTCGTCCTCCAGCTCCGGGATCCACTGGGTACCGGCGCCGTCGAAGATCAGTTCCAACTCGTCGTCGTCGTTCTCGGCGAACTCCTTGGCCGCTTCGAGCGCGTTCGCGAGGCGACCGTAGTCCGAGTGCGATTCGTTACCGGCGAGAATCACGATTGCTGCTTTTGCCATCGTGGTCGTTTATAAAACACACACGTACAAAACCCGTCCGCGGGTGTGTGTTCGGAACACCTTCTCGGCACGCGATAGCGTGTCAGGTTCGTCGGAGCGCACTACGAGAAGTCCTCGGCGTCGAACGACCGCGGCTCTGGTCCTTGGTCGACGAACTGTACCGACCCGTCGTCGATGGCAACGAGCGCCGCCACCCCGCCGTACCCGTGCGTCTGGTCGTGACCGCGGACGACGACCCGGATGACACCGTCGGGAATCGCGACCGTCGCTGACCGCGTGAACGGCTGCTCGGAGTGAGCGTGGAGCAGCTCCCGGCGCCTGAGCCGCGTCCCGTCGAGTCGCTCGACCTGCCACCAGTTCGCGTACCCCTCCTCGCCGTCGTCGTCGTGGTGGAGCGTCACGTCGAACGCGTAGCCGTCGTCCGTCGCCTCGAACGCGACGTCGACGACGTTCGCCTCTCGGAGGTCGCGGTCGTCGGCAGCGGGCGGTTCCGATTCGGTTCCGACGCTCGCGCCGCCATCGGTGTCGTTTCCGGACCCGGTGTCGGCTTCGGGACCGGCATCCGCTTCGGGACCGGCGTCGCTCCCGGCGCAGCCGGCCAGGGCGATCGCGCCGCCGCTCGCGAGCCCCGCCAACAGTCGGCGCCGAGGGAGGTGACCGCGGTCGTTCATACCGGGCGTTCGGCGGAGAGCGACAAAACTGCTCTGGCGACCGGCAAGTCGCCGTGTTCGACCGCGGAGTGGCTGTAACGGCTATCCGTGGTGATGATGTCCGTGGTCGCGACCGCCGCCGCGCGAGAACTGCCCGGAGAAGGCGCGGTCGACGACTTCTGAGAGCGCTGGATGGATGTGGACCGCGTCGCGGATGTCCGCGACTGTTCCGGAGCCGGCGGTCATCGCGACGACGACCTCCTCGATCAGGTTCGACGCCTCGGGCCCGATGATATGGCACCCTTCGATGTTGCCGTCGAGGTCGATGAGGACCTTCACGAACCCCTCAGCGTGCATCGCGCTGCCGCGGGCCGTCTCGTCGTACGCATACGTGTTGGTGGCGTACTCGACGTCGGCCTCGCGGAGGTCCTGTTCCCGCGCACCGACACCGGCTACTTCGGGCGAGGCGAACACCGCGAACGGCATCGCCGAGTAGTCGACGGGTTCCGCCTCGTCACCCAGCAGGTTCCGGACAACGGCCTTCGCCTCGTGGTTCGCGCTGTGTTTCAGCAGGTACTCGCCGACCACGTCACCGAGCGCCCACACCCCCTCGGCGTCGGTCCGGAGGTACTCGTCCGTCTCGACGAATCCCCGCTCGTCGGTCTCGACGCCTGTCGCGTCGAGGTTCAGTGAGTCGGTGTTCGGGCGGCGGCCCGCCGCGACGAGCAGCGCGTCGCCCGAGACGGTCATGCTCTCCGCCTCCTCGGGCGCACCGACTGTCTCTCCGCCCGCGCGGACCGAGTCGGCCTCGGGGTACGGTCGGGCCTCGACGGTCACCTCGCCGTCCGCCTCTTCGGCGGCGACGGCCTCGTACCCGGCGTACACGTCGAACCGGTCGGCGTAGCGGTCGGTAAACGCCTCGCCGACCTCCTCGTCGGCCTCGGGGAGGAGGTTCTCTCGCCGGCCGACGATCGTTACGTCGGTGCCGAACGTCCCGAAGAAGTGGCCGAGTTCCGCGGCGATGTAGCCGCCACCGACGATCACGAGGCGGTCGGGCGCCGACTCCAGCCGGAGCGCCTCCGTGCTCGTGAGGTAGTCCACGTCCTCGATCCCGTCTATCGGGGGGATCGAGGGACGAGTGCCGGTCGCGACGAGGACGGTGTCGGCCCGCAGCGTGGCGCCCGCATCGTCGCCGTCGACGATCTCCACGGTGCGGTCGTCGACGAACCGCCCGGTCCCCTCGAAGAGGTCGTGGGCGTCCGAGGACTTCAGCCCCCGTCGGATGGAGTCGGAGCTCTCAGAGACGTCCTCCGTGACTTTTTCGACGATCTTAGCAAAGTCGACACCGTTGACCTCGGCGTCGATCTCGAACGCGCCGGCGCCTTCGACTGTCTCCATCACGTCGGCGTGGTAGAGGAGCTGTTTCGAGGGGATACAGCCGCGGTTGAGACAGGTCCCGCCGAGTCGCCCCTCCTCGACGACCGCGACCGAGTTCCCCCGGCCGGCCATCGCGTTCGCCACGTCCAGTCCCGACCCCGACCCGATCACGAGGAAATCAAACTCTTGCATGGATTGATCGACGGGATCTAAGGTCATCAACCCCGGTCCGTTGTGGCGTGAGTTGTACACGACCGCCCAGAACCGGTGTGCGAGCGTTTAGACGCCGAACGTTGTCACGAGAACGATTCCGCCGACAATCCCGAAGACGACGCCGAGCCCGCGCTCCATCAGCCCGCTCGGAACGTGTTTGCCGACGCGGGCACCTATTGTTCCACCGACGATTACACCGGGAATCGACCAGACGACGACGTACCACACCGGCGTCGCCGCCAGCGCGTGGACGGCCGCCCCGGCGACCGCGGCGATCGCCAGCACGAACACCGACGTGGCGACGGCGACCCGCGGCGGCATCCGACAGCGCGCCACCAGTTGGGTCGTCACAATCTCGGGAAGGCCGGCGCTGATCAGCCCCGTGATCACTCCGCCGAGCGCCGCGAGCGCGACGCCCGGCGGGCGCCAGCAGGTTGGGTAGACGAACCGCTCGCCGTCGGTAGCGTTGACAACGGTGGTACCGCACTCCGCGTTCTTCTTTTCGAGGAACTCGCCCTCGCGCTCGCCGGGTTCGGTCTCTTCCGGAGAGTCCGAGTACAACAGGAATCCGCCGAGCACGAACAGCCCGACGCCGAACCCGCCGCGCAACAGCGTGTCTGGGACGTAGTGCGCCGCAAACGAGCCGATCACGATTGCCGGCAACGCGCCGACCAACAGCCACTTCGCGGTCGCGTAGTCGACGACGCCCTGTTTGACGTACGACCGGAGCCCGTTGCCCATCCCGAACACTTCAGTCATCAGGCCCGCGCCGACCGCCTGCGCGGGGCCGAACCCGACGGCCAGCAGAAAGAACGGGCTAAAAAAGAGCGCGCCCGAGACGCCGGCCGCGATGGCGATCATCGAGAACAACACTGACGCGGGGAACACCCACCAATGATCGAGGACTCGATCGACCGACACCACCGAGAGTAGCGGCAGCGGGTCGACCCCGGTCGCTAGTACGAGTGCGCCTGACATCGCTTACTCCGGATGGTGAGCGCCGTGTCCGACCCACAGCAACAGCAGGTGGGTCGAGATCGCGAGCGGGAGCCAGCCGACCGGCAGCGCCGCCGCGACGGGATCGACGGCCCCGATGACGTACGCCGTCGGGAACGCAATCGCCGTCCAGAATGCGACGCGTCGAACGGTCGCCTCTATCCCGCGACTGACCGCCGATCCGGCCGCCGCGGTACAGCTGTGTACCGGGCGGTCGTCGCGCAGGCATCCCGGGCCACGACCGTCCGCGTTCGTGTTCGTGCCCACGCCTTACACCGGGAGCAGCGCGATTCCCGCGCCCAGTACGACGCCGTAGACGACGTGGAAGAAGCCGAACGCAGCCATCGTCTTCGGGTCGGGTTCCATTGCGAGGACGATTCGCATCCAGAACATCATTCCGCCGACCATCAGGACGAGCCCGAAGGCGAGCCCCCACAGGACGCTCCCGACGAGGGCCCCGGCGCCGACAGCGAGCCCGAGTGCGGTCGCACCGACTGCGAAGGCAGCCCCCGCGCCGACCCCGTACAGCATGTGGAGCAGCATGCCCTGTTTCATGTACGCCTCGGGCCCCTCGTCACCGATGTACTTCGCCCAGAGGGCGGCAGTCGGCGGCGGCGAGTCGTCTCCCATCGTCATCATGAACATCGTCATGACAACGGTCGCGATCAGTCCAGCGATCAGTCCGGTGAGTATGCTTACCATGATGTGTGACACGCGCCGGCGAGCCGACGCAGGTTACTTCTAGTAACCTAGATGCGAGACTATCACATAAAGGCGCGCGAACAGGTCGGTAACCGGGTTATGTGTAGGTAATGGATTCCGACGAATGACCTCACAGATACGACTTCCCGTCCGGCAGTTCGCACTCGTCCCCGTGACATCGCGCGGCGTGTTCGACGGCCGTGAGGTCCGGTTCGTCGTCCGTCTCCTCGCTTCGCCACGCGTACTGGACGGTGCGGTCCGGATCGACCACGAAGACCGCCGAACGCGCGACTCCGCGGTGGTCATCGATCTCTTCGGCGCGCACGCCGTACGCCTCGGCGACACGGCCGTCGCTGTCTGAGAGCAGCGGGAAGTCGATGCGATGCTGTTCGGCGAACGCACGGTGACTGTAGACGGTGTCGGTGGAGATCCCGAGGACGACGGTGTTCTCCATGAGCGACAGCGCCTCGCTGTCACGCAGCGTACACATCTGGCTCGTACAAACGGGGTGGAAGTCGAACGGGTAGAACACCACCACGACCGCCCACCCGTTGTCGGCGTACTCGGCCAGCCCGTGCGTGTCGATTCGTCCGCCGCCCGCACCGGGAAGCTCGAACGTCGGCGCTGTCTGTCCGGTTTGGAGCATACGTGAACAACGACGGCCGGTGGGTATGAGCCTCGGCCGATCGTGCGGTGTGATTACACACACCTCAGTACGCGACCGAGCGACCGAGCGCCCGAGCGCCACCGTCAGCATACGGCCGACCTCGCGGCCGTGTCTCGGCGCCACACAGTCAGCGGTCATTTATGAATAACCGCGTCATCTCAGGCGTATGACCCTCGCGCTTTCCGTCGAACTGGTGGCGACGATCGCCGTCGTCGTCGGGGTCGCGGGCGCCGTCAACGGGGTCGCAGGGTTCGGATTCGCCGTCGTTGGGACCATGGTACTCGCCGCGACACTCGATCCCGCGACCGCCGTCACGTTCATGATAATTCCGATGTTCGCTGTCAATCTCGCGCTCGTCGGCGATCTCACCCGCGAGGAGCTCCGCACGTGTGGAACCCGATTCGCGCCGCTGCTCGTCGCCGCGCTGGTCGGCACTCTCCTCGGGATGGCACTCCTCGACCGGCTCCCGGAAGCCCCGCTCCGGATCCTACTCGGGTTCGTCTCGCTCGGCTTCGTCGCGACGAATCAGCACGCCATCCCGTTACCGTCCCTCCCTGTCGTGAGCGAGCGGGAGTTCGCCGATACGCCGCTCGTCATGGGGGTCGTCGGCGTCGTCTCAGGCGTCCTGTTCGGCGCGACGAACGTCGGAGTCCAGCTCGTCGCGTTCGTTCGGAGCTTCGACCTCTCACACGGGCTGTTCGTCGGGGTCGTCGCGCTCGTGTTCGTCGGCATCAACGGCCTCCGAGTCGGCGCTGCTGGAGCGCTCGGACTCGCCTTCAAGCCCGGGACTGACGACATGCGGAACTCCCGCGCGATCCCGGTGGTCCGCGGGCTCCGAGAGCGCGGCGCGACCGTGACCGCGTACGACCCGGTCGCAACCGAGAACGCCAGAGAGTACCTCGACGACGTCGACTACGCGGAGTCCGCGGACGCCGCACTCGCCGGCGCCGACGGCGCCGTCGTCGTCACCGACTGGGACGAGTTCGCGACCCTCGACGAGGAGTTCGACGCGATGGCCGACCCGGTCGTCGTCGACGGCAGACGGGTCGTCGAGCGCCGTGACGGGATCACGTACGAGGGACTGACCTGGTGATAAAAAGTAGTCGTGCGTCTCAAGGTAGCTCTCTAAGACCGGTGTTCGAGACTCGACTGCCCGTTCTCTACGCCACGCCACCGTACCCGCCCTCGCCGTAACCAACGATCCCGAACTGCTCATCGCCCGGGTCGGGCGGCGCGTCACTCGTATCGTCGGTGCCGTCACCACCGTCATCCGAGCCGGTCCCACCGTCACCGGTTCCAGTATCACTGTCTTCGGTGTTCCCGTCGCCACCGGTTCCAGTATCACCACCATCCGAGCCGGTCCCGTCGTCACCGGTTCCGGAGTCACCGTTCTCGGTGCTTCCGTCGTCGCTAGTTCCGGAGTCATCGCCCCCAGTGTTTCCGTCGTCGCTGGTTCCGGTATCACCGCTCCCAGTGTTCCCGTCGTCGCTAGTTCCGGTATCACCGCTCCCAGTGTTTCCGTCGTCACTAGTTCCGGTGTCACCGCCCCCAGTGCTTCCGCCGTCGCTTCCAGTGCTGTCTCCGGTACCGCTGCCGCCGGTGTTCCCGCCGCTATCGTCGCCGGACGTCGGTGACTCCTCCGTGTCCGACGTTTCGTCCCCCGTTTCGTTCGTCGGCTCTGCTCCGGGAACCGGTTCGTCGTTCGTATCGGTCGTGTTCCCGGTCGACACCGGGTCAGTCGTGTTGGCGACCTCGCCTGATTCAGTCGTATTTCCGGTCGACACCGGGTCAGTCGTGTTGCCGACCCCGCCTGATTCGGTCGTGTTCCCGGTCGACACCGGTTGGGTGGAATTGCCGGTACCTTCTGTTCCCGTCTCGTTCCCTCGCTCCGTGTCACCGGTTTCCGTCTCGGTTGTCGGTCCCGTCCGATTACTCCCGCCCGTCGAAAGCGATCCCGCGCTCGTCGTGGTGTTCGTCGTGCTCGTCGTCGACTCGTTCGAGGTCACGGGTCTGCCGCCGTAGCCGAACGCCTCGATCTCGGGCGTCTCACGCGTGTTCAGTATTCCGGCGGACACGCCGCCCACGGCGGCCGTGAGCGCGGCCAACGCACCGCGGCGGGTAAGCGTGATACCGCTGTCGTCGTCCTCGGTCGGCTCCTCAGCAGGCGTGTCCGCCTCCGCTGTTGCGTCGTTCACGTCGCCCGTGGAACCGTTCCCACCGTCCGCGACCGCGCCCGCGTCTGAAGACGTGTCATCACCGGCGGCCGACTCTGGCTCCCCGGGTTCGTCGTTCGAGGGCGTGTCCGTGTCACCCGACGTTCCGGCTGCGACGGCGGGCGTGAGGAACGGATCCGCGGGCTGGGGGAGCCAGAGTGCCGCGTTCGAGGCCGTCCCGTCGTGACCGTCTCGGAGGCGCCGGTACACGCCGCGAGCGAGCTCCCGATAGCGCTCGGCGCCGGGATCCGACGGCGAGTCGAGCACGGCCGCCGCCCCGCTCGCGACCGCGTCCGACTCGGGAATGGTCGCGAGAATATCGCAGTCCCACTCCAGAGTGTCGGCGTCGCCCTGAGCTCGAGTGAGCACGGTTCCGAGCAGCGGCCGCCCGTGTTCCCGGAGCGACCCGTGAACCGCCGCCGTGTTCCGCCGTGCCGCGTCGTCCGGCGTTGAGACGACGACGGCACCGTCCGCCGCGTCACACGCGCCCGCCGTCGCGTCGCTGAACGGGTCTCCCGTGTCGCAGACGACGACGTCGAAGCCGTCGATCGCCTCGACGAAGTCCTGGATGGCCGCCGCGTCGGGCACGGCGAATCGACCGCCCGGAAGGACTTCGGCTCCAGCTGGTCCGGTGTGGACCGCCTCGTCAAGCGTTGCGCGTCCCGCGAACACGTCACGGAGCGTTGCGTCCGGCTCCGGAATTCCGAGCGCGGCCGCGAGCGACGGGTTCGCGAGGTCGCAGTCGACGAGCAGGACGTCAGCGCCGGCGTCTGCGAACACGGCTCCGAGGACCGCGACCGACGTGGTCTTCCCCGTCGCCCGCGTCCCGCTCGTGACCGCCACCGTGTATTTCATTTGTCTATCGACTCTTCCCCGGGTCCGACGGATATATTCGATCCTCAAATTATCAAAAATGAACTACAATTGTTGGAAAATAGAAATTAGTGCGACAATGAATGGTAGCGTGTCTCACGGTGTTTCGATACGAGCGATGGCCGTACGGTCAGGATCGCATCACGGGGAGGAACCCGCTGGCCTGAGTGTGTCCGGTCAGGCGCTTCAGGCCGAGCCCGAGGCCACAACCAACACGATGGCGTTCCATACGGTGACGAGAGCCCCGACGAACAGCAGCCCGAGGGGGATACCGACTCGCTCCGGGTCCGGAACCAGTCTCCAAGTGAGATACGAGAGGCCGATCACCGCGAATTTCAGCGCCACCATACCGGGGAACCCATAGCGACTGACGATCGGATCGCCGAGGGGGCCGACCTCGGCGATCCGTCCTGACGAAACGCCGATACCCGTAGTGATGAGGTCGCCGACGACGAAAAACGCGACTGCGAGAGCCCAGAGTAGATATGCGAACGAGGGCGAGGCCAATCGTTCGTCGACGGCAGTCATCGTCCGAGCTGTAACATGCCGGCGGAGTGAGTGGACCGCTGTGGGGTCTGATAGCAATATTGCATAGCTCTGGATCGGATAACAGTGACTGCGGTGATAAACTAAACGCTACTTTTATCATGAGACCTGACCCCGGAGAGACAGTATTACGTCACTTATAATTTGAGAAAGGTTGCCGTCGAATGAGTTCGATCGAAGGTGTACGGATCAACACACAATCTTAAACCCCTCATGGCCTACATACAAGATACAGAGCAATACAGATGCACTCGTACTCCGCATACGATTTACGACTCCGGTCGGTGTTCGAGCTGCCGGAGCTGCCGGGGATATACGCGGAGGAAGACGGCTGTGACGTCAGTATTACACGAGATGAGGTCGAGCCGGTTCCGGAGTCTGTAGACGGGGTTGGCGGGCGCCGGATCCAAGCGAGCCGTGACGGGATCCGGCTGACGTACGACTCGATCGGCTCGTTTCTCGTAGACGCTGGAACCCGAATCGTGTGCGACCCGAGAAGCGAGGCGGCGGAGCAACGGGAGTTTTTTCGGAGACTCATCGAAAACGAACTGCTTGGACTGGTGCTTCACCAGCGCGGTCACCTCGTGCTCCACGCGAGTGCGGTTTCGATTGACGGGAGGGGCGTGATGTTTTTAGGTCCGAGAGGCGCCGGAAAGTCGACGACAGCAGCGGCGTTCGACGCGGCAGGGCATTCCGTTTTGGAGGATGACGTCGTCGCGATCCGGTTCGACGAGAGCGGACCGACGGTGGTTCCGGGAGTTCCACAGCTCCGCCTGGAGTCCGACGCCGCCACTGCGCTCGGCCTGCGGGACACGACGACGCCTGCGGAGGAATCGTGGTACGAGAAACAGATGCTTCCGATCAACGACGTGCCCGAACCCGTCCCGTTGACCCGGTGTTACGTCCTCACCGAGGGCGACGAACTCGAGATAGACGAGCCCTCTGGATCTGAACAGTTGCTCAGCCTCGTCACACAGCGGTACGCGCAGGGAATCGTCGCGGACTCAGACCGCTCAGATAGCCACATGGAACAGTGTTCGCGCGTCGTAGAACGCGCAGGCGTCCGAGTGTTGACTCGCTCGCTAGATCATGAACGGCTGCCGGATCTGGTCGATCTGGTCACCGACGACATCTAGTGGAACACGGCTGAAGGCGGCTAATCAACGGGACCGAAATCGAGTAGAGGAAGCGACCAGAACGGCTACGATACCCCGTACTGGTGTGCTAGCCTTATCGTAGGGATAATCTGACTGTGTTCGCACCCGGAACCACAGTGATTGAAAAGTCGCAGGTGTGAACACTACGTTGGACGCACTGAGGGGGTACACCTCGGAAATAAATGGGTTTGAACGGGTCCGATTACTTGTACCCGACGGACCCTTTCAGGTTGATAGCCGGTTCGTCAACGTCAGTACCGGGCTGTTTCTTATTACCTGCTTTCGTGATCGATTCTACCGCCCCGTGCTTGACGACCTCGGGAGCCTCGTACCGATTTGAGCTCTTTTCTGCCATTTGCTGCGGGTTAACCCAGTAAGTATCGAATAATAAAAGTTGGCAATAAGAAGGCCCGCGTGTGGGGCTCCGGATAGACACGAGACATTGGTGTCTCCGAACAAATCAAGACCTAATTGAGTAGCGATGGAACACGAAGTCCTCTCGTGCGAAGCGATTCTAGCTCGCGATGGTGAGCGCATGGGTCAGTGTACGATTGGCAGGAGTGGTCGGCCTCAACGACCGCCCGACGGAGCAGTAGAAGTTCTGTATTCAATCGAAAATGGTCATAAAAGGGCTGGCATCAGGTCGAGCTGATAAAAAACAGATTAGGAACGGACCTTATTTATATCCGACAGATCCCTTGAGATTAATGACCTGCTCGTCCGTGTCTTCGCCGAATTGCTTCTTATTACCCGCTTGGGTGATCGATTCTACCGAACCGTGTTTGATAACCTCCGGAGCCTCGTACTGATCTGAGCGGTGATTGCTCATCCCGTGACATCATTAGTTAATCAAATTAAATAAATACTATGTTTAATTCTGTATGATCGCCTAGAATAATAGCGCCCCCGTGGTCATCGAGCGACATTCTGTTCGTCCAACCAACTGGCGAGTGAGAAAGCGACCCACAGCGTATTCGGGTCGCGTGGATGTGGATCGTCGTTGAACCGCTCGTAGACCTCGGACAGCGCCTGTGGGTCGATGTAAGGGCGGAGGATGCCAGGGTCCTCAACGAGAGCTTTGACCTCGCTGTCAGCGGCTGAAAGCGCGTGTGCGAACGCCTGGTTCATCATCGTTTTCCACGGTCGACATCGGATCTTATCGGGGAGCACGTCCTCTAACGCGCGACGGATTATCAGTCGGGTCCACCCGTTACGGAGCTGCTGTGTCGGCGGGATAGCGAGACTGAATTCGATCAGCCGGATGTCGGTGAACGGGTATCTGGGTTCCATACCGAACGCCGCGTGCGTCACGTCGTTTGCTTCGAAGAACTCGGTCATTCCACCGCTCATCAACGACCGGTACTGCCACCGACGAGCGCTCCGCTTCAGTACTGAACCCTCGTCGTTCAACCGCCGGTAGCGCTCTCGGAGCCCGGTTCGGTTCACGAACGACCGGTCGAGGGTCGGGTTGAGTCGCTGTGTCCCCGTTGGCTTTCCTCGAAGCCGCCGGACGAGATCCTTCGCTCGGCGCGGGACCAAATTTGGAAGCACCTGTCCCACGAATATCCCTCTCGGTCGGCGGTCGAGGACGTCTCCCATCGCGTCCAACTCCCGATAGAGGTGTCTCCACCGGCCAGTACGCACTAACTGTGGGAGGAGGCCGAGTCCGTAGTCGACGGCGCTGTCTCCGTGTGAGCCCTCAAGAATCACGCCGATCCCGTCCTGACTCGCTTGTTTCGCGAGCGTCCACTTCAGGAAGTGCATCGTGTTTTTTATCGGCTCATCGTGATACTGTATGGCCTCGTCGATGTGATCTACGGCACTTAGATCATCGAGGAAAACGTAGTGAGAGTCGATCCCGTCTCTCTCGACGAGGGTTTCGATATACTCGCGCTCGTCGGAGGCACTGCTTTGGTCGGACACCCCGGAGTACGTAGCAAGCGTGGTATCCGCAGGGAGTAGGTCACGCGCGACCGCCGTGATCGACGAGGAGTCTAGCCCGCCGCTAAGGCTCGTCGCAGTCGGCGAATCAGTTCGGAGGCGACAGGCAACTGCCTGCTCAAACAGCTCTCTGAACCGGGTGGCGTACGCCTCGTCCGACTCAAGCGTGACCGTTCGCGTCGGGTCGAGATCCCAGTACTGCCACGTTCGGTCCGTTTCCGCCGAAACAGCCGTGGCGTGGGCGGGAGCCAGCCGTCGGACGGACTCGTAGAACGAGTTCGTCTTGTCTTCGAGCCGCCCGAGCAGAAAGTCACCGACACGAGATTCGTCCAGAGAGGGTGTGACACCCGGCAAAGTCAGAAGAGATTTCGGTTCCGAGGCGACTGCAAACACGTCGTCAGTGATGTGGTAGTACAGGGGCTTGACACCGAGGTGGTCGCGGGTACAGAACAGCGTTTTTTTCGCCGAGTCCCAGACGACGAACGCGAATGCGCCGATTAGTTCGTTCACGCAGGCGTCGCCCCACTCCCGATACGCCTCCAGAAGCAGCTGGCTGTCGGGTACCGTTCGCGATACGTCGGTAAGACCGAGTCGACGTAGTAACTCCGGTCGGTTGTCTAGTCTAGCGTCGGAAGCGACAGCGAGCCCGTCGTGGGTGTACGGTTGGTCGTCGACAGTACCCTGCGGAGTCGTTACAAGTTGCTGGTGTCCGATACCGACAATATCGTTCGACCACTCTCCGCCGCCGTCGGGACCCCGGTGTTCCATGGCAGTAACCATTTGATGTAGCCGGTCGGGGTCCGGGCCGGCACCTGTTCGATCGAATACGGCGGCGATACCGCTCATAACTCGGTCGCGGCGTCTATCGACGGCAGCGGTTCGTACCGGTCCAAGTCATCCACGTCGCCGATGAGTACCTCGTCGTCGTACTCGAGCCAGCTGTGCGCCTCCATCGACGCGTCGGACTCGGTCGCGACGCCGATCTTGTGGTCCGGCTCGAACGCGTACAGTCGTAGCAGTGTCTCGGCGGCCAACGATCGCACGAGACACGTCCGGTTGCCCGGAAGACGATAGTCAGCTATCTTCACCGCCGAAACGACGCGGTGTGGTGTCGGGTCCCCGAGAACGAACCGCCTTCCGTAGTTACCGATCCGTAGCAGCGACGCTCTGGTGCGAGACATGACTACGGTCGTGAGCACAGGTGGAAGTGACAACAGAAGTGCGACAGCCAAGAGAAGCCGGACCGGATCGCCGGGAGACCAAGAGGGGATCACCGTTGAGTCACCGACAAGGGACGTCATTCGTCGAGACGGACGAGGTTTTCATTCTCCATCTCGGCCAGCATCTCGGAGACATCGCGCTGACACTGTTCGTACGCTACGTCGTACTCGGCGACGATTGCTCGTGAGATATCGTCGAGAGTTTGAGGTTGTTGAATCAGTTCCCAGATCAGCGTACCGACTTCATTCACACTGTAGTACTCTCCGGCGTCTTGATGAAGAATGACGGTTTCGCCGTCGACGACCGTGGAGATACACTGGTCCGCTGCCACAATCGTCGTTGTCTCAGCGAATTTATTTGCGCTATTCATCGTTTGATGTTGTTCTATCATTCCATATGAATGTTTCTTCGGTGATAGAGGATGTTGACTCCGAAGCGGCGCGAATGCGCCAGAAAAAATACGTTAGAGAGTGGCTGATACCCGATTGTTCCGGTGGGCGCGGGTAAGACCGACTGGTAGACCGGTTTCCGTTTGGGCCTCCACCAGACAGATAATCGCTACACCAAGGTTCGTCCGTGATCATTTTTTAATTTTGTGTAGCAGAATTCGGAGGGGTCGAACAAGATAGTACAGCGGATAGAGCTTCTGCGGCAGCGAAATCCACTGGTAATCGCTCGGCCACGGAGAGACGGCCTTATTAAACGCCTCACGAAGCGAATCCCGTGGCGTGTTGTTCAGGAGCAGAATGATTGTCAGCGGGTCGAGATCAAGCCGATCACCGGTCGGATCAGCAGAAAAAAGAGCACAGAGTATTGCCGAACCGATATTCGCGCGTGGATCCGCAGATATCTGCCGGCGAACACTACGAGGAACATCAATCTCCGCTAACTCGGCCGCGACGGCGATCCCGAGTAGTGCAGCTGTTTTCCATCCGTACTGTGCGGCACGATCGATGATGTCGTTCCACTGAACATCCTGCTGTAAGAGGAGAGCAACGTCACAGACCCACGAGAGACGACACCAACCGTGTTTGGTACCGTGCGCTAGGAGAAGCACGACGCGGTCCTCGGGTGACAGCGCGGGTACCGACTCGCCGGCCAACGAAACTGACGTTCGACGCTCCCACAGGTCCGAGAAGAGTCCCTCTCCGTTCCGATATTTCCCCACGAACTGATGTCGGAGATCGATCGGTATCGCGTCCCGTTCGTTTAGAAAGTGGAATTCACCTTCCCACTGGAAGATCGAGCCGTTGACGAGCTGTGACGGTGGGATACCGGCGAACTCCGTCTGCTTGTATCCCTGATCTTGAAGGACTCCGTGAGCATCAAGCGGGTCTTCTTCGATAACGAGAAAGTCTAAATCACTGAACCAACGGCGGCTTATACTTCCGTAAGCAACCTCAGCAACCACTGGGCCTTTGTATGGGATCACCTGGATCTGGTTCTCCCGAAACGCGTCATTAAGATCGTGTAATCGCTCGACGTACCGAATGTTCTTCAACGCACGACTGCGACAGCGGTTCTGTACTGTCTGTGCGTACTCTCGGGGGACGAGTTCCTCTATTTCACTGATGGATTCGTTGAGCAGGGGGACGATACCGTGGCCGCCTGCGAGTGTAAGCACGTCGCTCCAATCGGGATCAGTGTGAGCGATCTCCCGGAGTCGCTCCTCCGCCTGATCCGGATTCCCGACCTGACGGACGAGGTTGAACACGAAGTCGGCCTCGGGAGTTGTGGGCATCAGCATACGTTGAAAAATCGTTAGATTACAGTGTTGGCTCCGGATAGGCCAGTCATGTTTATATTGTCCATGAACTGGATATGAGTACTAATTCAACATATATGAGGTTGTGTGTTTGTCACGAATTCTCTGGCGCTCAATTATATCAGGGTAAAACTTATTCGCGCGTTTGCTCTCCTCTATGTAAGCGACCCCGAATCAAATATGTCAGTTGATACCCGAGAGAAGCTCTCGGCGTTGTATGAAGCAGCGCTATTCCGGCCACTGCTCGGCGCCGCGATCGTCATCGTTAGCCTCGCAACGGCACTGCTCGAGGGTATCGGTTTGGGCTTTTTATTGCCGATCGTCGAAATTTCTCAGTCGTCAACAGCACCGGAGGGGGCTGACGGCATCCTAGGAGCTTTTGTACGGATCTACTCGTTCCTCGGTGTTCCGTTCACGCTTGAGTATCTTGTTCTCGGCATCGGCGGAGTTATGGGTGTCCGCTTTGGGCTGAGTTTCCTTACCGCGTGGGTCCGATCGGTCCTCAGCATGAGTTATCAGCGGCATCTCCGTCAAGAGTTGTTTGGGTCGCTTATGTTCGGCCCTGTTGAATACATCGATAACCACGGATCCGACGAGTTGTTAAACAGTCTCATTACGGAGACGAACCGCTCGGCGAGTATCGTCATGGGCCTATACAATGTGATTGAAGTTTCGCTCCGAGGAGTGATCTACCTCGCAATCGCTGCAGTACTCGCACCGATGCTCACACTGATTGCGGCGATAGCGCTTGGGGTAAGCACGCTGTCTGTCCGCTACGTTCTTGAACCAGCGTACGCTGCCGGTGACGATGTCGCTACGGTGAACGACCGCATTCAGACAATCTCCCAAGCTGGTGTCCAGGGGACACGAGAAGTCCGCCTGTTCAACATGCGGACAGATCTCATCGGACGGATGCAGGACACGCTAAACGAGTACGTGCGAAACGGCGTCCGGCTGCGACGCAACCAGGCTGCGCTCACGAACCTCAACAAGTTCACCAACGCTCTCGTCGTCTTCGGTCTCGTCTACGCGGGGATCAGGTTTACGAACATTTCGCTGGCCGAACTGGGTGTCTTCCTGTTCGCAGTCTTCCGACTGTCGCCTGTCGTGAACCAGATCAACACGACCGTCTATCGGTTGGACGGACAGCTACCACACTTTATTCGCGTACGGTCTCGGGTGGAAGACCTCCGCGAGAGAGGAGTGACAGATACTGTCGGTGAGCAAGCAATTGATTCCGTCTATGAGGTCACGTTCGACGACATCTCGTTCGCTTACGAGGACGAGCAGGTACTCAGTAATGTCTCGTTCGGCGTCAAAAAGGGAGAGAAAATCGCACTCGTCGGTCCGTCGGGCGCCGGGAAGTCGACAATCGTCTCATTGTTGGGTCGGCTTCAGACGCCGGACGCGGGGGAGATCCTCGCGGACGACACCCCCATCGACGAGCTCGACGTCGAACAATGGCGCGAACGCCTCGCGGTCGTGCGCCAAGCACCGTTCCTGTTCGACGATACGCTCATCGAAAACGTGAAAATCGGGAATCAGGACGCCACGCGCCGGGACGTCGAGCGGGCGTGCGAGACCGCGCAGGTGACGGAGTTTCTCCCGGAACTCCCGGACGGTTACGACACGGAACTGGGCGAGGACGGGACACGGCTCTCAGGGGGCCAGAAACAGCGGGTCGCCATCGCGCGGGCCCTGCTCAAGGACGCCGACGTCCTCGTCCTCGACGAGGCGACGAGCGAGCTCGATTCGAACATCGAACGGGACGTGTACGCGGGGATCAGCGGCCGAGAGAGCGAGTACGCGACGATCAGTATCGCCCACGACCTGTCAACCATCGACGACGCCGACCGGATATACACGCTCGTCGACGGGAAGATTACGGAAGACGGGACCCACGAGCAGCTCCTGTCGGGCGACGGAACGTACGCGGAGCTGTACGCCACCCAGACGTAACGAGGAAACCGGCGGCGATCGGGGACGAAAGTCCGATAGGTGTTTAATAAATCCGTTTATCCGGTACACTCATCCGACTATACGCAGAGTGAAAGGCATGTGCGGCATTGGCACAGACCAGACCATCCCACTGGAGGCGCTTCCGCTCCGGTCGGAGAGCGTTCTCACGCTCGTCGACGGGGACGGCGTAATCAGGTACAGTAGCACCTCGGTGGAACGCGTCCTCGAGTACGACCAAGACGAGTTGGTAGGCGAGCACATCACCGAACGCGTACATCCCAACGACCGCCCGCGGGTGTCCGAAATGGTACAAGCGCTGACCGGGGAGCAAGAGCAAGCGGACAGGTCGGTCGAGTGCCGATATAAAAAAGCGGACGGAACGTACGAGCGGGTCGAATCCGTCGGGTCACCGCAGCCCACGGATGAAGGGTGGTATCTGATAACGACGACCGACGTCACAGACCGGGACGCGAGTGATGTGGACGCCGAGGCGAGAGAGGAGTTCGACGAGTTCACGAAAGTGGTGAGTCACGACCTCCGAAACCCGCTCAACGTGGCCTCGGGGCACGTGGAGTTACTGTACGAAGACGTAGCAGAACAGAACGAAGAGTATCGTCAGCGGCTTAGGAAGGTGATGTACGCCCACGATCGGATGGAAGCGCTCATCGAGAACCTCTTGACGCTCGCCCGAAGCGGGGGAGAGGTCGACGCCGCAGAGTGGATAACGTTCGACTCGCTGTGTCAACGGTGTTGGCAGAACGTGTCGACCGCGGACGCAGAGCTCGTGATCGAGTTCGACGGCGAGATCCGGGCCGACGCGTCGCGGCTCCAACAGCTCGTCGAAAACCTCGTTCGGAACGCCGTCGAACACGGCGGCGAAGACGTGACGGTGACGGTCGGGGAGACGGACGACGGCTTTTACATCGCCGACGACGGTGCGGGCATTCCGGACGAGATGAAAGACAGGGTGTTCCAGAACGGCTTCTCGACGCTTTCCGACGGGACCGGATTCGGCCTCGCGATCGTGAGCGAGATCGCTGATGCCCACGGCTGGGAGGTCGAGGTGACGGTGAGTCAGGGCGGCGGCGCGAGGTTCGAGATCACCGGCGTCGAACGCCGATAACGCGAACGGCGACGCACCCGAACCGGGGAGGCGAGTGAGGGACGAACGATACCAGCGACGCGTATCGAGCGCCGTCGATCGCCTCGTCAGGCCGCCGAGACCCGGTCATCGACCGCGCTCATGAAGAACGCGTTGAACACGGTCTGGATGCCGAGAATCATCACCGTGAGCGCGATGACGTGTCCCGGGGTCGCAGCGACGAGGGCGACGTTCCCTGTGGCCCACCCAATCGCACCCCAAGTGAGATACAGCGCGCCGGCCGTGAACCCGACCAGGCCGACCGTCGAGAGCCGTTCGAGGTTCATCCGTTGAATGACAGTCTCGGTGACGACGTCGTTCGGGCGCTGGATCGGATCGCTCGCCAGCGTGGCGAAGACGCCCATGTTCGCGGCCTGATACCCGACGAGCACGAGCAGCGAGCCGGTGATCGCTGCCGTGGTCCCGAGCGAGACGCCGCCGAGCGAGACGCCGGTGGTGCCGGACAGCAACAGCGAGAGCCCGGTGATTCCGAGAACGGCGCCGGGGAGCGAGAACAGGTAGTTCGGTGCGTTCAGTAGCATGAAGCGAACGTGGCGCCAGCCGTCGCGGAAGCTCTCCAGCGTGGCCTCGCCTTCGCGCTCGTGGTACGTGATGGGGATCTCCTTGATCGTGAGGTCGCGCGCGCCCGCGTCCATGATCATCTCGGAGGCGAACTCCATGCCCGTCGTCTCGAGGTCGAGTTCGTCGAGGACGTCGGCGTGAAACGCTCGGAACCCGGAGTGCGCATCGCTGACACCCGCTCCGTAGAACACGTTCAAGAACTTCGTCAACAGCGGGTTACCCACGTGTTCGTGGAGCGCCGGCATGGCGCCGTCCTTGATGTCGCCCTCCAGGCGACTCCCCATGACCATGTCGGCGTCGCCCTCAACGACCTGTTTCAACAGTCGCGGGAACTGTTCGAAGTCGTACGTGGTGTCGGCGTCGCCGATGATGATGTACTCCCCGCGACAGCGCGCGAAGGCGTACCGGTAGGCGTACCCGTAGCCGGGCTCGTCCGGCTCGACGACGACCGCGCCCTCTTCGCGCGCGATGTCGGGGGTACGGTCGGTCGAATCGTCGCTGATGACGACCTCAGTCCGGTAGCCGGACCGTCGCACCGCGGCCTTGACGAGGTCGATACACTCAGCGACGCCCTCCTCTTCGTTCATCGTCGGCATGACGACGCTGACCGTCGGGTCCACGTCGGCCTCCGGCCCGACGAGAAGTGACTCCGGCTCGTCGGGCTGCTGTACTGGGGTTACTGACTGCGTGCCTCGTGCGTCTGTCGACGTCATTAGGTTGATTTGGTGGCTTCTGCGTTCGGGACACATGGAGACGGCGTCACGCGCCGGTATCGAGATCGTGCCGTCGCCGATCGGAACGGCTCTCGGGCGCTCCGGTCTCAGGCGAACGGGTCACAGTCCATGCGAGTCTATCACTAGGGTAACTCCCGAGACTCGTATAAAAATATTTGTAATAAACCACCCAATCTGTCGGTGTGTGCCGAACGTCTGATCTACTGGGCCGTTATTTGGACAAATATGGACTCGGAACGCTGTGATGCGACGACGACAACTGTTGGCTGGGGTTGTCGTGGTCTCGATGGGAGCCACGAGAGTCGAAGTCGCGTCCGTCGACGGATACGGTGCCGGCGGCGGGTACGGGGAGAACGGGTACGGTGAGTGAGAGCACAGGGAAGACGGAGACGGTGAGTGAGAGCACAGGGAAGACGGAGACGGTGAGTGAGAGCACCGATATGGACGGGTTGTGACTCGGTTGCGGGCGGAAACGACAAAACGAGCCGCAGGGAGAACCGCGGCGGCTACTGCGTGACGAGATACGGTTCACAGACGCGGTGGACGCCCTCTTCGAACGGAATCCGCGGCTCCCACCCCGTCGCCTCGCGGATCCGAGAGATGTCGGCACACGTGTCGTGGACGTAGTTGTTCAGGGGGATCGGTTCGTACTCTGGCTCGACGGCGGTGCCGAGCACGTCGTTGATCAGCTCGACCATCTCGTTGAACGAGTACGGGTCGCCGGTGCCGAGGTTGTACACGCCCGCGAGGTCGTGATCGGCCGCCGTCTCGAGTCCGCGAACGATATCGTCCACGTGAGTGAAATCACGGGTTTGCGAGCCGTCACCCCACAACACCGGAGATTCACCGGCCGCGATTTTGTCCGCGAACTGCGAGACCGTGTTCGCGTACTCGCCTTTGTGCGCTTCGTTGCCGCTGTAGCCTTGGTACACCGAGAAGAATCGCATGCCGGCGAGCGAGAGCCCGTCGTAGAAGTTGTTGTAGTACTCGGCGTATCGCTCTCGGCCGAGCATCGACGCGTCGTAGCCGGTCGCCGCGTCGAGGTCCATGTCCTCGGGGCTGGGTTCGGTTCGACTGCCGTACGCCGACGAGGTCGAGGCGTACACGATCGTGTCACAGCCGTCCTCGTACGCCTGCTCGACGACGTTCACGAACCCCTCGATGTTGACGCGGGCGCCCTCGCGGGGGTTCTCTTCGAGCATCTGCCGGGACGAGAGCGCGGCGAGATGAAAGACGACGTCGACGTCCGTTGGGAGTTCCTCGTCGAGCACGTCCGCCTCGACGTACTCGACGCCGTCGTCGAGATTGTCGGGCGTGCCGAGGTAGCCGTTATCGAGCGCGACGACGTCGTTGTCCAACGCGAGGGTGTTCGCGAGGTTCGAACCGATGAATCCTGCTCCGCCGGTGACGAGAGCGCGTCTGTCTTCCATACACGTAACGCAGTCTCCTAGCGGGCATAAAAATCTAGTGTGGGCAACGGCGCTGAGCCGCGGTGTTGAGGATTGTAGCGGTTCGACAAGAGATCGTCCGCCGCACTCATACGTGTGGCACGTCCCGCGGTCGTCGTGGAAAACACGCGAGCGGCCCGTCTCGGTCGTACTCTCCTTTCACCGATAAATACACCAGATATTAGAAACATCCGCACATACAAGATAAACAACCATTACAGACGTATGGGCGTAAACTATTGAGAAGCGGTAACAAGTGTCTGCTGTCCAACTGACGTATAACCATTACGGTCATACGGGTGTAAATGTAGGTTCGTAAACTACCGCGGTGTTCGAAACGACGTTCGATTCGGTCGGGGATGAGGACGAACGACTGCGGATACCGAATCAAACGTCGGACTGAACCGTGGACGTGGGTGTCGAGAGAGTGTGCACGAGATCGGTGTCAGTTCACGGGTCCGGTGCGGAAGTTGGACCGGGCGTCCGCACCGGCGGCAGAGCGAGACTGGGGTTCCCGAGGAGCAGAGTCGGGGAAAACAGAAAACGCCGGCACGGACCGCGCTACATGTAGCCGAGGTCACGCAACCGCTCCATCAGGTCCTCCTTGTCCTGCGCGCGACCGGCCCGTTCGGTCGTGTTCTGGAGGTCCTGTTTCCACGCCGGGACGCTCTCCGTCTTTTCCGTACTGACTTCGCTGCCGAGCGAACGGAACCCGGCGAAGTATTTAGGCGAGATGGGAATCTCGTCCTGACTGACGCCGTCGGGGAGGTCGTCGTCGGTGTCAGGGACGTAGCCGTCGTCCGGGAACGCCGTCACCGTGTCGGGGACGACGTAGCTCCAGAACACGTCCCAGACGTCGGCTTCGTCGAACTGGAGGATCGGCTGGATCCGGTCGTGCGGCGGGTATATCTCCGGGTCGTGGCGCGGAGAGAAGAACGTCTCGTCGGCTCGGGCGTCCTGTTCGTCCCACCGGATCCCCGAGATAACCCCGTCGATGTCGTACTCTTCTAAGGCGTCGTTCAACGCGACGGTCTTCAGCAGGTGGTTGCCGACGTAGGTGTCGAGCAGGAACGGGAAGGTGTCCTCCTCGTACTCGAGGATGTCCCGAACGTGGTGTTTGTTGTGGTCCGAAAGCGCCGAGACGGGGATCTCGTCGCCGGGCGTGAGCCCCTGCGCTTCGGCGTAGGCGCCCACGTCCTCGTTGCGCGCGAACACGATCTCGACGCCCCACTCGTCGGCCCAGTGTTCGACGAAGTCGATGATCTCGTCGAAGTGCTGGTAGTGGTCGATGAAGACGGCGGTGGGCTTCTCGTAGCCGTACTTCTCCGCGACCTGGTTGATGAAGTACAGCGTCAGCGTGGAGTCTTTCCCCCCGGTCCACATCACCGCGGGGTTGTCGTACTCCTCGAGTCCGGTCTTGGTGACGTCGATCGCCTTCTCGATTTTGTGCTGGAGCGACGGGTAATCGGCCGGGCCCTCGCCTTCGCCGTCGGTATACGATACATCGACATCGACTGAGGTGTCGGCTGCCATACGACTAGTGCTTTCACCGAATAAAAAGAGTCTTTCCGTGTTTGGACAGTCGCTAATACCCCAGTTTTTACACAGTCTCGGAAAATATATGAGACTAAATGGAAGATTTGCTGATTGTTGGAGTGTTTCTCGCCGCATTTGTTGGCATAAACATTGGCGGGTCGTCGACCGGTGTCGCGTTCGGGCCGGCGATCGGAGCAAACGCAATCACACAGGTTGGTGCCGGCGTGTTGATGAGTATCAGTGCGATTATCGGTGGGTGGACCATCGGTCGCAACGTGGTAACGACAGTCGGGAACGATATCGTCGCAACCCCTGTTTTTAGCCTCTCAGCGGGCTTCATCGTCTTAGCGTGTATCGGCGTGACGTTGCTCGTGGCAAACGTTCTGGGCATTCCCACGTCAACGTCGATGGTCGCGGTTGGTGCCATGGTTGGAATGGGAATTGGCAACGCGGGTGTTGAGTGGGGAGTGCTTGTCAGAATCGCACGGTGGTGGGTCGTCGCACCAGTGCTCGCGTTCGGGATTGCCGCGGCGATAGGCCGGTGGAAGTACGACGAAATTGCGGCCTTCGGAGGGATTTCGGAGCCAACGACGAGTCCGGTGACACTGCGTTGGACAGCGGGACGGCCGGAGCTGGAGATCGCTGAGGACGCATCGAGTTCTGATATCTGGTCAACCGTGCTACTCCTGGTGATCGCGTGTTATATGGGGTTCTCTGCGGGAGCCAGCAACGTCGCAAACGCTGTGGCACCGCTCGTTGGGAGCGGAATGGTCTCGCTTGATGCCGCTATCCTCGTCGCAGTTGGCGCGATATCGTTCGGTGCCTTCACAATTGCCCGTCGAACCATGGCGACAGTCGGAAGCGATCTAACAGCGTTACCAATGACAGCGGCTGTCGTTGTGGCGACGATCGGCGCAACAATCACGACTGGACTATCATACCTTGGAATTCCGGCCAGTCTCGCGCTCTCGACTGTCACAGCAATCATCGGATTGGGATGGGGCCGAGCACAGCGAGGCAAGTCTCGCGTTGCGCCCTCGCCACCGGCGACTCGTGAAGAGACGGTTCGGTGTGAAAAAACACCGTCCTACGCTGTTCACCCCTCGGCAGTGACGCTTTTCCAAGGGTCGATGGTTGCCCGAGTACTCGCTGTCTGGATGATTGCCCCACTCGCTGCTGGAGGGGCTGCGCTTGCTGTGACAATCTCACTGTTGTGAAAGCGTCGATATGGTAAACAACTAGCTCAAATTACACGTATACAAGGCTATTTATTACTGCGTCTGTGGCTTCCGGTATGGGACTTTTCGATAAACTCGGGGGCGACTCGAGCGGTCGTGTCGTCTTCCTCGGGATTGATGGAGTGCCGTATGAGCTTATTGACGAACATCCTGAGGTCTTCCCAAACCTCACTGAGATTGCTGAGTCTGGGAGCGGTGGGCAGATGTCCAGCATTGTCCCGCCCGAGTCAAGCGCCTGCTGGCCAGCGTTAACTACGGGAACAAACCCCGGAAAAACTGGCGTATACGGGTTTCAAGACCGTGACCCAGGGAGCTATGAAACGTATGTGCCGATGGGAAGCCACGTGAGCGCCCCACGTGTATGGGACATGGTGACAGAAGAGGGTCGGGACGCGTCTGTGTTCAACGTTCCCGTGACGTTTCCGCCGTCGACACGGATCCAGCGACACGTGTCGGGTTTCTTGTCTCCCTCAATCGAGAAGGCTACCGGCGATGGAGATGTTCAGCAAGTTGTGGAGGGGTTCGGGTACCAAATCGATGTGAACGCAAAATTAGGCCATGACAATGACAAATCTGAGTTCATCCGTGATGCCGAAAAGACGATTTCAGCACGCCACAAAACGTTCCGACATTATCTTCAGAAAGATGATTGGGACCTCTTTTTCGCGGTCTACATGACGACCGACCGGGTGAATCATTTCCTGTTTGGTGATTACGCAACCGACGGAGAGTATGCTGACGAGTTCCTCGATTTCTACCAAACACTTGATGCGTATATCGGAGAGGTTCGACAGTTAATCGATTCGGAGACAACGCTGATCGTCGCGTCCGACCACGGGTTTACTCACCTAACGCATGAGGTGTATCTCAACAAATGGCTCGAAGAGGAGGGGTGGCTTGAGTACGCGACCGAGGATCACGACGAGTTGGGAGATATTAACAGCACGACGCGGGCGTATTCGTTGATTCCTGGTCGTGTGTTCCTCAACCTAGCTGGTCGAGAACCAGATGGAGCAGTCCCAGATGCCGAGTATGAGTCTGTTCGTGATGATCTAATTGCTGACCTCGAAGAATTAACTGGGCCAGATGGACGGAACGTCTGTCGCCGGGTTGTTCGTGGAGAGGATGCGTTCAGTGGCGGCGACACAGAGATTGCGCCGGATCTGGTCATCATTCCGGCCGACGGATACGATCTGAAAGCCGGATTCACGGATAAGGACGAAGTGTTTGGGACGGGACCAAGAAACGGGATGCACAAATTTGAGAACGCGTGTCTGTTTTCGACGGACCCAGACCTAGCGTTAACGGACGTTGATTTGCTCGACATCGTCCCGACAATTCTTGAGTTGATGAATGTCGATGTCGACGGCGAACGATTAGACGGAACATCGTTGGTCGCGTGACGCCCTGAGCAGTGGCCCACATTGCTCAGCCACACCTGAAAAAACACAGAATATAATCCACGTAGAGATGACGTGCGATCGGCCACTCGTCACAAAAATGCCGTTAGAGGGGTTAACCCAAGCAAAAATATTATACAGCAGCATGGGAGATATGAAGAACATGGCCGAAAAAACAGACGCCCCGCGCTGTAAGTGCGGCAAAATACTAGGCCGGGGGATCTCAGCACGGAGCCTCTGTGCCGAATGCCGCTCAAAAAAGAAGGCGACATAGTAACGAATGCCTCACTCGTCGGCTGAAGCCAATCAATTCGCCCCCCAATCACCAGTAGCCTCAGATCAAGAGTCTCGCCCAACCGAACCACCACTCTTATTGAGTAGAGAAAGGCCGCATCGGCCCGAGCAAAAGCTCAAGGAGCAAACTGTACTTATGTTGTCGCGAGAGTGTATAATCAGATGAGAGACAGTGCCGGTGAAAGGCGGCTCGGCAACCTAGCTTCAATTACCGCAGCCATCGAGGCCACATCGACGAAGATTAGGAGTGTTGAGATTCAGTCTGGTAGTGAGTTGTACGAAGCACGGGTACAAGTCGCAATTCCGCTAAACCGTGTGAACGGACTGGACCGAGCTCGGATGAAATCAGATCGTGCCGAGTTTGTTGACAACGAGTTACGGCTCGAGCTGGTGATGGAGATTAGCAGTCGTGATCGACATAGTGTCGAGACAGCACAGTCTGCGCCGAAACAAAGTCAACCAGAAAACACTCGTGAGAACAGTGAAGAAATTAGAGATCAGTCGGACCCGCAATTACAGCAACCAGCACAGAGAACAGAGAGCCGTAGCGAAGAGAAGCAGAGCGGCGAGACTGAAACAGCGCCAGTTGGGGACGCAACCTCTGAACCGACTACCGAGCCGGATGATCAGACATCGAGTAGTACAGAATCTCAAGGAGAGATTCCGAAGTACCAAGATCCAGAGCAACTAGCAGCAGTGTATGATGAAGACACAACGTTCGAAGAGATGCGGCAAGCGCTTGATGTTGAGGTGACAGCGCAAACGGTTCGTAAGTATATGATTAAGCACGGGATTCATGAGCCAGAGCCACGGCCCGATCGGTTACTCGAAACAATCCGCGCAGCTGAACTTGAGCTTATGAATAGTGAAGAAGGTCGCCGACCAAGACAGGTGGATAGTTCTGCGAGCGCAGACGACGAATCATCGTGAGGCGAGTTGAAACCGCATCGCTACTCACGGGGCATGTGCGGCACGTTCTGCGATGAAAAGAATACCACAATCAAAGGGTAATTTATCAAAAAATGATTGTTTGTGCCATTAAAAACAGAGCGTTCTAGTAGTACAGAGTACAGTATAGCACATGCCCAGTAAACTGTTCAGACCGATATTTCTACTACTGATCAGTATAACTCTTACAGCTATCGCGATAGGGGTAATCAACACACAAACAGATGTGACGATTAGTTTGTGTCTCATTATAACCGTCTATCGGTGAACGAGCGCTCGGCAGTGGCAAACAGGATGCCGTGTTCCGAAAATGCCCTAAGCGGCGTATTAGATCATTTCAGAAGCGAGCTCTTGGGTAGCACGTCGAACTGCTTCATGACTCGAAAGTGTTGGTTCCCAGCCAAGCGCTGAGAGTTTCTCGATTGAGAGTCGCATTTTCGGAACATCGCCTGTCCACCCGCGGTCGCCACCAGTGAATGAGTACGTTGGGTCAAGTTCTAGCTCGTCGCTCACAATATCTGCAATCTCTGTTACCGAAGTGGTCGTGCGGGTGCCGAGGTTGTACGTGTTGAGATCGTCGGCTGTGGTTTCGATAACGTGTTGAATCGCGTCAACACACTCAGTGACGTGAAGATAGGATTTCTCTTGCCGACCGTTGCCCAAAATGGTGAGTTCGGACGGATCGTCGGCGAGCTTCTGAATGAAGTCCGGAATCACCGTCCCCCGCTGGTGAGGGCCAACGATGTTCGCGAACCGGAAGACCCAGACCGTGAAATCATACGAATGGGCGTACGTCGAGAGGAGTGCTTCGTCGGCCAGTTTTGATGACCCGTAGATAGAGATTGGCTCCATCGGCGCAAAGTCCTCAGGCGTTGGGCGTGGGGCCTCACCGTAAACCGTTGAAGAAGAGGTAAACGCGATGTTAGAAACACCGACGTTTTCCATACGTTCAAGGATATTGTATGTCATCGCGGTGTTCTCTTCGAACAACTTCCGGTCGTTGTCAAAATTCGTGTCCGTGAATGCTGCGAGGTGAAACACGATGTCAATTTCTTCAGTAAGAACCTCTGCGACGCCTTGCGGATCCGTGAGATCCGCGTGGATGAACTCTGCGTCGTTGGGCACCCTCGCTTGAGTTCCCTTCGAGAGATCGTCAACGACCCGTACTGACGCCCCGTTCTCAGCAAGTTTGGCTGATAGGTGACTCCCGATAAGTCCCGCACCACCTGTTACGAGGACATTAGCGTCTGCTAATTCCATACGACCGAATGAGCACATAATGGTAAATAAATTTGGTATATACTGGAGGAGTGGAGGAACGTATTGATGAATGACAGCTATTAGGACTAGAATGGGTCAGATATCTAGAACAGGCTTACTCACATGTTTGTCACAGGATAATTGAATGGCTTTAGCTTGTGCTGCGGAAAGTTTGTGCGTAGCTTCAGTTGGGGTTACCCACATAAAGTCAGTATGCTCTTGACTCAGTCGGACTCGTTTCCGTTCAGCATTGGAGACATAATATACCCCGAGTCGGTCGTTGTTCTGGTCGTTGATCCATGAGTTAGCGAGTAAGATATCTTTGATGTTAATTGAAAGAGAGGTTTCTTCGCGAATCTCTCGACGGAGACCTTCTGAAACCCCTTCGTAGGAACTTAGTCGACCGCCAGGAAGTTCCCAATCATGATCTGAGTCGCGTTGTAGTATGAGTATACTACCAGAAGGATCAAAAATCACACTACGGACACTCACACTAGGCCTGAGAAGCTGTTCAGTCATAGAGTTTCTATGAGAGATGAGCAATAATAAAAATTTGTTTTGTATGAGTAACTGCGTGTTGACGATGAGTTCTGATAGTACCAGGTAATATACTATTATTTATATATTAGATCAAGCCGAAGATCAGAACTGTAATCGGGACTGTATTAGTGAGTAGTGTAAATTCTTAATATATTATTTTTATCTTAGTTGTACGCTATAGCCTATCGTCACAGGCCAATAACCGAGTAAATATTTGTCAGAACCCCTTTAGCGTCGTTTTCTTAACAGCACGCTGTGCTATTTAGATATGCTTGTATATCAAATACTTATTTTTAATTCTGTATTGTAAATTCTATAAATATAGCTATTTTCATTAGAAATTCTTATTTAATAGGGCATATATTGTCGGCCTAGTTACCCGAGTACATATAATATAATTTTACTAATAAGGATTCACAGTATATCTTATGTGTCGTGTGTACAGTGTTGACTCCTGAGGCCTACATGCGAACAAACGACATATAGTATGTAGACTGTCAAGTATACGTTGGCTATCTATTGGCATAAGTGAGAGATATCGAGCTTGATTTCAACCAACGCGAAGCTAGCATATCGTGGTTCTGTTTGTTATGAGGGTTCGTTTAAATTTAGGCAGTTATTAGATTCGCATTAGATATGAGATGCTGCTCGCAGTGCCACGGTTGAGCTACACAACTACCGATGATAATAGGCCACATCAGTTCCAATGGGTCGTATGAGCGAACACAGAGATTATCGCGCCGGTTTCCGTACGCAGCGTGAAGAGATCGAGGACAAACAGTTACCCACTACTGGAGAGTTTCCAGACTGGCTCTCTGGGGATCTCATCGGGAACGGGCCGGGACAGTTCGAGGCCGGCGACACAGGCCTGCGACACTGGTTCGACCCGTTCGCCATGCTCCGGCGCTTTCGGATTGACAACGGTGAGGTTAGGTACGCGAACAAATTTGTCCAGAGCCGGGATTACGCATTCGCACAGGATCATGGCGGCGTCCGAACCCCGTTCCCAGGAACACCTCCCGATCGATCGGTCTGGACACGACTGCGTCAAGTTCTCGATGGGACATTTCCGGACAACCCAGTCATCGGTATCCAGCGGTTCGGCGACGAATTCGCGGCGGTTACTGAGTCACCGACAGCACTGACGTTCGACCCTGACACGCTCGAAACGACGGGACGAATCGATCTCACGGCTGGATTGGACTGCGATTTGACTCTCGCTCATGTTCACTACGACCCTGTCGCGGAAGAGTTCATCAATCTGGGGGTGTCGTATGGTCGCAACACGGTGTATACGGTGTTCAAGCGGCCGAGAGACGGTGGGACGCCGACCCCGCTGAGTCGGCTTCAGTTCGACGAGGCACCGTACATTCATTCCTTCGCTGTGACCGACCAGCACGTCGTCGTGACGGTAAACGCGTACGGGCTGGATACCACGCAGCTCCTCAAAGGTACCGTAACGAAGGAGACGTTCCTTGACGCGTTTCAGCCACTGTCGACGCCCCTCCGCTTCGTCATCCTCGATCGCTCGACCGGTGAACACGTGGCAACCGCGTCGGCGTCACCGGCGTTCATCTATCACCACGCGAACGCGTTCGAGCGTGAGGGCGAGCTCGTCGTCGATGTAGTTGCGTTCGACGATGATCGCGCAGTGACCGGACTCGCATTGTCAAACCTCCGGAGCGACGATCCGGACCTTCCACGAGGCGACCTGTGTCGGTACACGGTACCGTTGTCCGGCGGTGAGGCAACTCGAGAGCCACTCCACCGTGGTCCAGTTGAATTCCCAGTGATCAACTACCGAGCGGTTAACGGTACATCCCACCGATACGTCTACCTCGCCGAAACTGACGGAGCGTCAAGTCTACCGACAGATATCACGAAGGTGGACGTCGACACCGGCACGGCCCACCGCTGGCGCGAGTCAGGTACTCATCCAGGCGAACCGCTGTTCGTCCCCGCGCCTGAGGCAGAAAACGAGGACGACGGGGTGCTGCTCTCGGTCGTATTAGATCCCGAGGCAGACCGCTCCCGGTTGGTCTGTCTCAACGCCGAGACGCTCGGGGAACTCGGCCGAGCCGAGCTCCCGCATCGTCTCCCGTTCGGATTCCACGGGCAATTCTACGGCCCCGTGGCTCCCGGACGGAGTATGGCGTGAGGTGTCGGATCAAAAATGAGATAGCTCTCGGGAGCCCACCACCCAGCACCGATGAAATCCCAAGCGAGGTGAAGGAGGCTGAACAGCAGCAGGACAATGAGAAGTATCACGAGTGCCGAAACGAGACCTACAATTGCTCCCTGCCTCGGATGTGACGTAGGAGAAACCAGCCATCGCCACATCACTGTTCCGACGACCACACGACGAGTGGGGCGAGAATCACTACGTGAACTGGCGAGCAAAACTATCCACTACTGGATACCGGTCCGTCTCCGAGTGAGTACACACGGCAGTTCGGTTGAACCACAGATAGGATGAGTGAATCACGACCTGTCTGACTGTAGCCTCTGTGTTCGGCAATTCACTCTTATTTTCAGCAGTATGCCACTTTGGACCCCACCGGCGCATATTTGACTGCGGACGTAAGACATCGGGTATGGCTGGAGATAGACTCACCATTTCTCTGGACGAACAGTCGAGAGAAGATCTCGATGAACTTGTTGAGCAGACTGGAGAAGGACAAAGCGAGACCGTGCGGCGAGCTATTGTCTTCTACGCGGCAAACTTCCAAGTAGCGAATTCGAAGACAAACGTCGACTTAGAGCAGTACCACAGGATGCTGTCAGGTGGTGAGCACGTCCTGCTCGACATCGACTTCTTACATGGCTTACTCGACAGTGTTGAACTTGACAGCGGTGAACCCAAACCTGAATTTCAGCAGGTAATCGACCAAGTTGCTGAGTTCCACGCCGATGAGTATGGCACGCGGTTTACCTGCCTCGCAGACATTCTCGATTGGCTGTCATTCTGTGGTTTCTTGACCGCAAGAAGAGCGAATAACGACACGTACCATGTTGTCTTCCCAACAGAGAAGATTAAGTGGTTCATGACTCGTTTCATTAAGCGCAGTACTGAGAAGTTGGACTTCGAGGTAGAAGTCTCAGAAGGTATCTCAAAGGTCCTTATTACAGAGGTTTAGTTTCATTCAGAGTCATACAGAGTATGCTCCCATCTTAATTACTCTTTTCTAGGAGAGATCCTTGGTACAACATATCAATGAAGCACGGCACACGAGCCGACAGACGCTCAATGGTTGGCATAAATCGATGGGGCGGTGCTCGGTCGAGCGAGGAACAATGACGACGGCCGTCGGCGTTGATGTCGGCGGTACGTTTACCGACGTGGTACTCATCGCAGAGGGCACGCTCACAACGACAAAGGTTCCCTCGACGACAGACCAGAGCGAGGGTGTCATCCGTGGGATCCAGCAGGCCTGTAAGGACGCAGGAATTGACCCGTCCGAGATCACCGAGTTCTCACATGCGATGACGGTATCGACCAATGCCCTGCTCGAAGCTGACGGCGCCGAAACGGCACTCGTGACCACGGACGGTTTCCGTGACGTACTGGAAGTGGGTCGGCAGACGCGTCCAGATCTCTACGATCTTGACGCTGAGAAGCCGACACCACTGATACAGCGTCGGAACCGGTTCGAGCTTCCAGAGCGGACAACGATAGAGGGCGATCGAACGGTTCCCGACGCGGACGTGATCGATGATCTTATAGAGCAAATACGCGAGCGGAATGTCGAGAGCATCGTTGTCTCTTTCCTTCACGCATACGTTGATCCGAGCAACGAACAGCTCGTAGCCAAGCGGCTTCGGGAGGCACTCGATGTCTCGGTGTCGGCCTCTCATGAGGTTCTCAACGAGTTCCGCGAGTACGAGCGGACATCAACAGCAGCCGTTGACGCGTACGTTACGCCGGTGATCGACTCCTACATCGGACAGTTAGCGGAGCGTGCTAGCGATCTGGGGCTGCCTCAGCCCCGAATCATGCAGTCCAACGGTGGAATCGCCGAGGCAAGTGAGATTCGTACCCACGCCGTTCAAACTGTACTATCTGGTCCCGCGGCGGGCGTCGTTGGAGCAAATGGGACAACGGTAGGAGAAGACGAATTTGAGGGATTCGTTACATTCGATATGGGCGGTACGTCGAGCGACGTGAGCCTCATTCGAGATGGCAGCGTGGAGCGGACCACAGAAAGTGAGATCGATGGCCACCCAATCCGCGTTCCGATGGTTGATGTGACGACTGTTGGAGCTGGCGGTGGGAGCATCGCGTGGGTCGACGCTGGTGGCGCACTCCGCGTAGGACCTCGGTCAGCAGGCTCGAAGCCAGGGCCTGCCTGCTACGGTCATGGGGGCAAAGAGCCAACGGTGACGGACGCAAACCTCGTGCTGGGCTATCTCAGCGAGGAGACGCAACTAGGCGGGGAACTCAAGCTCGACGTGGATGCCGCTATTGATTCGCTTGAACGACTGGCGGACGAAGCTGATCTCGACTCCGCACGAGAGGCCGCAGAAGGCGTGTTCCGCGTTGCGAACACCAATATGACTCGAGCGATCCGCTCAGTCACTGTAGAACGAGGACACGATCCCCGCGAGTTCGGTCTCGCCGCATTCGGCGGTGCAGGTCCTGTACACGCCGCGGCGCTCGCGAATGATCTTGACATCGGAACCGTCGTTGTTCCTCACGTTTGCGGCGTGCTATCTGCGTACGGTCTGCTCGACGCCGACGAGACGTACGACGCTGTCCGAACGTATCAAACGCCTCTGTCGGAAACAACGGGAACAGAACTTAAGGCGGTGTACGAGCAACTTACGGCCGAACTACCGTCCGACCGCAGCGCAGGTGACATATCGCTTCAGTGTTCAGCTGACCTCCGCTACCGGGGGCAAAGCTTCGAACTTGAGGTTGACGTGGAGCAGCCTATCGAGACTGACGTACTTCGGACCGCATTTGAGACGGCCCACAAGAGAGTGTACGGCTATACGGCCGAGGAACCAGTTGAAGTGGTAAATCTCCGAGTCACCGCGACGATCCCACGGAGCGCTTCTGCGACTGAGCTCACAGAAGAAACCTTCGAGAAAGTGGCAGAGCATACTGCCGTGTTCAACGGTACGGAGTACACAACTCCTGTCTACCGTCGACCAACGACGAGCGGGACCACAATCGACGGCCCAGCCGTGCTCGAACAAGACGAAAGCACGACTGTTGTTCCTCCCGAGTGGGAGGCAACTGTACAAAAGAACGGCTCGCTCGCACTCACGGAGGTACAACGATGACGGTTGACGACTCGACAGCCGAAAGTATCGACTCAGTGACTCTTGAGGTGTTTCGAAATAAACTTGAGAGCATTGCTGAGGAGATGGGAAAGGTACTTATACGAAGTGCCTACTCGCCGAACATCAAGGAACGGCAAGATTGCTCTACTGCGCTGTTCGATGCTGACGGCCGGATGGTCGCACAAGCAGAGCACATTCCGGTTCATCTCGGCGCGATGCCGGACGCCGTTGCCGCCGTGACCGCAAAGGATCCCGAGCCGGGTGATGCGTACATCCTGAACGACCCGTTCGAGGGAGGGACCCATCTCCCGGACGTGACGATTGTTTCACCAATCGCAACAGAATCAGATGTCATCGGCTACGCCGTAACACGGGCGCATCACGCGGACATGGGTGGGATGACTCCCGGGAGCATGCCCGCCGGCGCTACTGATATTTACCAAGAGGGGTTACGCCTCCCCGCGGTCAAGCTCCGCTCCGGAGGCGAGCTGAACGAGGATCTGCTGGCGATGATTTTAGCGAACGTACGTAACAGGACCGAACGGCGAGCAGACCTTCGCGCACAGCTTGCGGCCCACGATCGTGCTGAAGACCGATTGCGCTCGCTTATCGACGAGCACGGACGCGACCAAGTCAACCAAGCATTCGGCGCGGTTATCAACTACTCTCAGGCCCGGATGACAGATGAGTTGACTGCTTTTCCCGATGGAACTTACGAGGCCCATGATGTGCTTGAGGGCGACGGCGTGAGCGACGCAGAGATACCGATTAGGGTGTCCATCACCGTCGATGGGGCCACAGTCGAAGTTGACTTCACAGGGACCGCCGACCAGTGTGCCGGCAACATGAACGCACCGCTGTCGGTGGCGAAGAGCGCGGTGTACTTTGTAGTTCGGTGTATCACTGACCCCGAGATTCCCCCGAATTATGGGAGTTACGCCGACATCACTGTTACCGCTCCACAGGGAACGGTCGTGAATCCGACACCACCGGCGTCGGTCGTTGGGGGCAATGTTGAAACCAGCCAACGACTCACCGACGTGGTGTTCGCGGCGTTCGCCGAGGCTGCCCCTGAACGTGTGCCAGCAGCATCGCAGGGGACCATGAACAACGTTATTATTGGGAACCGCGATCGTGGAGGGTTCACATACTACGAGACTATCGGCGGTGGATTCGGCGCACGACCCGACAAAGACGGGATGGACGGCGTCCAAGTTGGGATGACTAACACGCTAAACACACCAATTGAGGTACTAGAAGCTGAGTATCCCTTCACAGTCGAACAATACGGGTTCCGTGAGGGTAGTGGCGGCGACGGGCAGTACCGCGGCGGCTTGGGACTGGTTCGGTCAGTAACCATCGAGACCGAGGCAGTAGTCTCATTGCTGACTGAGCGCCGGCGTCGTCGTCCACAGGGCGCTGCGGGCGGCGAGCCCGGGGCAGCGGGTGAGAACCTCGCTAATGGTGAGCCGTTACCCGCCAAAACTACTCAAGAGGTAGAGGCAGGTACAACCATCACAGTCCGGACTCCTGGCGGCGGCGGATACGGTAATCCTAGCAAACGGACAGCCGACGACCGCAAAGCGGACCGCCTCGACAAGAAAGTGAGCGACGACCACGAGGATCAATGACTGACACACACAAACTCGAGGAACTGTCCTGGCCCGCGGTCGAGCAATACATCACCGACCGCGAATCGCCAACGGTGATCGTTCCCATCGGCTCGACGGAACAACATGGTCCACACCTGCCGTTGGCCGTCGACGCATACCAGGCGAGAGAGTTAGCCACTGAGATCGCCGTAGCAGCCGATGTGTTGACCGCACCACTTATACCGTACGGTGATGCGAACCATCATCTTGGCTTCCCGGGGACGATCTCGCTGTCTACAGAGACGGTTGTGTCGGTGCTCACCGACGTGTACGCAAGTCTCGCAGGCCATGGGTTTGAGAACATCATTACGGTTAATGGCCATCGGATCGCAAATCTCCCAGCAATCAGGACGGCGATGCAGCAAGCCGCCGCACAATGTTCAGATACGTCATTTGCGGCGATCGACCCACTTCGGTTTGGAGTATCTATCCATGAGCAACTCCGAGAGGGTGACCCCGAAGACGGGATGCATGGTGGGGAGTTTGAAACATCGTTTATGCTAGCTCGCTATCCGGAGCTCGTTGATACGTCGGCATTCGAGAAGGCAAGTGCCGATCCCGGCCCACATTCAACGCTAAATCTCATCGGGAACGACGATCGAGTGATTACCCCGAGCACAGGACATTCGCCTACAGACGGCGACCCTGGTCACGTCGGTGACCCGACGTTAGCTACTGCGACGAAGGGAGAAGAGCTCTGGGCAGAACTCGTGGCGAACGCCGCTGAGTTTGTGGAAGCTATACACGGAGGAAGGCAATGAACGACCATGCCGTACACGATGACATCGAGATACCGGTCAAAAATGGTGCCGTCCGTGCGACACGGCACGAGCCCACGGACGAGAGTCCTCAACCAGTCGTACTGATCTACACCCCGTATCACAAAGATGATCTGTCAGATACACGGTCAGACCCGATGGTTAGCTACCTCGTCCGTGCGGGCTTCGAGGTGGTTATCGCAGACGCCGTAGGGACCGGGGCATCTGACGGCCTTGTGGAACAGCCATTTACCGAAGCCGAAGGACTTCACGGGAGTGCTGTCGTCGAGTGGCTTGCTAATCGGCCGTGGTCAAACGGCCGCGTCGGCGTGATTGGGAAATCCTATCCTGGAACCACGGCCCTCGAGATTGCAGCTCAGAATCCAGATGGGCTAGCGGCGATCGTGCCTATTCACGCACCCGCAGCCATCTATGACGCCTACTTCGATGGCGGCGCACTGGCCTCGCTCCGAACGTGTGGTCAGTGGGCACCAAACTTCGAATACCTCCCCCTCCAGCCGCCAGTCAATCGCGACATATCAGCGTGGGCAGAACGATGGGCCGACCGTCTTGATTCACTTAAATATCGTGAGCCGTTCCTCTTCCAATATCTTGCTCATCTTGAAAAAGACGAGTACTGGGCTGAGAAAGACGTAGCCGTAGAGAAGATTTCAGTCCCAACACTTGGTGTCGGTGGCTACCGCGACGCGTTCGGTGGGGGGACAGTTGACTACTCGGACCGTATCGATGCTCCCACAGAAGTGATATTGGGCCCGTGGCGCCACACGATGCCCGAGCAGGGAGAGGCCGCTCGCATCGATTTCCTCGGGGAGGTTGAGTCATGGTTTGATCATCACCTCCGCGAGGGTGACGAGCGAGAGCCCAACCCAGAAATCCGCTACTGGACTGAACGCCCTGATGAGGAGAACTATCACTCTGGTGAGTGGCGGACTCTCGAGTCGTGGCCGGTTGCCGAGGATCACACTGTAGATTTTGATTTTGGGCCGGACGGACTCTCTACCGACGTGTCCACGCCAGACAGTACAACAGATCGTTGGCATGTCGACTACAGTGTTGGAACCGCCTCGATCGGATTCGAAATTCCCGGTGGGACGGATCTAGACACGACCCCCGACGATGACCGGTCGCTGACCTACGAAACGGGGCCGCTTGACGGTGCGTTCGAACTAACGGGCAGCGGAGAAGTACATCTTGAGCTCATCCCAGACGAGCCCGCACAGCTCGTCGCGGTTCGGATCGTTGATGTAGGTCCGGATGGCACCGGTCAGCTCGTCACTCACGGTGTGCGTCGCTGTGAACTCGCCGGCAAAATCGACCCGTTAGGAACGCCGGGTACAGCGACGGAACCGTTGACTCCCGGGGAACCACATGATGTTGGCGTGTCGCTACGGCCGACGTCCCACGTGTTTGAGCCAGGTCACACACTCCGGGTTGCCGTCAGCGGCGCCTTCTTTCCTTACGTGTCACCTCCAGACGGTAGTGCCGGGTTTTCCCTTCGGACTGCGGGCTGCGAATGTCGGCTTCCTGGTCGGTTCCATAGTGAGAGTCCGACGTTTGAGGATAGATACTCGTTTGACCCACCACAAGACATCTACAGTGAGCCGGAGTCACCAAGTTGGCAGACGGCCGTTTCGCATACAGACGACACCGTTACCGTGTCACTGTCGCGGGCCTACTCACAGCAACTCTCAGAGGCCACATTCGACTACAAGACTGAGACGACAGCAAGCGTTGAGCGCGAGACGCTGAGCACAGAGACAATCGACCGTCAGACAACGACGACGCTTTCATTCCCAACTGAAACCATTACCTCACGGGTGGATAGCTCAGTAAGTCGATCGTTCGCGACGGTACAGTACACCGCTGAGCGCGACGGAACAGTATTCTATCGTGAACGAAAGCGGACTGCTGTCAACCGCTGATCCGGCACACAGTGGAAGAAACCGGACGTCACAGGTCGTCGGACTTGTGGTCGTTCATCGGGTCTGTTTTGGTTCGACCTCGTGACACTCGGTCATGCGTTCGTCGTCTTCCTCTGTAGGCACTTCACGCCACTCAGGATCGACTTGGCGGCAGTGTTCAGTTGCGATCGGACAGCGTGGATGAAAGCGGCAGCCACTGGGAAGATCGATCGGCTCAGGTACCTCGGAGCCAATTTTCGAACTCTCCAACGGCTCCCGCGGGTCCGGCGAAGGAATACTCTCAACGAGCGCCTTCGAGTAGGGGTGTTTCGGATCATCAACAATCGCATTGGCATCACCCATCTCGACAATCCGACCGAGGTACATCACGCCAATACGATCGCTCAGGTACCTAGCTGCGCCGATGTCGTGAGTGATGATAAAAAACGAGATGTTCCGCTCGTCGCGAAGTTCATCAATAAGATCCAGCACACGTGCACGAACACTTGCGTCGAGCATGCTCGAAGGCTCATCAGCAACAATGAACTCAGGATCAAGCACCAGCGCTCGCGCAAACAGCACACGCTGGAGTTGCCCGCCACTGAGCTCCTCCGGGTAGCGATCAAGGAAGTCGGTGACAGGAAGGAGATTTACGTCGGTAAGTGCCCGGTGGATCCGGTCGCGCTGCTCTTGATAGTCGGTAATCCCGTGGATCTCCATGGGTTGACACAACAGTCCCCAGACAGTCCGCTTAGGATTGAGCGCCTCGAACGGGTCTTGATACACGATCTGAAGATGCTGACGCATAGTCTGCATCTCACTGTCTGACAGCGAGGCGAGGTCTGTCCCGTTAAACCGAATTTCGCCGGCAGTCGGTTCGATCACACGAAGTAAGGTTTTGCCGAGAGTGGTTTTTCCACATCCGGACTCACCGACGACAGAGAAGATCTCTCCCTTGTCGATCGAGATACTCACACCATCCACGGCGCGGACCCGCTCGTCGTCTGTGAACAGCGACTCGATCCAACCTGCGCTTTTGACGTAGTGTTTTTCCAGGTTCCGCACTTCGAGTACCGGATCTTCACTCGTGTCCTTCTGCGCTGTAGTGAACTCAGAGCTCATAAATCAGACACCTCTTCATGGTGGAAGCAAGCTGCCTTATGTCCATCTCCCACCGGTTCCATCGGCGGCTCGTCAGTCTCACATTGTCGGGTGGCCAGCTCACACCGTTCAGCAAACCGGCAGCCACTTGGTGGGTCCCGGAGGTCAGGTGGGGTGCCATCGATTGTCTCAACTTGATCCGGCGGCCGTCGAGGGTCGATGAGACTCTGTAGCAACAGCGCGGTGTAAGGATGCTTCGGCGCGTCGTACAGCGCTTCGGCAGGTGCGTTCTCAACGATCTTGCCCCCGTACATCACCCCAATCCGGTCCGAGAGCTTCATAATGGCCGCAAGGTTATGCGAGATGACGAGCATCCCGAAGTTCAGCTCCTCTTGTAGCCGCTGGAGCATATTGAGTACCTCTGCCTGTACAATCACGTCAAGTGCCGTCGTCGGCTCGTCAGCGATCAGTAGGTCCGGTTCACAGGCGATCGCCATCGCGATGGCGGCCCGTTGTTTCATTCCACCAGAGAGTTCGTAGGGATACTGCTCTGCCACATCAGCTTGGAGATTGACTTTCTCCAACAATTCGCGGACACGGCTCTCTCGCTCAGTTTTCGGAACGATATCGTGGACGCGAAGTGGCTCTCTAATCTGGTCACCAACAGTTTTGACAGGATTGAACGCATTCTGGGCGCCCTGATAAATCATTGAAATATCGGCCCATTGAATGTCCTTTACTTCTGATTTGGGTAGTTGTCCGATCTCTCGGCCCTCAAACAGAATTTCTCCATCAACGATGTCTCCCTGCGGCGGAAGCGCCCGAACAAGACTCAATCCCAGCGTCGACTTTCCGCACCCGGATTCACCCACTAGTCCATACGTCTCCCCGCGAGCGATCTCAAAGTCGACACCATCGACGGCCCGTACGGGGGTGTCGGCCTCGTCTTCACTGTAGTACGTCGAGAGGTTCCGAACCGACAGTAGTGTGTTGTCAGTCCCAGTTGATCGCTCCTGTCTCTGTTTGCTCATAAGTATCGGGTGTGTGATTCGTTTGTTAGCAGTTCATCTCGGGCCATCAATCGTCACCCCAGGTCCGCCGCTGGAGACGCGGATTGAGTACCTCATCGAGTGCGCTCCCGACGAGGATGAAGCTAAACGCTGCCAGCACGATACCAAACCCGGGGAGAATCATCCACCACCAAGCACCACTGCTCAGAGCGGCTTGTTTCTGTGCGAAGTAGAGCATCGTACCCCAAGAGATACGAGCGGTGTCGCCCAGTCCGAGGAAACCAATCGCAGCCTCCATCAGAATAGTGTACACCATCTGAAGAATACCGTTCGCGAACACAACCGGTAATATGTTCGGAAGGACCTCCTGCCGCATAATGCGGAGATCAGACGCACCAAGCGCCTCAGTCGACTCAACGAAGTCGTTCTCACGGACACTGAGCGTCTTTGCTTTGATTGTCCGGGCTGGGATCGGCCACGAGAGCAACGATAGGATCAGGATGATGTTCCAAACGCTGCTACCTGCGTACGCGGCGAAGACGACGACCAGCACGAATGGTGGAAACACGAGGCTCATGTCGATGGCCGTCGTGATCCAGCGACCGATGCGACCGCGGTAATAGCCGGCTGGGACACCAATCAGCGTCGCGACAAGCGTTGCGACAACACCACTAGTGACGCCCACCAGCAATGATATTCGGCCACCGTAGAGGAAGCGGGAAAGAACATCCCGTCCTAAGTCGTCGGTGCCGAACAAGTGTTCGACTGATGGGGCTGCTAGCGCCGGTCCGACCCCGTAGGCCTCCGGATCGTACGGCGCGATCAGGGGAGCCGTAATGCTGATGAACACGATGGTTCCCAGCAACACCGTTCCGAGGAGGCCCTTCCGGTTCGTCAGGAACGCACGTGTGAACTGCCGGAACCGGTCCACACGTCTGTTTTGGTTTCCGCCGGCAGTCTCCTCAGCCGTACTCATCTGTACACCTCAATGTGGAAGCTGTGTTGTTGGTTCATTCGCCACCTCCGATCCGAGGGTCGATGATCGTGTACAAAATCTCCGCGAGGAACATCGACCCGAGTACCATGACGGCAAGGAAAAAGAACGTTGCTTGGATAACTGGGTAGTCGCGGGCTAACACCGCCTCAAACATTAGCTGCCCCATGCCGGGGTAGCTGAACACAGTTTCGACTAGCACCGCACCTCCGGCAAGCCGACCGATCTGAAAACCGAGTTGAGTTAATACTGGAGGGAATGCTGGCGGGACAGCATGGCCGAACAGCACCTGTCGCTCAGAGAGACCCTTGCTCTCGGCAATCTTGATGTAGTTCTCCGGGAGGATATCGAGTAAACTCCCGCGCATCAGGAAGGTGTATCCTGCGAGGAAGTACGCAGACATGGTCACCACGGGGAGCACTGTGTGGTATGATAGGTCAACGAAATACGCGAAAAACGAGGGGTGAGTGGCGCTACTTGTCGCACCCGAAATTGGGAACCACGGGATAACGTACCCGAAGACGAATACAAGGAGAATTGCGAGCCAGAACGTCGGAATCGACCGGAAGAATAGCGAAGACTGGGTGACAAATAGATCTTCGCGCTCGCCAAAGTTCCAAGCTGCGAACGCACCGAGCGGAATCCCCACAACGACGCTGATAGTAACACTCGCACCCATCAGGTACAGCGTCCGTGGCAATCGCTCAATAATGAGATCTATGACGGGAGTCGGGTAACGGGCGAACGAGACGCCGAAGTCGCCGGTGAAGGTGTTTGACAAGTAGAGCAGAAACTGCTCCCAGACAGGCTTGTTCAGCCCGAACTCCTGTAACAGTTGTTGACGTGCCGCCTCAGTGAACCCGGGACCGACAAACCGTGTCGTCGGGTCGCCAGGCATCACTCGTGGGATCGCGAAATTCACTGTAAGGATAGCGGCGAACGCCGCGAGATAATTACGGACCCGTGTGGCGATGTACGCTTTCTTCGAAGATGTGTTTGCCATTCGTTGAAAAAGGAGATTATGAGCTACTTGGGATCGAGCTGGACCATCGGGCCGCTCCCGGGTTCATGCCCGTAGGGGCTCTGCATTCCGTAGCGGGGAATCGGATTAGTACTCTCCCAAGCACTGGATCGAATACCGTGGAGCAGTTGTGGATAGTAGAGTACGACCCACGGGAGTTCGTCGACGAGGATCTCCTGTGCATCATAAAGGTACTCTTGACGCTTCTCAGGGTCAGTTGCCCGGCGTTGCTGTCTCATCAGTTCGTCGAACTGTTCATTGTGGTACTGACTAGTATTGAGCGTCCCTTCCTCCTCGAACACCGGCGAGAGGAACGGGTCGGGGTCGAACCAGACACGCCAAGTGTTGAGCGTGAGATCGTAGTCCTGTTCGACCGAGACCTTCTGGGTGTGGGAGTTGGACTCCATTGAATTAACCTCAACAGAGATGCCAACCTCACCAAGTTGACGGGAGAGCACTTCTGCGATCCGAGGCCAGTTCCCCGTGTTCTGGATTGAGAGGACAAGTTCCAGCGGGTCACCGCTCGGCATCACTCGGCTGTTACCCTGTTGCTCGTACCCGTTCTCCGACAGGATACTGCGGGCCTGTTCTTGATTGTGGGCGTAGCTGCTTGTCTCCGAGTTGTGGTAAAACTCCAGTCCCGGTGGGACCGGCGAGTAACCCGGCGTAGCATAGCCCGCGTTGACGAGCTCAGCGACAGTGTCGCGGTCAACCGCGTATGCCATTGCCTTTCGGAGCGCTTCGTCCGAGAGTGGCTCACGGTTGGTGTTGATTCCGAGGTACGTGACGTACGTTGATCCGCCTTCGACTACCTCCAGATTGTTCGCGCTCTCTATTTCCTCGACATACTGTCCAGGCTGGAGGCGCAACATGTCACCACTCCCCTCCTTCATCGTCAGCACCTGCGAGTCTGTCGAGGCAATAATCTCTATTCTGACGCTATCGTAGTCAGGCACCTCGCCCCAGTACTCGTCGTCAACTGAGAAGTTGATGAACTGATCCTGCTCGCGGTTTTCAAAGACGAATGGCCCGCTTCCGATTGGATCTTCTGTATTCGAAGCCTCGGTGGGATTGTCGAACTCCGACCAAATGTGCTTCGGAATAACCAGCCCCAGATCGGCGAGCACCAGTGGTAACGCCGCATACGGCTGGGTCAATGGGGTTGTAACCGTGTATTCGTCTTCAACGGTGATTTGATCGGGATCTGCTATCACACTCGACAGAGAGCCGAGGTAGGGCCAGTCGTACTCTTTGATCGAGCGGAAAGTGAAGGCGACATCCTCTGCGGTCAGAGGCTCACCATCGTGCCATGTAATCCCTTCCTGAATTGTCCACGTGTAACTGGCACCATCTTCAGATGTTTCCCAGCTTTTTGCGACATGACCAATGGCCTGTCCCTCGCCATCAACACTTGTTAACGGCTCGTACATCATCCGAGCGGCGTCGTAGTCCGGAATGGTGAGCCATCCGAGTGGGTTGATGTTGTTTACTCCGCCAGGCCAGATGACAGAAAGCTCGTCATCGGTGGTGCTGCTCCCATCACTTCCGTCACTCCCGTCGCTCTCAGTCGTGCCGTTGTTTGTCCCTGTACCATCGCCGCTTGGGCTACCGGAACAGCCGGCCAGCATCGCCGTGACGGTACTCGCACTCGTCGCTTGCAAGAAGCGACGGCGATCAAAACTTATCTTTTCGTTTATGTCATTTTTCATAGTATTAGTTGTGTTTTGGAGTGGTAACGTTGGTCGTGTTTTGAGTGAATTTGGCCTGGTTGTTACACACTGTCACTCAATAGAGCGATGTATAGCATACCTGTTAAAGGTAGTTGTGAATGCTGAATACCTCTGAGTACTGTGCCTGCTGTCGTATGAAGAGTTCACATCGATAGATCCATACTGGTGAGATCAGGTTGGACCAGCAGACAAGGAAAAACAACAGATTCTTGATTTATTTGATAACGAAATGTCATACCCACTCTGGAAGCGGCCTTGGAACCAGCTGACCACTACTACCTATCTGGTGACTGAGTTCGAGTGGGCTACGAGCACAGTCTTTTCCGGAAGTCTGAGAGCGCCGCGCCGTCGATTAGGAGACGCAACTTGTCCGCGCTGTCGAAAATGTGCTAGCACCGCTTGGCTAGGATCGGTCGCAAATTCGGCAAGCACTCGCGGAGACACGGGTACCGGAGTTGCCGGCATTCGCAAGTAGTGGAGAAATTTAACCAACACAGGATCGGATACAGTGTATTGTTGGTTAATGCGATGCTATATGGGAGCCAGACTGTCGTTTCTCGGCGGGTATTCCCCACTATGTTGGCTATTCATTCGTCTTTAGTTAAGATTGAAAGTAATATATTTCTCAGAAGTTTTTTTTTTGAGTATTAGAAGCGACAGAGAAGATACCAATGCTGGCGAGATCGGGCGATAAGTAACCATCACAAACGGCCCTCTCTTGCTGTAGCTAGTGGAGCTAGGCCGTATTTGGGCGAAGCCACGGCTACCGAGAATTACGGAGGGTATTAACTAAAGACAGAGGGCTGGCTACCTCCCACGAGTAAAGCCGTGTGTTCCCGCTTCAAATTAGTATGAAATTACAACACCAGATGTGAGTGTAGCAGCTAGCACGTTGCGGACTACACACCCCTCTATCGATGTGTTCTCGACGTTCGGTGCTGTTAGATAAGCTAGAAGTTGAATCACGGTTAGAGTAAAATTCTCATACAACAGGCGTCACTTTGAGGCGAAAGAGACACACCCCTCTATCGATGTGTTCCGCTCACTCGTCGTCGAGGCGATACTAGTGAGATCTGAGCTGTAATTGTCGATAGAGCCCAAAATCGGCGTCTTGAACTGTTATACGTCGGGTATTGTAAGGGAGCTAGCGGCACAAAGCTGTCGTTGTGAAAGCCACAGAATACACGCTGTCAGAACACATCGAACACATCGATAGAGGGGTGTGTGTGTTTGTATTAGTTGAAGAAGAGAAGAAGAGAGAATGAAGAGAATAGAACGAATCGTTCAGAACATACGAGAGCACGGTTCGTTCGATTTAGACGGACAAGACGTGACTACCTCGAATACGCCAGTTGAACCAGCCAGCAAATCACCCCACCCTGCGAAGACATCGAACACATCGATAGAGGGGTGTGTGTCTTCGAGCGTGCGATCGTGAACACATCGTCACCGGCTACTGGTAGTTACCCCGTTATCACTGTTCTCACGCGATTAATACGGTATTGTGCGGTTTCAAACGTCTAATTACACTTCGATAGAGGTGGGGAATCTTTTTTATACAGGGCGGTATCAGTATGCGTATGGGTATTGACGACTCCGATGATCCTTTAGAGAAGTCGGGATCGCCGGAGGATGAGACAACGGCTCAAGCAGAGCTGTCGAATACGTCTCACGTCACAACTGGTGATTCACAGTCCAAGGGCGATCCTGATTCTGAGGAGCCCTCCCAGTCGATCGAGGATATGCTTCTCGAGTTTGATGACCAGAAGGGGCTAATTCGAGAACGAGCGCTACTTGATCCTAACTACGTCGTCGAAGAGGACCGCATTGTGGGTCGCGACGAGCAACTCCAGGAGGTCACCAAAATGCTCCGTGTTGCGCTTGGAGACAACCGACCGCCAAATTTGTTCCTCTACGGCCCGTCCGGAACGGGCAAGTCGCTGATCACAAAGGCCGTTTGCCATAACATCAGCCGGATCTGTAAAAGCCGAGATATCCAGTTCGGCACAATCGAAGTGAACTGCCAAGATCTGGATACGCTGGGTATCGCCGTGTATGAGCTCGTCCAACAGGCTGCCGATGAAGCGGGGGTTGCTGTCGAGGTTCCTAAACACGGCGTCGCGACGAAGGAGAAATGGGACGAACTCTACCGTATCGTTAACGAGCATTTCGACTCCGTCGTGTTTGTCCTCGATGAACTGGACATGCTCGTTGGACGACGGGACAAACAAGAGCCCGCGTTCTCGCGACTACTATATCAGCTCTCTCGGGCTGGGACGAACGACGACCTAAACGCGTATATCTCGGTCGTTGCGATCTCGAACGACACGAAGATGATGGAATCTGTTGGGAGTCGCGCAGTTAGCTCGTTTACTCCCGAAGATGTCCATTTCGACGATTACGATGCCGATCAACTTCAATCGATTCTTCGACGCAGGCAAGATGCCTTCCACGAAGATGTCGTCGACGAGGCTGTCATCCCACTTGCGGCGGCATTCGCCGCACAAACTCATGGTGACGCCAGGAAGGCGATTGATCTCATGCGTGTTGCCGGTGAATTAGCTGAACGGGAAGGTGACACTCGCGTTCGGGAAAAACACGTCCGCACCGCACAAGCCAAAGTCGAAAAGAATCGGGTGCTTGAGGTTGTCCGTGGTATTAGTACACAAAAGAAGCTCTGCTTATACGCAACCGCAGCCGTCGCCTCCAAAACCGATAGCGGGTCTGCTCGAAGCACGACCGGCTACCGCGTGTATCAGTACCTGACTGACGCCATCGACGCTGATCAGTACCACCAGGAAACGTACGTCAATAAAATGAAAGAGCTCACAACCTATTCGCTGGTCGACTTCGAACGTCGGAGCCACGGCCCGAGCTCTGGAATGTTCCTTGAGTTCCAGTTCGGAGAGCGACCAGAAACAATTCTGGAAACACTTCGAGAGGATTCGCGCATTGAGGCGGTCTCCGAAGATGAGGTCAACTCCGTCGTTGAAGCTCAAATTCGCAACCAGACGTAGGGGTGACTCTCACTAAGATCACCGTTCGTCGCCCTCCAGATCCATTCAGGATCGAGTAGACCTGATACTGTGTCCATTAGTTTGCGTATACACCCCTCTATCGATGTGTTCCCTAGGGTTGTATCAAGGAACAATTGTCATTCTGTACGCTAGTCTTAGGCCCCTTGCTCATGATATCCCGTTAGTTCACGTACACACCCCTCTATCGATGTGTTCAAAACAGCCTGCTACCACGATACAACCTGGATTTTATTTCGACTCAATCTACAGATTAAATACTGTTTTCCGTTAGCCTGAGCACACACCCCTCTATCGATGTGTTCGGTGTGTCTGTTATCAACCCACAGAAGATATGCGTCTCACCTGTTTGACCCTATTAAGTAACTTTCCATTAAATCGAGTATACACCCCTCTATCGATGTGTGATCTCGTTTTTGAAGGGCTAAAACACCAGATTATCGAGGAATTTGTCCGGAGAGCATGGACGGCTCTACTGACCTAAGTCCCAGTATACTTGTCAGAAGCTACTCGTCCGCGTCGACTGGCCCTTTGTATTGTGAGCGGATCTTTTCCCCTTCCCGCCACTGCCAGTAGTAGTAGCGGTTACCATTGATCGCCTTGATCGTGATCGTCGCTTTGGCGGGGACGTCGTCTGGGAGATCATCAGGTCGCTCTTCATTTTGGTCGTCAGCTGACTCCTCGTCGGACTGACCGCCACGTGCTTTGTGCGATGCGAGCGCCTCGGCGTAGCGTGCGACGTATCGGAGATTTGTTGGCGAGTAGCTGTTGAGTGTGTCAACGATCTCTGTCGGGAGATCTTCCGGTGGCGTCGGTGGCTTGGGAGACATCGTCAGTCGCTTCGTGTTAACCAACAGTGTGCCAATAGAGATAGATTTGTTGGTTAATTTTCTCCGCTCTTATGTAGAAACGCGGAAAGCCCGTATAATTACACTCAGACAGTTCTAATCTGGCGATATGTCTTCCACTGAGTCAGCGCTCGGCGGGATGTTTCGGCAGCTAATCGAGCTCGGAGTTATCGAGATCAACACCGAGCCGCTCGATGCCCGCATCGAGCGGCGGCTCAAGCAGTTCTGGGAGAATACATCCTGTCCTCGCTGCGGTCACCAGAGCATTATGACGTGGGAAAAACACGACCGAGTTCGGTGTCGTAATTGCGAATTTAAGCCAGTATACACCCATGGAACGCCATTTCACGAGAAGCACCTCTCCTGCGGTGAGGTGCTTCTCGCTTTCACCCTCTACGCAGATACACTGCTGAGCATCAACCAGATTGCGCCGCTGCTCGGTCGTGCTTACAAAACCATTCACACGGCGATTCGGGAGGCGGAAGCCGCGGTTCAGCGCGGCTTCCCCCTCACCTGGGAACTGTTTAACCAGACCATCGATGGACCGACACAGGTCGACGAATCTGGCAAAGTCTGTTCTGGTTACAAAGGTCAAGAGCCGCCGCGAAACAGTCGTTCTCGCGGCGGCTCGTCGCGCACTGGCCGATCACGCTGGCGAGGGCGTCACGGTGACCAGCTGACGCTCGTCGCGGCGTGCCGCGACTCGCTTCGTGTGATTCGCGGACAGCGTGGGATCGACTACGAAGGCGATCTTGAGCCACTGATTCAGGAAGCTGAAGACCTCTCCCAGCGGCTGGGAGAGGTCTGGACAGATGGACTCCAAGCGTACCGCGAGATGGATCGGGATCACCGAACGGTCGTCCACAAAGAGAGGTACGTATCGCCTGACGGAGTCCACATCAATCAGGCAGAATGTCTGTTTTCGCTTGTTCAACCGTGGCTGCGGAAGTTCCGCGGCCTGTCCAAGCAAGGCTTGGAACAGGCCGCTCATACATTCGGGATCATTAGATCGCTGAATCTCACAGGCGCATCCGTCGATATCACCATTGACTGCCTTGTTATGGGGGCTTTCCGTAGTTCTACATAAGAGCGATTTTCTCCTGACGATCTACCACTGACCACTTCAGAGATATCCGCTAAATCATTTCGCCGCAAATGTCTCTGTTGAAATCCTCAACTGATGATATATTCTTGGAGCCGTAATGAATACAGCGCGCGAGTCGGTCACGAGAGAATGGTTGTTACTGAACCAGTTGAATCGGTAGCTACAGAGCGCGGCTCTAATACAATAAGGGTTGCCCCGTAGCGGTTCAGCCACTTTGCTCAGCGAGTCCGTAGCTTACAGAACTCGGGGAGCGATGGTTATGAAGACCCCGTTAGGAGTCGCCGGGACGCTCCTCGGGATTTAAACATCCACCCCGGCCGTAGTCGCCTTGCTCACTCTCTGCGCTTCCGAGAATCGAATCGGTACAGTAGGGCCACAGTGAGGCGACGTACGTCGAGCCGTTGTGACGAAGGTATATTCCAGAGGGGAGAGTTCCGTCGGTCTGCGGGTCGCTACGGTCATAATAGGGTAGCGGAGAGAGCGCCGCTCTGACGTCCGAAAACTCCGACCTGTCGAGGCGCTGGTCGGCGACCGAACGCTCCGCTGCACGGCTGAGCGCTGTTCGAATCGGCTCGACGGAGCGAAGTCGTTCATCACTCGACGGCGTCACCGTTGCTCCGTCTGGTGTATCTGTGCGAAGAATCTCTAGTAAGCCACCGTTGTCTCCCGGGTCAGCGAGACAGCCAGAGAACGCCGCGATGCTCGTCACACTACAAAGGTGGAGCACTCGACGACGGGAGAGCGGTGAACCCATACACGGACAAAGCATCGGTTGAAATTAATTATTTCCGTCTCGACTCCATCGGGCTGGCTGTTACATACGCAAGCGCGTTCTATCGGCTGACTCGTGATTTAGATCGTCTGTATTTCGCACGTAGCTTCTATCAGCTCTGAAGTATTTCAACAGAGCCAGTTTATACCAATCGAGGGTGGAAATGGAAAATACGTCGGTGGCCTCGATCCCGTTGCCGCCGAGGGGCGGAGGCCGCATTCGTTCCGCGGCTCGTGCTGGCGTCCGTCGGCTCCTCCGTCAGCCGAGGAAGTCGATCCCGGTGATCTCGAACCGCGCGCCGCCGCTCTCTGCCTCAGTCGCGACGACGTCCCAACCGTGCGCGTTGACGATCGTCCGGACGACCGAGAGGCCGTAGCCGTGCCCGCCGTCGCGCGTGGTGAAACCGTGGTCGAAGACCTCCTCCTCGCAGCCGTCAGCGATCCCGGGGCCGTCGTCCTCGACGAAGAGGCCCGTGTCGAGGGGCCCGACTCGGACCGCTGCGTCGTCGCCGCCGTGCTCCGTCGCGTTTTGGAAGAGGTTCTCGAACAGCTCGCGGAGTCGGTCGGGGTCGCTGCTCACCGACGGAACGGGCTCGTAGGTGAGCGCCGCTCCCGACTTCCCACCGAGGCTCCGCCAGGCGGCCTCGACGACCTCGCCGACGTCGGTCGGCTCCGGGTCGCTGACGACGTTCCCCTGTCGCGCGACGCGGAGCAGGTCGTCGACGAGCCGTGCCATCCGGTCGGTCGTCTCGCCGATCCGTTCGAGGTGTTCCTCGTCACCGGCCTCCTCGTACAGCGTCAGGCTCCCCTCGATGACGTTCAGCGGGTTCCGAAGGTCGTGCGCGAGAATATCGGTGAACTCCTTGAGGCGGTCGTTCTGCCGCTCTAACATCCGCTCGTACTCCTTCGCAGTCGTCGTGTCCCGGCTGATCGCCGCGTACCCGCGGAACTCGCCGTTCCGCAGCGGCGACAGCGTCAGGGTGCCCCAGAAGACGGAGCCGTCCGCGCGCCGGTGCCAGTGTTCGAACTCGACCGATTCTTCTCTCGGCTCCGCGAAGAAGTCCCCGGGAAGTGAGTCGGAGTCCGCCTCGCCCTCGTCGTCGGCGAACAGCATCCGGACGTGTCGGTCAAGGACCGCCGTCGCGTCGTGTCCGTAGAGCGCCGTCGCCGGCGCCGGCCACGCGACGATGTTCCCGTCGGCGTTCAACATGAAGATTGCGTGCGTGGAGACGCCTTCGAGGAGGCGACGGGCCACGGGGTCTCCCGACTCAGAGGCGTTCGTCGGAGGATCAAGGGCGTTCGTCGCGGGGTCGGGATCGTCTGTCACACGAGGGGATTACGCTCCGGTTACCAGTCTCTTCGGACTGGCTTACCAAGGTACTTATACCAGAACCAATCGGCGAGGCCGCGGGCGTCAGTCTGCCAGTTCGACCACCAGGACTTCCATGTCGGAACCCGTGCCCTCGGTCCGATACTCCCACGTTCCGCGGGGATCGACGCCGTTCTCGAGGGCGTCGCAGAGCACCCGACCGAGGGCGACCTCGAACTCCTCTGTACTCGATATGTCGTCTTCGGATGAGTCGCCAGTTGTCATGATGAAACGTACACTCGACTGCGATACGATGCTGTCGCGAAACTCACCGCCGCGCAAACAGAGACCGCAGTCGTCTGTTTCTGCGATTATTGATAGGTCTCCTAAACGGATAATACTACCGAAACACATGGTACACCAAGGTGAATCGCGCTCCAGTAGAAGGTTTCTACCGAGTTTTTAACGCGTTTGCGACAGAACAGTGCTGTATCTGATGAGCGTTATCGTTGAGTTGACTATTCCATCTGTCGAATTCGAATTGGGACGGATCCTCCGGATCGAAGAGCCGACGCAGCTCACGCTGGAAACGATGGTGCCGCTGGGCGGGAAACCCACGCCGTTCGTTCGGATCCAGAACGAAGTCCGCGAGACGTTCGAGCGCTCCGTCCGTGAACACCCCTCGGTCAACGACATCCAGCTCGTCGACACCCACGAGGACGAGACGCTGTACGCGCTGAACTGGGACCCCTCGGAAGCCTCGCTGCTCCGCCGGATCCTCGACTTGGACGCGGTCCTGCTGGGTGCGACCGGAACCGCCGACACGTGGGGGCTCGAACTCAGGTTCCCGAGCCACGAGGCGCTCTCGTCGTTTCAAGAGTTCTACCTCGACGAGGACATCGACGTCTCGATCGAGCGCATCTACAACCCCACGAAGCCGGACGCCGGTCCGTGGTACGGGATGACGCCTCCGCAGCGCGAGACCCTCGCGGCCGCCGTCGAGGCCGGCTACTACTCGCTCCCGCGGCAGATCTCCACCCAGGAGCTCGCGGACTCGTTCGGCATCTCCGATCAGGCCGTCACCGAACGCCTCCGGCGCGGTATCTCCACGCTGGTACTGAACACGCTGCTGGTCGACGAACCGGACGAGTAGCCGCGGTTCTGGCGGTGAAGCTCTGTTGAAGTTCTATTCTTCAGATACGTTTTGTCCGAAACAGCCGGTCACTGAAAACTGCGAATTAGACGGGTCTCTGACACGTGAGAGACAAGTGACGGTACGGACAAGACGGTAGTTGAGAAAATCATCGAAGGAATCGCCGATGCGAAAGATGTGAAGCCGGAGAACCCTCACATTATGCTCGAAAATCACTATCGGTTTCCGTCGGGAGAAGAACAGTACGGAGCGGAACACCGCCGAGGACGGGACGGTCCTCGGGGTTGACCTCGGTATCCAAAACCTCGCTGTCACCAGCACCGCCTTCTTTTTCACCGGGCGGGAGTTGACTCACGACTTCCGCGAGTTCGAGAAAGTACGCGCCGGACTCCAACAGACTTGGACGCGAAGCGCCCATCGGGCGCTCGAACAGTCGAGTGGCCGGGAATTTCGCTACGTGCGTGACGTACTTCACCGAGCGTCGAACGCTATCGTGGACGAAGCCCTCCGATATGAGTCCGACGTGATAGCCTTCGAGAACCTAACCCACATCCGCGATCGCACAGGTGCGTTGTGGGGTCACAAGCGGGCGTTCCGAGCGCTGTACGAGAAAGTGGCGTATAAATCCGAAGCGAAAGGTATCTCAGTGAAGCAAGTCGGGTCACCGTACACGTCACAGCGGTGCGCCGAGTGTGGCTTCACAGCTGAGGAGAATCGCGCGACCCGCACCGATTTCCGGTGCGTGAAGTGCGAGTCGGAAGCGAACGCGGACTACAACGCGGCGAAGAACACCTGGATGCGGTATGTCCGTCGGGGCCAACAGTCGTCTCGCTGGACGGGCAATAGTCAGCATGCCCTAAAGTCTGGAACAGTGACGCCGCGTGGCGGATTCACCGCCTACCTGGATGGGTTCGAGGCCGAGTTCATGGACAAGCCCCACTCTCTACGAGCGAACCCCTCAGAGTGAGCGAAGTAGGGTGGGGTAGTTGACACACCTTATCGGCAAAGGCGAGACCCTCGACGGGTCGATGCTGTTCTCCGACGCCCTCGACATGGAGTTCGACAAGGTCGAGATCCCCAAGCAGGACGACTGCCCGGTCTGTGGCGATGACTCGGCCATCGAGTCCGTCCACGACGTGGAGTACACGGCATCCTGCGCGATCGACGCTGGTGGCGACGCCGAACCGGAGATCGAAGCGATCGAGTAAGAGGTTTCCCTCCGACCCGGTTTGGGGCGACGCGAACCGGAGAGTTTCCGAGGCGCAGATGGTTCGTAGCGCCGGTCTCGCTGTTTCCCGTTGAGCGACCGCGTGCCGAGTGCTGTGAGAACACTCGCCGTCTGCGGGGTTCGTTCAGCGCTCGCTTCGGATCGAGACGGTCTCCTGTTCGAACGCCTCTTCGTTGTCGCGCCACCGCCACGAGCCGACGAAGGGGTAGCCGTCGAGTGCGCAAATGACATACGAGTGGTCCGGCCACGTGGCCTGTGCGGCGTCCGTCTCGCTCGGGTGCGTCGGTCCGGTCGGGTGCGAGTGGTAGAACCCGACCACGTCAAGACCCGCCTCCTCAACGGTCTCAATCAGCTCAAGCTGCTCTTCGGGGTCGATCAGGTAGCGGATCTCTGGTGTTTCCGCGACGTTCTCAGCAGCGTACGTCCCTGTGACGACGCTCTTGTCACCGTCAGTGCCGTGTTCGCCAGCGAGCACGCCACAGATCTCTGCCTCGCTGCCTTTGTACGCCCGATACACGATGTCATCGTACGCTGCCCGCGTGAGTTTGATCATACCCTGAGATAGCCTGATGTCCGGATAAGTCCGTTCCGACCGGCAAGAGGGGAGGCGAGTCAGGAGAACCGGCGGTCATTGAGGACGTGACGTACGCAAAAATAGGGGTGCTGTTCGCGGAGTTGACGCCGTCTCCGAGTCAGCGTTGTGTCGGGTGAGCGCGCCGAACCGTTTAGAACGTGATAATCTCGTAGTCGTCGCCGACGAGCGATTCGGGTTCGAGCCAGCAGTCACGAATACACTGAAGCGCCGGGAGACAGATCGGATCGAACTCGCCGGCACCGTCGTCCCTGTTCATACCGCGAGCTGGTGGCTGGCCTCGTCGTAGGCGAGTGCGGCTTGGATCACGGTGAGATTCTGCTGACTGTGCGCGTACAGAGGCGTTATAACAAGATACTGTCTAATCACAGTCGGATGGCTATACTGGACGACCTCTCGGGGTTCGAGTTCGAGGACCTGATAGAAGATGTCTTCCGCAACCTCGGCTACGAGAACGTCCGCCAAGCTGAGAAGACAGCTGACGAGGGCCGAGATGTCCTGATGGAGGAAGTCGTCGACGGAACACGGAGAGCAATCGTTGTCGAGTGTAAGCACACGGGGACGGTCGGGCGGCCAGTCGTCCAGAAGCTCCACTCGGCGATCGCGACGTTTGACTTTGACGGCCCCAAACGCGGAATGGTCGTCACGACTGGCCGGTTCACGGACCCTGCTCAGGAGTACACAAACCGACTCCAACAGAACGACGACCCCCACCCAATCGAGTTGCTCGACGGCGAGGCTCTCCGGGAGATCGCCGACGAGATCGGGCTTGATCTCTATAACGGTCGCATTGAGATTCTCTGTGACGAGACGCTACGTCCCCACGATCCGACAACAGATGTCGACGCCCCTGTCAAGGAGAGGTTCCGTGACATCGAGAACATCGAGGCCGCCGACCTTCCGGAGCCACATTCGACGGTGACGTTCCGCCCGGTGGTTGCGGTCACCGCGGACACGAACGCTGTCTTCGAGACATCGGTAGGCGTCATCCACCGGATCAACGATCGCACACAGTTCGTCGTCCACGCTGACCGTGGACATCCGAAGGTGGCCGACGACGACGTCGCGACGCTAGTCATCGAGAACTTCCACGCGGCGGTCCCCCTCGATATTGGACAGTTAACCGAGGTATTCGACGACGTCGAGGAGCGCCGATTTGGGCAGACCCAAACAGAGTACAAGGAGTGGGCTGTTGACCGGCTTCAGGACTATCACACGACGACGGTGACCTATACCGGCGACAACAACGTCACCTACAACAAGACGTGTAGGCCGAATCTCTCGGATATCTCTGTGCAATCGATCGAGCCGGTGTATCTCCCTGAGGTTCGGCAGACGACCGAGCTGCAAGAGTATTCGTATCCGTACGAATACTATGCTGCTGGCCCTTCACGGGTCACCTTGGAGGACGGGATTCATCGGTGCGTCCACTGCGAGACGAGCGGTATCGACGAGACCTACACCTACTGTCCGAACTGCGGGGCGATCGCCTGCCGCAGCCACATCAAGACCGAACGGGTGGAAGGTGAGCCGGTCTGTACGGGCTGTGCGGTGACCGAACGGTTCGCGTTGAAGCCGAAGTACTTCTACGGCGAACAGAATCTCGAGACGTTCCGCGAGGAATACGCCGAGATGCCACTTCACGAGAAGGCGATGGAGAACCCGTTACTGGCGGGCGGCAGCGTGGTCGCGGCGCTGCTGCTCATCATTGGACTGCTCGTTATATAGATCAAGGAGAATACCTGCGGCTTCAGCCGCAGGATGAATCCGACAACTCGGAGTCAATCTATGCTACAATAGCCACACTGAGATTTGGCAATCCGCATCTTAAAGCGACAGGCAATCCCACGTATAGATAGGAATCAGACTGGGAACAGAGCGACTCCCGTTAGTCCTACGATGGCGGCCTGTCCGCCCCAAGCAATGAGACAGTAATCGGAACCAGTTGGGTGAACGGTCGGTTCTTATAATGAACCGATGCAGTGCCCGACTGCTGTACGCACCACAGAAAGTAACTCCAAGTCCAGCGAAGTCTGCCGGACTCCCCGAGGCAAAAACAACTCCGGGAGTCCGAACACGATAGAGGATAGGAGTACCGGGGGCTTGGCACTCCCAGCAGTCCCACCCGTCACAGTCCGTGAACCCCACACGGATTCTCACCGTGTCGGAGTTCGGTGGAACTGTAAACCTGAAATCTCCAACGCTCAGGATTCCTCCGCGTTTACGCGGAGGAGGATGTCAACGGCGGGGTCATCTGAACGGGCTTGCTGATCACCTAGACTGGTGGTATTTATATCACCCTAGAAGCCCTGATGGGCGCTAACCCAGCGTTGAGGTCTGTTTGTCTACATTTACTTCGCAGTCGACGCCGTCGCTAGGCGCATCGGGTCACTCGAGAGTTGGCGCGGTCCGACGGATATTTCGCTGTTGGCGGCGACCTCCTCGTGAATGAGTCGCTACGGGACGGCCGGCCGATTCTTGCTTCTGTGTGCCGTCTGGGGCACCGCGTTCATGGCGACGGACGTCGGCCTGGCTGATCTCCCTGCGGTGCCGTTTGCGGCCGTGCGTTTCGACATCGCTGCCGCACTGTTGTTTGTCGCTGTGGTTGCCTCCGATGCGGATATCCGTCCCCATACTCGGGACGACTACGTCTACGTGCTCGTCGGTGGCGCGCTCACAATCGGTGCGCACCACGCATTCCTCTTCGCGGGCCAGCGGTACGTCACGGGCGGTGTCGCGGCCGTTCTGTTGGGTCTCGTCCCCGTGGTGACACCTGCGCTCACGCGGCTCGTCTCTACTGAGGAAGAGTTTACCGCTGCCACCGCACTCGGCGTCGTGCTTGGATTCGTTGGCGTCGTCGTCATCGCTGATCCCGACCCCGCGAATCTCGCGGACAGCGTCTTCGGAGTGTCGCTCGTGCTTGCGTCCGCACTTGCGTTCGCCGTCGCCGCGGTCGTCACGCACAGCAGGTCGCCGTCGATGCCGTTCCTCTCGACGCAGGCGTGGATGATGGCTATTGGCGCCGTCGTGCTCCACGCCGCTGTGATCGCAGTCCCTGGTCAATCGTTCGCGGCCGCCACGTGGACCCCGTCCGCACTCGCCGCACTTGCGTACCTTTCTGCCGTTGCTGGCGTCGGCGGCTTCTTGCTTTATTTCACGTTACTCGACGACCTCGGACCCATCGAGATGAGCTTCATTGAGTACGTCATCCCCGTGTTCGCAGCGCTGGCCGGCTGGCTCGTGCTTGGGCAGGAAGTGACGCCGGCGACCGTCGCCGGGTTCGGGTTCATCGTGGCAGGGTTCGTCGCCGCGAAGTGGCGGACATTGCGTGGAACATAGTGGTGCGTGATTGGTGACTTCGGGAGACCTTCCGAACACTTCGCTGGGGTCCCAGTGGTTGGCAAGTGCGGTACACGATCAAAGGATCATCTCACGAGCCGATTTTGAGTGGATCGCCTCCCTCCCAAGCGAGGATAAGATCTTACTTATTGGTAGAATTTGTGTCAATTCGTAATTCGGCGAAGTTACTACCTAATTTGCGGGTTGGTTCGCAACTCATACATACAAGGTTCAAGATCATAATTTCACGCCCCATACGAATGTCAGAACGCCCTCCATCCGATGATTCAGACGAACAACCCTTCGATACCAATCTGGCCGACTGGCCATCAGATGACTCGGATCAAGACCAGTCGGCGCCACCGTGGATTCCGCTTGGCATTGTTGGGATTCTTGCTGTTGCCGTCGGCTGGTTCTTCCGGCCGTGGCTCCATGGCCTCATCTACACGGTGTATACGACGCCGCTACTGTTGCTTGGCATCATTGCTGGTAGTATCGCGGCGTGGGTTACCGTACGTGCGGGCGACCGCGTTGAGACCGTCATCAACACGCTCTCCAGCAGCGACCACACGATTACCCCACTTCGTGTCGGTGTAGTCGTCGTCGTGATCGCTGCGTTCGCGCTGATGCCCGTCGCTAACGCAGTCGCTGGCGTCACATTAAGCGACCAAACAATGAGCCAGACGGCTACTGTTGAGCAACTCGACGATGTTGACGCCGACAATCCCCGAATTGTCACGCGAGCGGTCGCCGAACGGTACGCATCGAACACACTCAACCGGCCGCAGTACCGCGTCGGGGAGACCGATATCAGCGTGGTGAATGGGACTCCCTACTGGGCTGCTCCGCTCGCTCCGGATGGCCTATTTAACACGATCACAAAGCGTCAAGCCGGAACTGTCCTTGTCGATATGACAACTCAGCAGGCGAATGTACGGTCCGTAGACGGCGAGCTCGAAACTGGCGTCGGAACGATCTTTTATCGGAACTACCGCTGGAAGCTCCTCAAATCGCAGGCGTATCTCGTGGACTACGGTGATCCGAAGATGGTCATCCACAATGAGACTCAATACATCACCGTCCCATACACTGAGCCCACATTCCACTTGACGCCGTTACCACACTCGACACCACAGTGGGGAGGCGTCGCCGTCATTGATCCAAGCGGTTCGATCGACATGCTCTCTCCCTCTGAGGCTGCGGCTAGCCCAATTCTTGACACTCAGCAACTGTATCCAGAGAAACTGGCGCTTCAATCGGTCGCGGCAACGAAGTACCGAAATGGAATCCTCAACACCTATACGAGCCACGAAGATGAAATCGAGATCGCACCGCTTCCCGGAGACGGAAACGACCAGCCGTTCTTCATTCTTTCTGAGTCGGGGCCGCAGTACGTTGTTGCTGTCGAACCGTACGGCGACGCACAGGGTCTCCAAGAGTTGTGGACAATCGACGGCCAAACCGGAACCTTCGAACGCTACATCCCAACTGACTCGCTGTTCGGCCCACAGCGAGCAGCAGATCTCGTGCGGCAATCAGCGCCACAGACAGACTGGGACCGCTTTTCGCCAGCCGAACCCATTCTCACAGTCATCGACGATCGAGAGTATTGGCAAGTGCGCGTCGTCCCCGAAGATAACAGCGGGATCGCGTACGTCGCGTTTGTAGACGCACGGTCCGGGAACGTCGATTCGTTCGAAGAGACTGACGCGATCTCGCAGTTCCTCGCTGGCGAGACACCGGTCGAGAATCCTACCGAAACAGACCCAGTGACGCCTACGGAGACGCCGACGGTTATCGTCCAACGAGTTGCCGAGAACGGTACTGTAATTGAGACCATGAGAGTGTACGACGACGAATCGCTCGAAATACGGACACCCACGAACACCTCCGTTGGTACAGAGAACGCGACCGCTCAAGCCCTCGGCAGTTAGGGAAATGGCTCGGTAATGTGGGCGCTATTGACTTCGGCATGCTGTCCACCTGACGAAGGCCCATTTAAAAGCCGCTACCCAACTTGTCCGATGTTATTCGATCCAAACGGTTTTGCGATTGACAAACTCCTTGATCCCAGCCTCGGAGAGTTCCCGGCCATAGCCTGAGTCCTTGACACCGCCAAACGGAACCCGTGGGTCGGACTTCACCAACTGATTCACGTACACGCAGCCCGCGTCGATACGGCTTGCCACACGCTCACCGCGGTCGCGGTCCTGCGTCCAAACGCTGGCTCCGAGTCCAAACGGTGTGTCATTAGCCTTGGTGATCGCCGACTCCTCGTCGTCAACCTCGTAAACCGTAGCTACTGGGCCGAATGTCTCCTCCGTGTCGACGGGACATCCTTCCGGGGGATCAGTCAAGATGGTCGGCGGGTAGAAGGCTCCTTCTCTGTCGAGAGGCTCACCGCCAGTCACGAGCGTCGCTCCAGCCTCGACGCTTGCGGTGACCTGTTCATGAAGAGTTTCCATAAGATCTTCTCGGGCCTGTGGCCCGATATCGGTCTCCTCGTTTGTGGGATCTCCCACAACGAGCGAATCCATCTCGTCGGTCAGTGAGCCAAGGAATTCATCGTATACGTCCGTGTGGACGATGAACCGTTTCGCGGCAATACACGATTGACCACCGTTTAGATTCCGCGCCCAAGCGCCTGTCTCAGCCGCAGCCGATAGGTCCGCATCGTCGAGGACAACGAATGGGTCGCTCCCTCCAAGTTCGAGGACGGTCTTTTTGAGTTGGTCACCGGCGTTCGCGGCTACCGCACGTCCAGCTGGACCACTTCCTGTCAGCGTTGCGGCCCGAACCCGACTGTCCGTCAGGAGATTATCTACGAGATCCGATGGAATCAGCAGCGACTGGAAGACGTCATCAGGATACCCGGCCTTCTGGAACACTTCCTCGATTGCGAGCGCGCACCCAGGTACATTCGACGCGTGCTTGAGAATCCCCACGTTTCCAGCGGTGAGGTACGGTGCGGCAAAGCGGAACACCTGCCAGAGTGGGAAATTCCACGGCATCACCGCTAAGACAGTTCCGAGCGGTTCGTGTTCGGTTTTCACTTCCGACCCCGGAGGACTCGGATGGTGGTCGGCTTCGAGATACGCACTTGCGTGTTCCGCGTAATGCTCACAGACCCACGCGCACTTTTCAACCTCGCCAACCGCCTGTGAGATCGGTTTACCCATCTCCCGCGTCATCGTCTCGGCGTACTCCTGTTTGTTCTCTCTGAGTACCTCTGCCGCGTTCGCCAGAAGTTGCTCTCGCTCCCGAAGCGGGCGGGTCTGCCAGTCTTTGAATGCTTGTTCTGACCGGTCTAAGGCCGCTTCAACGTCGTCTTCATCGTGATCGTCGTATGTCTCAACACGAGCCCCCGTTGCTGGATTCACTACATCCATGCGATCTGGGAACGCAACACAGGTACATTAACATTGGTCACGTTTGATAGCTGCTCAGGTAACCGGCCCGGCACTCAGAACTGACGATCTAATTCTGTACTGGGGTGTTTAGCGGAGCACAGAACCGAGATAAAGGGATGGTGTGTCATGGACCTACACATTTATGTAGTGAGCGACACTCACGGACGATTGTTAACAATGGAAACCGAAATTGGGGATGAAGAAAACAAGGAAAAGCAGACTGGGGGGACACCGACGAGTTCAGCAAGTCAATCGCCGATTGGGCGGCGACGGTTCCTACAGGCGACCGGTGCGGGGACGGCGGTCGCACTCGCCGGCTGTTCAGGCGGTGGTGGCGACAGTGGGCCCGTAACGCTCGGTGCCGCATACATCCTCTCAGGGTTCGCCTCGTTGTACGGCGAAGAGGCAGAACGGGGAATTGAGTTTGCGCAGTCGCGGATCAATGACAACGGCGGTATCGACGGGCGGGAGGTCGATGTGATTGTCCGTGACACCGAAGCAAGCGGAGACACGGCAATCCAGCAGATCCGTAGTCTTGTCCAAGAGGACAACGTCGACGGACTGTTTGGGCTCGACTCGAGTGGCGTTGCGCAGGCAGTTGCGCCACAAATATCCCAACTTCAGGTCCCGTTCATGATCACGCACGCGGCAACCCCGTTCGTCACCTCGCCGCAGGGTGAACATGAAGACTCCGTTGGGAACGAGTACGTGTTCCGCGATTCCAACAGTCTCGCACAAGACGTGTACGGCGCAGCGCGCGTTGCCGAGGAACTCGATGCCACCGAATGGGCCACTATTGGGCCAGACTACGCCTTCGGGTACGAGACGTGGGATTACTTCCAGGCCTATTGTGACGGACTCGGTGTCGAGGCTGAGTTCACGGCCGAGCAGTTCCCGGCGCTGGCGACGAGTGACTACACGCCATTTATTAGCTCCATTCTCGACGCCGACCCTGACGCGGTACTCACCCCACTGTGGGGGGCTGACCTCACAACGTTCATCGGGCAGGCTGAGGACGCCGGCTGGTTCGACCAGATCGACCACACGCTGTTCAGTGTCGGGATGGGGACGGACTACCCCAGCGACGGCAGCCCCCTCCCGGAGGGAGAGTACGCATCCACCCGGTATGATCCGTTCGTCCCTGACTCAGAGACGAACAACTCGTTCCGTGAGGCGTACTACGAGGAGTACGGCACGCTCCCAACGTACAATGCCGAGGGAGCATACCGCGCGCTCTATCTGTACAAAGACGCGATCGAATCAGCCGGTAGCACAGAGGCCAGCGCGCTCGTCGACGAATTCACCGGCATGGAGCACTCGGGCCCAGTCGGTGAGTACCAGTTCAGCGAGACAAACCAAGCGACGGTCGCGTCAGTCTGGGGCACCGTCACATATGACGATGAGTGGGAAAGTAACGTCCTCGACCCGGTGAACCGATACGAGGCGGGTCCCGACGTGCTGTCGGAAGCACTCGGCGACTCTGACCTGCCGACGGGTATCTAACCCTCTTGCCGTTTTTATGAGTCTCACATCACTCGTTCCACTGATCGGTATCTCTGACGTTGTCATCGGGCTCAGCCTCGGGAGTCGCCTCTTTTTAATTGCGGTTGGGCTGAGTCTCATCTTCGGCGTACTCGGTGTGCTCAACTTCGCACACGGCGGGTTCTACATGCTCGGTGCGTACGTCACCCTAGCGGTGGTCTCGAACGTCATTGACAACTTCTGGATCGCCGCTGTGGTGGGCGCTTTGGCCGTTGGTATCGTTGGTGCCGTGATCGAATTCTCTGCGATCCGGCGGCTGTATGACCGTGTCGACTCTGATCTTGACCAGCTGATAGTCACGTTTGGTTTCGTACTCGTCATTCACGAGACAGTCCGGTTCATCTGGGGGTCGGGATCGTACTCGATCGATCCGCCAGACGTGTTCAACTTCTCTGTGACGTTCGGCGGGAGTACGTTCAACGCGTACCGGCTGGTCGTCATTGGCTTGGCTGTCGCGGTGCTCATTGGACTGTGGCTGTTCATCACGCGGACGTACTTTGGATCGCTGGTCCGAGGGACCTCCTCAGATCGTGAGATGGCAGCCATGCTCGGTGTCGACGTGCCGCGGCTCTACACTGGGGTCTTCTTCCTCGGTAGCGTGCTGGCTGGCCTTGGTGGAGCGCTCTCCGCACCGCTCCAGTCGACCAGCCCAGCCCTCGGTGATCAGGTGATCATTGACGCGTTTATCGTCGTGGTCATCGGCGGCCTCGGCTCAATGAGCGGCGCGTTCGTCGGTGCGATGCTCATCGGCATGATGCAGAGTCTCGGCCCGCAGTTTATCAGTGCCGGCAGCATCGCGATTCCATTCCTTGCGATGGTGATCGTGTTGCTGATCCGTCCTGAGGGACTCTTCGGGGGGATCGGCGAATGAGCGCGACCGACACCAGCAGTCGGGTTAGCCAGTTTAGATCCGCTGTCGCCGAGGGCTGGACCCGTGAGCGGTTTGGCGTCCTTGGAGCCCTCGCATTAATCTTGATCACCTTTGCGCCGCCGTTCCAAGTCTACCTGTTCACCGACTTCCTCGTAGTTTCGCTGTTCGCGCTCGGGTTCAACCTGCTGTACGGGTACACCGGTCTGCTGTCGTTTGGCCACGGCCTGTTCTACGCGGGTGGCGCGTACGGGATCGCAATTGTATTGCGAGACCTAGGACCGATGATCGCTGATATTGTCGGTACCGGAATTTCGCCGCTCGTCACGTTCATGATTGGTGGCGTTGTCGGCCTCGTACTCGTTATCATCGTCGCTGTGCCTGTCGGATGGCTCAGTGTCAGGTTACAGGAGATCTACTTTGCTCTGATCACCCTTGCGTTTGGGATGTTGGGCTACTCGCTCATCATCCAAGATCCGGCGGGACTGACAAACGGTACTGACGGGGTCATTGTTCTCCTCGGGACTGTAGACCTCGGCGGTACAAGCCTTCGGATTGGTGGCAGGCGGATCTACTACGTAATCTCGACCATTACCGTGGTCGCGGCAACGTACGGAGTATGGCGCATCGTCAACTCACCGTTTGGGACCATCTGTAAGGCGATCCGAGAGAGTCCTGACCGGGCGGCCGCGCTCGGGATCGATGCGAGCCACCACCGCTGGATGACGTTCATAATTTCGGCAGCAGTCGTCGGAATTGCAGGTGTCCTTCGCGCGGGGCTCGCCAGCGTTGCCTCTCCAGGACTGACCCACTGGTCGACGAGCGCAATCGCCGTTATCGCTACCGTCATCGGCGGTGCGACCTACTTTTACGGCCCGTTCGTGGGCGCATTTATCTTCCTGTACATCCGGTGGGCGATTAGTCGCTTCCCGGCTCTGGAGGCCTACTGGGAGCTGTTCTTCGGCGCGTTGCTTATCGCAGTTGTGCTGTTCTTCAAGCAGGGTGCTGTTGGTGGCCTCTTGCTGCTCCGCGATCGAGTGCTCGGCAATAACGACGACAGTGACCCTGGTGGACGAGAGAATACCGTTGACCCCGGTGAACAGGCCTCGGCTGCGTCAGATCACGAGGACGAACCGGGCAACAATAACATGGCAACTGACAGAGGTGATGACACGTGACAACCGTCCTCAAGACAGACGATCTCCGCAAACAGTTCGGAGAACTGACCGCCGTCGATAACGTCTCTATCGAGATCGACGACGACAAAATTACCAGTATCATCGGACCAAATGGAGCGGGAAAGACGACATTCTATAATCTCCTTACTGGTGTGCTCCAGCCAACGGGCGGATCTATCTGGCTTCGAAGCGGCGATCAAAACGAACTTACTGACGTTACCGATGCGGAGCCGCACGAAGTTGCGCAAGCAGGACTCTCGCGGTCGTACCAGATAACGAATATTTTTGAAGGACTCACTGTCCGCGAAAACGTCCGTGTGGCTCGGATCAGCCACGAAGGGACCCGACTTGACTTCCGCTCGCGGGCAACTGGTGATGAGTCCGTTGAGGCCGACATCGAGGAGATACTGGAGCTCACTGGGCTCACAGACATCGCAGATACACCCTGCGACACGTTGAGTCACGGCGAAAAACGGACCGTCGAGATCGCCTTGGCGCTCGCTATCGAGCCGAACGTCTTCCTGATGGACGAGCCCACCGCAGGCATGAATCCGACTGAAGTCACGGAGATTGTCTCGTTGATCCGGGAACTCGATGCGGACCTCGACGCAACATTCGTGGTAACTGAACATAACATGGATGTCGTCACTGACATCTCTGATCGAATTGTCGTGCTTGCCGAGGGAGCGATCCTCGCAGACGGGACACCACAAGACGTGCTGGCGGATGAACGGGTAACCGAAGCATACCTCGGAAGTGATAGCGTATGACGATACTCACAGTCGACAAAATCGACACGTACTACGGGAACAGCCACGTCCTTCACGGGGTTTCGCTAGAGATCGACGAAGGCGAGGTAGTGACACTACTCGGACGCAACGGCGCAGGGAAAACGACCACCATGCGCTCGATCATTGGTGCGTCTCCCCCACGGTCCGGCTCTGTTACGTATCGTGGCGAGGAGATTACAGGACTCTCATCTGATGCGATTAATGGACTGGGAATCTCGCTCGTGCCGGAAGATCGCCGGGTGTTCCCCACTTTGACCGTCCAAGAGAACCTTCGCTTGGCACATAACCTAGCAAGCGATCCGCGGCCGGTTGAAGAGATGTATGAGTTGTTCCCTGCGCTTGACAATCTCCGTGATAGCAACGGACGGAACCTCAGTGGCGGCGAACAGCAGATGGTCTCGGTCGCTCGCGCGCTTGTCCAGTCACCAGATGTGTTGCTGCTTGATGAACCGACGGAGGGGCTCGCGCCGGTGATCGTTGACGATCTTAAAGAAATCGTCCAGACTGTTGTTGAACAGAACGTGACTGTCCTATTGACTGAGCAGAACGTCGACTTCGCGTTCGAACTTGCCGAACGGGGATATATCATGGATACTGGAGAGATTGTTTTCGATGGGACGGTCGATGAGATTCGGGACCGAGAGGACCTGCTTGAGACGTACCTCTCTGTGGGGACTGCCGATGCCTGAGGAGCTTACACTCCGTCCGTTCTTCTGGCGGGCCACTCGGCTCTTCCCCGAGACTGAGGTCGTCTCACGCACCCACGATGGGATCGATCGCTACACCTACGCCGACTTTGGCGATCGTGTCCGGCGGCTTGCGGCCGCGCTGGCCGATCTCGGTGTCACGTCCGGCGATCGAGTCGGGACGCTTGGATGGAATACCCACCGACATCTCGAGGCGTATTATGCGGTTCCGCTCTCTGGCGCGCAGCTCCATACGGTAAATCTCCTGTTACAGGACGACAACGTCGAGTACATCGTCAACGATGCCGCCGACGACGTACTGATTGTTGACCGTGATGCCGTGGCGATCCTCGATCGCCTGTGGGACCGTATCGAGGGGGTACGCGAGGTCGTCGTCATGGATGACACGGTGCCGAAGACCGAGGCAGACTTGCCGCTGTCGGCCTTCGAAGACTTGATCGCGGACACAGATCCCATAGCGTCGTGGCCACCGCTCTCGGAAGACGATCCAGCCGGGATGTGTTACACCTCTGGGACGACAGGGAAGCCGAAGGGTGTTGAGTACACCCACAAGATGCTCTACGCCCATGCTATGATGGTGATGACGCCCGCTGCGCTCAACATCGCTGAGGACGACGTTGTGATGCCGGTCGTCCCCATGTTCCACGTGAACTCTTGGGAGTTCCCATATGCTGTGACGATGGCCGGCGCAAAGCAGGTCTACCCAGGGCCGTCTCCAGATCCCGCTGACCTCGTCAATCTGATTGAGTCTGAGGAGGTGACGCTCACTGCGGGGGTCCCGACAGTCTGGATCGATGTCCTTGATCACCTAGATGAGCACGGCGGTGACCTCTCCTCGCTTGAGCGTATCATCGTTGGCGGCAGTGCTGCCCCACGGGAGGTGATGCGACGCTACGAAGACGAATATGAGGTGACGATCGAACACGCGTGGGGGATGACCGAAACGATGAGTATCGGCTCAGTTTCCCGGCCGACATCCGGGACTGCCACCGACGGCCGCGAAGCGGCTCCCGACAAACGAGCGAAGCAGGGGTTACTCTCACCCGGCCTTGAGATGCAAGTTGTCGGGGATGACGGCGAGTCAGTCGCATGGGATGGCGAGGCGTTCGGTGAGCTGCTTGTTCGCGGTCCAACTGTTGTTGGGGAGTACTACAACCGACCGGAGGCCAACGAGACGGACTTCGTCGAAGCAGATGACGGCGGGAGCCGATGGCTCCGCACTGGGGACATCGCCACCGTTGACGAAGACGGCTACATCGAAGTTGTTGACCGGGCAAAGGATGTCATCAAGTCCGGCGGTGAATGGATCTCCAGCATCGAACTGGAGAACGCCTTGATGGCACACAGTGACATTGCCGAGGCGGTCGTCATTGCGGCGCCACATGAACGCTGGCAGGAGCGGCCGTTGGCGTTTGTCGTTCCGAAAGCGGGCTGTGAGATTGACGTAGAGTCTGTCCGGACGTTCCTCCAAGAGGAGTTCCCACGCTGGTGGCTTCCAGACGACGTCCAGATCCGTGAGGAGATTCCGAAAACTGCGACCGGGAAATTCGATAAGAAGACGCTTCGAGAAACGATCGAGGAGCCGGAACTCCCGTATGCGCCTGGCGATGGGGGTGGCCAATGACCACTGATGATACGACCGCGGCCGGAGCTGACATGGCACCAGTGGATGTCCTTCCAGACCTTTCGGGCCAGGTTGCTGTTGTCACTGGTGGCGGGCGCGGCATCGGACGCAGCATAACTCTCGGGATGGCTGCTGCGGGGGCCACGGTCGTCCCCTCGGCGCGGACAGCTACTGAGGTTGAGGCTGTTGCCGACCAAGCCCGCGATCTAGGTGTCGAAGCCCGCGGCATCACCGCCGATGTGACCGATGATGATGACGTCGAAACGCTATTTGAAGAGACGGTGGAAGCGTTTGATTCGCTCGATATCCTCGTCAACAACGCCGGGTTCAACCCTGGAGACGCGCTTGGTGACCCGACTGAAATTGAGTCCGCTGCGGTCGATAGTGTTCTCGACGTGAACCTGCGGGGATCGTTTCGAACGCTCCGAGCTGCCGGCCCCCATCTCCGGGAAGCAGGTGGCAGTGTCGTCAATGTCGCGAGCGTTGCGGGAGAGGTTGGCCTGCCGAAACAGCATCCATATGTCGCGTCGAAACACGGCCTCGTAGGATTGACAAAGAGCGTAGCGATGGACTGGGCACCAGATGTGCGGGTCAACGCGGTTGCCCCCGGCTACGTCGCAACCGACCTCACTGAAACGCTACAGGAGAACGAACGGCTTCGAAAGTCGATCCTCAACCGGACACCGCTTGACCGGTTTGCCGACCCCATGGAGATTGCCGGCCCCGTCGTCTTCCTCGCAAGCGACGCAGCGAGTTTCATTACCGGCGAAACACTCGCTGCGGACGGTGGCTGGACCGCACGGTGAGACGGTTGGGTGACAATGGTCAATGGGGACTACAGCCGCTCCGTCTCTCCGTTGATGTACGCGAGTGTCCGCGACGCGAGCTCGGGAACCTGTGTTTCCATCTTTGGATACAGTGGGTCGTCGCTATCGTCATTTAGGTGCCTCGCGAGAAACATCTCGCCGAGCCCAGCCATCTTGTACGCTGCGAGTGCGCGGTAGAACCGCTCGTGAACGAACTCACGTCCCGTTACTGTCTCATAGTGATTGATTACCTCCGAGCGAGTCGGGTACCCTTCGCGAGCTGTGAACGTCGACATTAAATCTGGCATCGCCGGGTCTGGGTCACCCTCATCGTACCAGAACAACAGCAGCCATCCGAGATCGGCAAGTGGGTCACCGAGCGTCGACAGTTCCCAGTCGAACACAGCAACGACCTCTGGCGGTGTCCCTGGCCCATACATCACATTGTCGAGTTTGAAATCTCCGTGGACGAGCGTCTCTGGATGGTCATCTGGGACATTGTCGGCGAGCCACTCACCGACAGCCACGAGGTCAGGAACTTCTCTGACAGACTCCGTTGTCCCAAAGGCCCACTCAAGTTGCTCCGTCCACCGCTCGACTTGTCGAGTTGTGTATCCCTCTGGGCGACCGAATTCGGCAAGTCCAACTGCCTCGTAATCAACGGCGTGGATAGCCGCAAGCGTGTCGATAAGTTCGGTTCCGATCTGCTTGCGTGCGTCGGGATTGGCAAACCGACTTGCTTCGGCGTCTCGCAATACGCTGCCGTCGGCACGCTCCATGAGATAAAAGTCGCTTCCGAGCACTGAGGGGTCGTCGCAAGCGCGCAACGTCCGGGGTACCGGAACGCCGGTGCCGGAAAGTGCGTCGACGACATGGTGTTCGCGGAGTACGTCATGGGCGGTGTCAGCCGTCTTACCGGGCGGCGGTCGTCGGATCACCAGTTCGTGGTCGCCCCACGTGACGAACAGCGTTTCATTTGAGTGCCCCTCTGCGTGTCGCTCAACGTCGAACGTATCCACCTCCCCGAACTCCTCGGTAAGGTACTCACTGAGCGCGTCATCGTCAACCAGCCGGTCAAGATAGCTAGTATCAGTCACGACCGTTCTACCCCCATTCGATGCGTGGCGAGCGATGACTGCGTTGGCCTGTTCTCCAAGCGAACGGATTTATTGGTAACGGGATATTCGACTAACATTGTAAATTAATTTCTCGCTGACTTGGAGATCAGCTTCGCTTATTATAGCCTTTTGGGGTAATAGCCGGGTCGCGTTAAGTTAGAGGATGAGGCGGACGAGTTCTGAGTGTCTATGACAGATTTCGACCGCCTCAGCGAACGTACCGCGTGGATCGACTTGTCGTTTGTGGAGCGAGATCGAACTCCGCGCTGG
>NZ_SGTY01000051.1:0-239 GCF_005435095.1 Halorubrum sp. CGM5_25_10-8B | reverse complement strand
AGTTCCAACAGCGACGGGAACAGCATCTGAACAAACTGCGGTTTGACGAGGACGATCAAAATGAGTGAACATACTACGAGAACGGAAGAATCGCAGGACGGCACCCGGAAAACCGCCCCAACCCACTCCCTTATAAGCGAAAACCGCACGACGGCGAGAAACGTTTATACCGTCGAAGGGGGGTCTTTATGAGTACCCCCGCGGAGACCACCGAGGACACCCGCGCTATCTGCGAGTTC
>NZ_SGTY01000050.1:0-436 GCF_005435095.1 Halorubrum sp. CGM5_25_10-8B | reverse complement strand
GACCAGTACTAGCGGTTTGAGCATTATCAAAACAGATAGGCTAGACCTATCGTTCATCACGCAGTAGCTTCAACTACCACCTATGTATCGACAAAACCCCGTCAAAATTGGTGTCGGTATCGGAGTATTCGGCGCGTTGTTCCTTCTGCTCACCACTATCTTGCTCTTTGTTGTTCCGCAAGAACTGATGTCGTCAACGGCAAGCAACGTCTACATAGATACGTGGTCGCAACCGATCATGACTGTTGGCGGATTCGTATTTTCTGTTGGGATTCCCCTTGCTTGTGCAGTGATCGCATATTATCTGACGAGGGGAGAGCACACACCGGGAAGCGTCGTTATAGGATTCCTCATCGGAGGAATCGTCTTTATCATCGGGAACGCAATTCTTGGAGTAACCGTAACTAACCTCTTTGTGTCTGGTGCTGGAGTAGAA
>NZ_SGTY01000004.1:0-248150 GCF_005435095.1 Halorubrum sp. CGM5_25_10-8B | reverse complement strand
GTCGTACACGGTAATGGGCCTCGAACTACCGGTGTGGGGAGCTCCAACCGCCGCCCATGCCGCCGCCCATCCCTCCACCCATGTCGCCGCCGAAGGGATCGTCGTCGCCGTCCATACCCCCGGAACCGTCGTCGCCGGATCCGTCGTCGTCGAGGAACCTGTCGAGGACGCTCGCACCGACGAGCCCCAGCGTGGCGACTGCCCAGGCGGCGGTTGGAGCTCCCCACACCGGTAGTTCGAGGCCCATTACCGTGTACGACCCGCAGAACGCACTTCAATTCACCCCTCAAAATATCAACCGTGAGAAAGCATGCCGTCGGTCGAATATCGGACGTTACAGGACTAAATGCGGAGAACTGAGACGGAAAGGGGACCGAACCGCCGCCGATCGGCGCTCAGATCGCCCGCTCGAAGCCGTCGGCGGCGCGGACGACGAGCCGACCGTCCGAGCGGAACCGGACCGTGCGGCCGACCGCGTCGCCGACGTCGCTGGCGACGATCGGGACGCCGGCGGCGTCGAGCACCTCGCCGACCCGCTCGACGTTCCGCGGACCGACCGCGTCGGTGAGGTCGAGCATCTCGGCGCCGCCGGCGACCCGCGCCTTCAACCGCCGGGGGTCGGCGCCGGCGTCGTCGAGGGACGCGATCAGCGAGTCGACCCCGGTGTCGACGTACTTCGCGGGTCGCGAGGTCGCGGTCGTCCGCCCCTCGCCCGCGGGCAGCATGGCGTGGAGGAGGCCGCGAGCGCCGGCCCGCTCGTCGACGAGCGCGACCGCGACGCAGGAGCCGAGCCCGCTGGTGGTCAGGACCGCGTCGTCGGTCGTCACCGCGAGTTCGCCGACGCCCACTTTGATTCGGCCGGGGTCGTCGGCCGCGGCACCGCCGGTGACGGCGGCCGGGTCGGCGACCGCGTCGCTCTCCGTCCGCTCCGCCGGGTCGTCCGGTGGGTCGTCGGAGAGCGAGCGGGTCACGAGTCGGAGAGTCGGTCGAGCGCCCGAGCCAGTTCGCGCTCGTCGGGGAGCGCGTACACGTCACAGCGCGCCTGGATCCCCTCGGTCTCGATGGCGGTGTCGATCACGAACCCGTAGTCCTGTCGCTCGCTCAGCTTCGCGACGAGCGGGCTGATCGTCGAGGCCCCGATGTCGTGGACGAACTCCGGCGGCGAGTGGGTGATCGACGTGCCGAGCACGTTCGCCCAGCCGTCGATGAACCCGCTCGTCATCACGTTGCCGAGCTCGCAGAGCGCGTTCTCGGCCATGTCGCCCAAGGGTTCGTCCGGCTCCATCGGGAGCATCGCGTCGGCGACCGCCGCCGCCGAGGACTCCTCGAAGAGGATCGCGAGGTAGCCGCTCGGCTCTCCCTGGAGCTCGAACACCGTGCCGGCATGCGGCTCGGTCCCCACTTCCGCGGGCACGTCAGCGAGCGGGACGAACCGGAGCCGGCTCACGTCGACGCTCGTCTCTAACCCGGTCATCATCGAGATGTTGTCGGCGGCGTTCGCCGACCCCCGCTTCGCCAGCGAGGAGAACGTCGACAGCGACTCGTACGGCACCGCCGTGCTCTCCGTCCCGCCGTTCGCCTCGCCGCCGGCCGTCGCCGCGGGGGCCGTCTTCCCGACGATGAGGTCGCGGAAGGGCCCCGAGTCGGGAAGCATGTAGATGGAGAAGTCGAGGTCGGTCGTCGTGGCGTCCAGCCGACTCTCGAAGAGGAACACGCCGTCGCCCGCGAGCGCGCCGTCGGGCAGCACCGCGGCGCCGTCCGCCTCGAAGTACCGCGGGGGCGACATGTCTATCGCCTTCCCGAGGTAGTTCGCCCAGCCGTCGAGGAAGCCGCCGAGCGCGATGTTGCCGACCTCCGTCACCGCGCTGCGCTCCATCGACTGCCCGCCGGGTAAAAGCGAGAGGAGGGCGTCGGCGTTGACCGCGTCGAACGCGAGGACCGCCTCGCCGTCTAACCCGCCGCGGAGCCCGACGCTCACGCCGATCGACTCCCGGCCCGCGAACGACTCCGCGAGGTCCTCGCCGCTGGCGACGCTCGCGCCCGTCACCTCCACCGCGAGGTCGGTCCCGGTCAGGTCCGAGAGCGCGCCGGCGGCCTGTTTGGCCCCCCGCTCCGCGAGGCGATTACAGGCCCCGAGCGCGCGGACGTCGACGCGCATTATACCGCCGAGCCGATGGCGTCGAGCACGTTCGGCTTCTGGAACGGCTTCGTGATGTACCCCTCAGCGCCCGCCTTGATGGCCGCCTTCATCTTCTCCTCCTGCCCGACGCTGGTACACATGATCACCGTCGCGTCGGGATTCTCCTCTAAGATCTCCGTCGTCGCCTCGATCCCGTCGCGGATCGGCATCACGATGTCCATCATCACGAGGTCCGGACCGTGCTCTTCGTACATGTTGACCGCCTCCACGCCGTTCTCCGCCTCCCCGACGATCTCGAACTCGCCTTCGAGGATCTCTCGGAGGAGGTTCCGCATGAACTCCGAGTCGTCGGCGATGAGTACCCGCGTAGCCATTGTTGTCTGAATCCGGGCACAGCGATCACTTAACCGCTCCCCCGCGGTTCTCAGCGCTGAGAACGGAGCGGGACGCGGCCGGTCGCCGCCGGGTGAGTCACACCCAGTGGCCGAGGATGTGGATCGCACCGACGAGGACGGTGCCGCCGAACGCCTCGCGGGTGCCGAACGGGAGCGGGAGCATCCCCACGCCGTCGGAGTCGCCGTCGTCGGGGGGCGCGTCATCGGGAGTTTCGTCGGTCGTCGTGTCCGATCCCCCCTCGCCGTCGGAGCCCTGGTCGGCGTCAGAATCCGAATTGGAGCCATCCGTGTCGCCCGAGCCGTCCGTGTCGGACCCGTCGTCGCCGTCGTCGGTGTCTGTCTCGTTTCCGTCACCGGTTCCGTCGTCATCAGTGGCGGACCCGTTGGCGTCGGCGTTCGACTCGCTATCGTCATCGATCGTCGTCGTCGCCGGATCGGACTCGACCACGAGCGTCCCGCCGTGGGTGTCGCCGTCGAGCCGAAGGGTGAACGGGTAGGTACCCGGGTCGAGGTCGAGGGTCACCGAGCCGAACCCGTACGTTCGGGACTCGTCCGGGGCGAGCCGAACGCCCCACGACCCGGCCTCGCTGCCGTTGTCGACGGTGAGTGTGAGCTCTCCCTCGCCCGTGAGACCGCCCGCGTTACGCGCGGTGGCCCGGAGCGCGGAGAGGTTTCCGCCCTCGGTGACGGTGACGTTCTTGGGGGCGTCCTCGATCTCCAGCTCGTCCGGGTTGTCGGCGTCTCCGACGACGATGACCGTCCGGCTGTCGCGGAGCGTGGAGCCCTCGTACAGCTCGTAGTTCAACCGTGTGCCGGGAGCGGTCCCGTTGAGATCGACGTCGACACTGAAGTTCCCGTCCGAGACCTCCAGCGGCGACTCCGTTCGGAAGGGGGCGTCGCCGGCGTCGTTTACGAACGTCGCGGACATCTCGCGCACCGGCAGCAGCGACGTCGTCCCGGTGATGCGCCCGTCGTCGGCCTCGACGAGAATCTCGCCGTCGTCGGTGACGTGGTCGTACCGGACGTACCGCTCTCGGACGCTGAACGACGCCTCGGCGCTCGCCGTGCCGTCGGCCGCCCCCCAGTAAGGGAACTGCGCCGAGATATCGTCGTCGTTCGCCGACGCCGCCTCGAAGGCGGCCGGCGGTTCGCCGTCGTCAGCGAACGAGTACCGCTCGCCCTCCGTACCCTCCAGCGCAAACTCGACGGCGAACTCGTCGCCCGGCGCGGGGCCCTCAGTGAAAGCACCGCCGTCGCTCGTGTCGATGACGAGGTAGAACCGTCCCGGCGCGTCGGGCGTCTCTAATTCCGTCGCGTCCGCCACGAAGAGCTTGACGTCGCCCGGGTCGGCGCGCGAGAGGTCGAGCTCCGAGGGGGCTTGGTTCATCCCCGGGTTCGTCTGTCGGACCCGGAGCGACACGCCTTCCTCCGCATCCAGTAGGTCGGTCAGCACCTCGTGATCGATCGCTTGCCCCGGTTCGAACTCCTCTTCGTCGCCGGCGAAGTGTGACAGAGCCCCCCAGATGCCGGTCGACTCGAACCCGAGGACGATCCGGTTGCCCTTCGTCACCTCAGTCCGATCGAGCCCGTTGCTCCGGATGTCCTCGATCGACTCGGTCTCGGATTCCTCGTTGAGGGCGCTCGGGTCGACGCTGGTGAACACCTCGACCTCGTCGTGGAACCGCGGTTTCTCCAACACGAGGTCGGCTTGGTCCGCACTCTCGGTCGGCGTCACCGCGCCGGAGTCCTCGACGACGAACGTCCCGTTAGTGATCGCGAGCCGGTACCGCTGCGGGGCCAGGGGTCGGGCGAGCCCGCCCGCGCCGGTCGCACCGGAGAACGCGCTGAGGTTGTCGAGGCTTTTTGCGACGGGGTTCCCGTCCTCGTCGACGAACTTCAGGTCACACGACGTGGATTCGAGGCCACAGCTTTTGACATTACTCGCGTCGGTGCCGATCGTCCGCGTGTTGATCGTCGTCTCGCTCGTGTCCGAGATCTTGACCACGTCGACGAAGCCGACCGACTGCCCCGTGTCGCTGAGCCGGTTCCCGCCGATCAGCAGGTACTCGTCTCCGTCGGGGTTATCGGCGGTGTATCTGATCCTGACCGGGTCGCCCGCGACGCCGGTGTACGTCGCCCGAGAGAACCCGCCGCTGATCTCCGGGCGGTCCACCGGACTGGTCGGTCCCGGGGTCTCGACCGCGGCCGGCGCCGTCGTTCCCGGGTCGACAGATGGAGCGGGCGGGCCGGAAGAAAGCCCCGCCGCGGCCGGAGCGGTCGTGATGACGCCGGCGAGGGCGACGAGGGCGACGAGGCCGATCACGCCCGCCTGAAACGTCGATGGCACGAGCCCGGAGAGACGGGACCGCCGGTCCGTTTCGGAATCAACCGCCCGATCGCCGTCGGTCGCCGTCGGGTCCGTCAAGCGCGTGTCGGTCAGGTAGTCGTGGTCCATCGTCATGGGGGCGTGGTCAACGAGGTCGGGCCGGACGACGACCCGCGGTTGGTTAGCGACGACTCAGCGAGTCACCGACTAAAGCGTACCCTCCCGATTATCAGGGCGTGTAACGAGACCGGGGCAAATAGAGAGGAAAACGCGGGAATCGCCCGACGTGAGCGGCGTCCTCGGTCCGAAGAATTAAGCCCGGCCGGCGCCCGATCCACGCCAAGATGCCATCGTGTCCCCGCTGTGACGCTCCGGTCGACGACGAGGCGCGGTACTGCGGGCAGTGCGGCGCCCCGCAGACGGAGGACGCGGCCGAGGAGTTGGACGAGTACGTTCAACGACAGGCGGAGCAGGTCGCGGGGGGAAGCAGCGGCGGTGGCGGATCCGACGGCGGCGGATCAAGCGGGAGCGACGCGTTCCCCTCCATGGAGGAGCTCTCGGACCGTGAACAGCTCTGGCGCCGCGGATCGTACGTCCTCGGGTACGGGACGGTCGTGATCGCATTGACCCGCGTGCCGGCAGCCGAGTCGTGGCCGCTCATCCTCGCCGGCGTCGCGATCCTGCCGCCGATCCGCCGGCTCACCGCCGGGCCGCTCGGCAGCCCGCTGAAACGGGAGGTGATGGCGGGAGCCTACGCGATATTCGCGCTGATCGGGGTCGCGCTGTTCGCGCTGCTGTGATCGTTACTCGATCCTAAACCCCCCCGCGTCCTCAGCGGCGCGCACCAGATCTCCGATGCTGTCGCTCGCCGAGAGCCCCTGACTCGCCGCGAACCGCTTGATCATCACCGGCGGGAGGTCGACGGTCGTCTCGGAGGCGGCGAGCAGCAGCCCGATCGCCTCCGGCGTCGGCGAGCTCGGCCCGGCGCTCGACGCGAACCACGATATCAGCGTATCGAACGTCGCCGTCACGTCGTTCGACACCATGCGCTGGCGGGTGGTGTCGCCTTCCGCGTGGAGCGTCGCGTCGATGCCGTAGTCGAAGCCGTCGCCGTCGAAGGAGGTCGCCAGCCACCGGCTCACCGACTGTCGGTCGACCGCGTCGCCGCCCGTCGCGGGCCGGGACTGTCCCCGTCCTTGTGCGGCGCTCGGCGGTGGCTGTCCGGAGCCGGGCGATCGGCCGTCCGGGGGCTGTCCGCTCTGTGGTTGGCCGCGCTCGCCGACACCCGGGCCGGCCGCGCTCGCCCGCGGGTCGTCGCCTGCGGGGCGCCGCTCATCTGGATTCGCCGGGTCGGCCGTCGTGAATCCGGAGTCGTCGGCGGGCTGTGCGCGGCGTTGCTCGCGTCCGCGGCCGACGTTCGGGCGGCCGTTCGTCCCGACGACGTAGCGACCCTGCCCGATCTCGACGACGTTCTCGTCGTCGGTGAAGTCGAGCTCCTCCGGGTCGGCGGGCGTCGCGTCCGGATCGCTCGCGGGGGGATCGTGGTCACTCATGGGCCGTGGTAGCGCGCGACGTAAAATAGGTGTTCCGGCGGGCTGGCCGCCGCGACGGTGGTTACCGCGCTGTTCGAAGCTCGTTAGAGCCGGACTGCTTCGCCTTCAGTGCTGAACAGGTCCGGAGCAGCCACCTCGACAGACGTCGTCGCGCCGGACGGCGAGACGATGTCAAGCGACGCGGTGTCGCTCTCACCGAATATGTCACCGTCATTTGCCAAAGTAGTGTTACCAAACGGCTCATTTAGGGTGTTGAAGACGAGTGTAAACGAGTTAGTCGAGTTGATTACAGCTCGGTTGGGAGTAACGAATGTTCCACTGCTGTCCTCCACAGCAAATTCGTCAACGGCTAAGTTGGATATGTCCCCACTAATACCCGATCTGTTGAGCACCAAGGTATCCTGTCCGGTGGGGCCAACAACCTGAACGGTGGTCTCATTTAGGTCGATTTGGTCAGCACCGGGAGCGGCGGAGACGCTGACGCGAACCTGTGAGAGGTTAGTCGGGTTGTCTCCGACAGTTTGACCGTATTGTTGGGTACCGCTATCCTCTACAATGCCGGTTGTACCCGTGACTTCAATCCGTTCAGAAACGAGGTCAGTACTTTCTTGTCCTGTTGCCTCTGCCTGCGACTGAAGAAATCCAGCCGTGTTGATCAGCACGCCAGCAGCAATTGCTGCTACCAGAACCATCGCGATGAACACGATGAGAGTTCCGATTCCAACTTGACCGCGTTCTTCACTTGTGATTTTTTCGAACATTGTTACAGCCTCACAGAGGTCTGATCCGATGTGAGCGTAGTCGGAACGCGAATTTCTTTGGTTGTCGTAGCACTCGATGGTGTTGTGAATGTGACTGTGATCTCTTCACCCGATCGAAGTTCGCCGTAGTTATCGAAGTCACCTCCCTCGGTAATACTAGCATCGTCCAGATCGGTCGATGTGAGGCTCACCTGAATAGCAGCGCGATCGCTATTATCTGTTAATACGTTGTTAGAAACGCCGATGATGTCTTCAATAGGTTCGTTAAGATCACCGATCTGTGTGCTGTTCTGTCCTTGCTCTCCAATAACTTGGATTGTGGTCTCATCTAAGTCTATGTTCCCGGCACCCGGAGCCTTAGCCACGACAAATGTGACGTTGTCAACTACAAAGCCATTGGTATTGGGAGTCACATTACCCGATGTACTCACCACTTGGATCCGGTCACTCACTTGCGCTGTACTCTCTTCGCCCGTTGCTTCTGCCTGCGTCTGGAGGAACCCGGCCGTGTTGATCAGGACGCCGGCGGCGATCGCCGCCACCAGCACCATCGCGATGAACACGATGAGGGTCCCGATCCCCACTTGACCGCGCTCTTCCTCGTCCAGTATAGTTTCGAACATTGTGTGTTGCGTCGGCCCCCGGCCTGCCCGGCGGGCGTTATCGATAGCGAAGTGGATTTCCTACTTAAGATCACGTCCCCGGTTATCCGAGTTGATAAACACGTCACGTCGTGCGATTTCCGGGTTATTTTGAGTAGTTTAGTTACAGAATATATCAACGACTTCGACGAGAGAGTATCAGATCTGGATCTGCGGCGCAGCGGCGGTACCGACCGGTCTCCGTCACGAATCCGATGTGCGAACGAGCGGCGGCCGCGTCGGGCGAGACTGACGAGCGAGAAGGGGTGAATACCGGGTGTCAACGACGCCGTTCGAAAGAGCGATCCCCCCGAGGCCGTTTCAGCGCTCGTGCTCGGGGGCAGTCGTCTCGGGCGTCTCGCGTCGAGACGTCGAGTCGGTGCGGTCGCGGTCGGCGGAGACCAGTCGGTCGAGGCGGCGCTCGAACTCCGCGTCGGAGATATCGCCCTCGACGTAGCGGTGTTTGAGGCGCTCGATCGGCGTCGCGGGCGCCTCGCGGTCGGCGTCCGCCGGCGAGGTATCGCGGTCCTCGGCGATCCGGTCCGCGAGGTAGCCGCCGAGCGCGCCGCTGCCGACGACGTACGCCGCGCCGAACAGCGTGAGCGCGAGGACGCCCACGGTCGCCGCGGGCGACACCGCGGCCGCGACCCAGACGGCGAAGAACGTCAGCGGCAGCGACAGCAGCGCGACCAGCGCGCCCGTGGCGGCCCCGATCTTCGGGCCGCGGGGGCGCTCCGCGTCGTCGGTCCAACTCGCCACGCCGGCGCCGACCGCGGGCGCGACCAGCCCGACGACGGGCAGGACGCTCACGAGCACCGTGACCCCGGCGCCGACGCCGGCGCGCGCGGCGAGGTCCGAGAGGCGCGCGACCGGCGAGAGGCCGCCGCGGCCGTCGGCGGTCGTCATCGTCGACGCCCCGGGCCTCGGGGCGATTCACCGGGTCGGCGCCGCCGCGGAGCCGGTCGCGGGCTCGCGGTCGCGCCGCCGTCTCGACAGCGATCTGTCATCGAGATCGCTACGGACCGAGAACGCAAAAGGGCGTCGGGGAGCGGGGTACGCCTCCGGTTTCGCGGCGTTCGCTCGGGATCGATTCGGCGGCGACGCGGGGGGTTGGGGCTCGGACCCGACTGTCACCGATCGCGGAGGCGCGACAGCTCCGACTCGGGGATCACGAACTCGCGCGTCCCCGGCTCGTACACCGCGAGGCTCCCGGCGACGAGCGCCATCGACGCCGCCAGCAGCCCGGTGTTGACTAAGAGTAGCGCCTCGGCGTTCGCGAAGCCGGTCCGAAAGGCGACCGCGGGCGTTCCGACCGCCGCGACGACGACGAGGCCGAAGCCGGCCGCCAGGTACGCCATCGCCGTGCGGCCGGACGACCGGTACGCCGCGACGGCGAACGCGACGAGCGTCGCGCTCGCGCCGGCCAGCACGGTGGTCGTCATCAGGTACAACCCCTCGATGAGCTCCATACCTCACCTGCTCGAACGCGGATAATAAACCCACGGTGGCGGGTATCAGCGGCGATAACACGGCGAACCGATTCGAGTCGCCGAACCGCCCGCGGTCCCGTACCGCGCGCCGGATCGCGAGGATTGCCGCCCGGGACACTCACCGGTACCATTATAAGAGATAAAAATCAATCTCGATAACGTGAATGGTGGGGGACGATCTGATCACCGTACTCGGTAACAAATACAACACGGACATCCTGACGGCGACGGGCGACGCGAAGTCGGCGCAGGACCTCAGCGACCAGTTGGACGTCCCGATCGCGACGTGTTACCGACGGATCAACGAGTTGGAGGAAGCGGACCTCCTCGAGTTACACGATCGCCCGCTCTCGGACGAACACCGGCGCGTGAAGGTGTACCGCCGGAAGGTCGACGGGGTCGAGGTCGACTTCCGCGACGGGCTCACCGTCGAGGTGGAGGAGCGGTCGGCGGTGAAGAACCGCCTCGACGACGTCTGGCGCGACCTCTCGTCGCGGGAGTAGCGGGCCGAGCGGCCGGACGCGTCGGGCGCCTACCGCCGGCGTCAGAACGACGGCTGGTCGTCGGAGCCGCCCATCATCGAGAACCCGCCGGCGCGCTCGTGGACTGTGATCCCACCCTGCCCGATCTCCATCGGGAAGATGTCGGTGTCGATGTCCTGTTTCCGCATCTTCGCAACCCAGACGTAGCGGTTGACGCCCGAGTCCGTCGGCGTCTGGATGAAGTAGATGTTCCCGTCCGTGAGGAAGTTCTCTAAGCCGACCTCGGTGTCGGGGAAGACGGCGCCCTGCTCGTTGATGAGCAGCGAGGTGAGCCCGTTCGCCTTGAGGATGTCCGAGAACTTCAGCAGGTAGGTGCGCTTCTCCTGTTCGGCGTCGAAGAAGAGCTGGAACATCGACAGCGAGTCGAGGACGAGCCGGTCGAACTCGCCGTCCTCGACCGTGTCGAGCAGGCGGTCGACCGCGGTCGAGAAGTCGGTCTCGCGGAGCATCTCCCGCTTGTCGAGGATCACGATGTCGCCGTCGTCGACCATCTCGTCGAACCCCTCGAAGCCGACGGACGCGGCCGCGCCGCGGATGTCGGCCTCGTCCTCCTCGAAGGAGACGTACACGCCGCGCTCGTCGTGTTCGGAGACGCCGTGATGGAGGTACTGGATGCCGAAAATGCTCTTGCCGGTGCCCGGGTTGCCGGAGACGAGGACCGTCGACCGCTCGGTGATGCCGCCGGTGAGAATGGAGTCGAGCCCCTCGACCCCGGTGGAGACGAGTTCTGACATTCGTCTCCCCCTTGGCGGCCGGAGTATATAAAAGACGGTTGAGCACATCGGGCGAGCGAACGGCGACAGTTTTATCTCTCGACACGCCGCCCGTTCGTGTATGCCCGGTGAAGCGTGTCCGGTCGCCCTCGGCGGTGATCGGCGGTGAGCGATCCGTCGGTGCTCGTCGTGGAGGACGAGCCAGACATCGCGGCGCTGTACGCCGGCTTCTTAGAGGAGCGGTACGCCGTCGACGTGGCGGAGACCGCCGCCGAGGCGATCGACCGCGTCGACCCCGCCGTCGACGTGGTGCTCCTCGACCGCCGCCTCCCCGACGGGAGCGGCGACGACGTCTTGGGACACATCCGCGAGGAGGGGTACGACTGTCGCGTGGCGATGGTCACCGCGGTCGAACCCGACTTCGACATCATCGACATGGGGTTCGACCTCTACCTCACCAAGCCGGTGAGCCGCTCGAAGCTGCTCGCAGCCATCGACACGCTACTGACGCGCAGCGAGTACGACGACCTCGTTCAGGAGGCCGCCGCCCTCGCCAGCAAACGCGCGGTCCTCAGCTCGCAGAAACCGGCCGCACAGCGCGAGGAGAACGAGGCGTACGCCGAACTGGTCGACCGGTTGGAGGACTTGGACGCCGACATCGACGACCTCGGCGAGTCGCTGTCGACCGACGACTACCGCGCGATGTTCCGCGACCTCGGCGAGGCCTGAGGCGGCGACTGTTTTCTCCGCCGCGCTCATCGACACCGAGCGTCGCCTGCCGCGCCGGTAGCGACGGGTGGCGGAACCCGCCGACCGCGTCCGGATCCCGAACGAAGTTTGAACGGAGTTCGCCCCGACTCCGCACCGAGTTTGTTCCGTACTTGAAAAATCTATATCCCCGTCATCGCCCTCGCCGAAGCCATGACGAACCGAGACGCGCGGCGACGGTTCCTGACGGCGAGCGGCGGACTCGCGACGCTGGCACTCGCCGGTTGCCTCGGCGACGGCGGGACGGGTGACCAAGGCGGCATGGATGACGGCAGCGGGATGGACGGCGACGGTGCGATGAACGGTGACGGCGGGGCGGACGACGATGAGGCGATGGACGGCGACGGCGGAACGGACGACGACGAGACGGGTGACGACGGGATGGCGGAGTCCGCCACCGTGCGAGTGCGGATCGAGAACGTCGCGTCCCCGGACTTCTATCCCGCCGAGACGCCGACGGACGGCGCCGTCTGGATCACGCCGGGCGCGTACGCCGTCCACGAGGGAGAGAACCCGGTCTACGAACTCGGCGAGTCGGCCTCGATCGGCCTCGAAGCGCTCGCGGAGGCGGGTCCGCCGACCGGCTTCGAGGGGGCAGACGGGCTCGTCGACGAACTGGAGGCGTCGTCGGTCGTCGCCCACTCGGGGGTGTACGCGCCGGCCGACACCGTCGCGGACCCGAACGACCCGACTGGCGAGGTTCCGGGGGCACCACCGATCGCGCCCGGCGGCGCGTTCGAGTTCGAGGTCGACGTCTCGCCCGGCCACCGGCTCTCGTTCGCCTCGATGTTCGTCCCCTCGAACGACGTGTTCGTCTCGACGGAGGAGACGGGGATCGTGCTCTGGCCGGAGGACGGCGACCCGGTCGACGGCGACGTCACCGACGCCGCGGCGCTGTTCGACGCGGGGACGGAGCCGAACGCGGAGCCGCCCGGAAGGGGCCCGGACCAAGCCCCGGCGCAGGAGGCGCCGGACCAAGGCGCGGACGAGGGCGGCGTCGTGCGTCGACTGCGCGAGGTCGACGACGGCCACGAGTACCCGGCGGTCGGGGACGTAGTTCAAGTGACCGTAACCCCGACGTAAAGTATGATCAACGGTCCCAAACGCCGAGACGCGCTGCTGGCGGCGGCTGCCGGCGCCGCCGCGGTCGCGGGGTCGTACCTCGCGACGGGGTGGACGCCCTCGTTCGTCGTGCGGCCGGTCGACCAGGCGATCGTCAACCTGACTCCGGGGCCGGTCGTGACGTTCGCGATCGCGACGTTCGGCGACGCCGGCCACCTGATCCACATCGGGATGGCGGTCGCGGCCGTCGCGGGGCTGTTCGGCGCGGTCGCGTTCGCGGGCCTCCGGGTCGCCGCGCGCACAGAGCGACGGGCGACCGCGGCGGCCGCGGCGGGCGGCGGGGCGTGGCTCCTCGCGGCGGCGCTGACCGGCGTCTCGATCGGGGCGCTGGGCGCGGCGCTCCCCGCGGCGGCGGTCGCCGGGGTCGGCTGGCTCCCGCCGAGCGCCGACGGCCCCGCGTCTCCGTCCCCGTCGAACTCTGCGCCGGACGACGCTTCCGAGCGGGAGGGAATCGCCGCGGACGGGAGTCGGCTACCCGCCGGCGTCGACGCGGTGCGTCGTCGGACGCTCGGCGTCGTCGCGGGGACGCTCGGGTTCGTCGTCGCGGCGGCCGGCGGCCGGCGGCTGTCCGCCGCGGGCGACGATCCCCTCCCGGACGCCCCGCGGTCCGAGGGCGCCGCGGTCCGACTCCAGGAGCTCGACGCGGCGGGGCTGGCGTTCGAGAGCGACGACCTCCACGACATGGTGAGTCCGATCGGCGAGTTCTACAACGTCGACATCGCGGAGTTCGACCCGGAGGTCACCGCCGCCGAGTGGTCGCTGACGTTCACCGGCGAGACCGAGACCGACCGGACGGTCACCTTCGACGAGCTGGTCGACCGACCGGTCGAACACCGCGCGATCACGCTGCGGTGCGTCGGCGAGGACCTGAACGGGCGGAAGCTGGACAACGCCGTCTGGACCGGAACGCCGATCCGGCCCCTGATCGAATCCGTCGACCCGCAGGGCGAGTGCGACTGCGCGATGCTGCGCGGCGAGGACGGCTACTACGTCCAGTTCCCGGTCGACGTGCTCGCCGAGGGGTTCCTCGCGTGGGGGATGAACGGGAAAGAACTCCCCTCCGGTCACGGCCACCCGGTCCGGGTGCTGATCCCGGGCCACTGGGGCGAGACGAACGTGAAGTGGCTCTCGGAGATCGAGCTCCTCAGCGTCGAGGACGACGGCTACTGGGAGGAGCGCGGTTGGGAAGGGACCGGCGAGGTGAAGACGGTCGCCAAGCTCTGGGACGAGGGGATCACCGAACTCGGCGACGGGCGAGTCGAACTAGCCGGCCACGCCTACGCCGGGACCCGCGGGGTCGAGCGCGTCGAGGTGTCGACCGACGGCGGCGACTCGTGGACGGACGCCGCCCTCTCCGACGCGCTGCCCGACGCGGACGTCTGGCGGCAGTGGCGCCACGTCTTCGAGCCCGACGGGGAACACGAGGTCGTCGTCCGCGCCACCGACGGGACGGGGACCCTCCAGTCGGGCGAGGAGTCGGGCTCCGTCCCGAGCGGCGCGTCGGGGTGGGTCCGGCGGACGGTCGGCTGACGTGGCCGCCGCGCTCGGTGCGCTCGCCGGGACCGACCCGGGGCGAAACGACTTTCATCACATACCGGACACACCAGTACGTCAGATGGAGAAGGCCCTGTGGTACCTGTTCGTCGCGAGCCGCGGTGGCGCCAACAGGGTCCGGATCGTCCGGCGGCTCCGCGACCGTCCGCGGAACGCGAACGAGCTCGCGGAGGCGCTAGACGTCGACTACAACACGATCACACACCACCTCGACATGCTGAAAGACCACGACGTCGTCGAGCCGAGCGACCACGACTACGGGAAGCTGTACTTCCTGACCGACCGCTTCGAGCGCCACGCGGAGACGTTCGAGGAGATCACCGGGGAGGTGGACGCGGAATGAACCCCGCGTCGCCGACCGGCGTCGCCGTGCTGATCGCGGTCGTCAACAGCGCCCTGCTGGCGGTGCTGGGTTCGGTCTGGCTCCGCAACTACCGCGAGTTCGGGTCGACGCTGCTGCTCGGGCTGGTCGGGTTCAGCGGCGTGCTCCTGATCGAGAACCTCGTCTCGGTCGCCTTCTTCTTCGCGAGCATGCGGACGCTGTACGCGATGGACCCGCTCGTGGGGCGGGTGGTCCTCGCGATGAGCGTGCTGGAACTGCTCGCGGTGTCGCTACTGACCTACGCGACGGTCAGGTGACCGGGGCGGCGGTGAGTTGACGAGGCGACCGCGTCCCCGCGAGCGGGGAGCGCGGCGGCTCACGAGAGCTGGTCGCCGACGATCCGGTCGGCCGCGGCGAGGAACGCGTCGCGCTCGTCGATGGGGATCGTCGCGCCCGCGGCCACGTCGTGCCCCCCGCCGTCGCCGCCGACCGACCGGCTCGCCTCGCGCATCACCGCGGAGAGGTCGAGCCCCTTGCGGACGAGCGCGTGCGAGCCGCGCGAGGACACCTTCAGCTCCTCGGCGCTCTCCTCGGCGAAGGCGATCACCGGCTTCGATCGGTCGACCGCGGGGGAGCCGACCGCCATCCCTGCGACGATGCCGACGATGGTCTCGCGGATGCGCGACTCCGCGTCGAACCACTGGAGGTGCTCCTCGTGGGTGACGCCCTCGTTTTTGACCCACTGGAGCCCCTCGGAGAGGTTCTGTCGGTGGGTGCGGAGGAGCCGGCGCGCCTCCGCGAGCGCGTCGCCGCGGTCGCCGAGACACACCGCGAGCCCGACGTCGCCGCGCTCGTAGCGCGCGGTCGCGTTGAGCAGCGTGGAGAACTCGCTGACGTCGCGAAGCTCGGTGCCTGGCTCCTCGTCGGTCAGGGTGTAGGCGGTGCCGATGAGCGCCTCGATCCGCTCGGAGGGGACGCCAGAGGCGACCGCGCGGCGCATCAGCGCGGAGGCGAGCCGCTGGCGCTCTTCCGCGTCGAGGTCGACCCAGCGGCGCCACTCCCCGTCGCGTTTCACGTCGAGGTCGAGGTCGGTGAGGAAGGAGATGGCCCCCGCCTCGTCGTTCGAGATCCCCGGGATGTCCACGTCGGAGGCGTACTCCAGCAGCTTCGGGAGCGGGCGGGTCTGTCTGCCGTACAGGTCGAGGTCGGTCTGCGCGTCGAGGACGCCGGCGTCGACACCGTCAGCGACGATCGACTCGTTGGCGCCGACGAGCCCGTCCGCCGAGTCCTGCATGTCGCCGACCGCGCCGACGACGGCGAGCCCGGCGAGGTCGCGGTTGTCGCCGTCGGGCCCCTCCAGCGCGCGGGCGAGGAGGTAGCTCGCGCCGGCACCCGACAGCTCGCTCGCGCCGTCGATCCCCTCCAAGAGGGGGTTGAGGTGGTACCGCGTGTCGCGGTCGGCGGGCTGGTGGTGGTCAGCGATGACGGGGACGAAGTCGCCGCGGTCCTCGTGGTCGGCGATGGCGTCGAGCTGGCCGGAGCCGAAGTCGGTGAACAGCACCACGTCGAACTCGCGGGCGGCGATCCCGGCGATCGAGTCGGCGTCCAACTGCTTCTCGAAGACGACCTCGTGGTCGATCCCCGCACGGGCGAGCCCGGTGGACGCGACCGCGGCGCTCGTGATCCCGTCGGCGTCGATGTGGGACGCGAGCAGCACCCGGTCGGCCTCGCGCAGCCGGTCGGCGCAGTCGGTCGCGCGGTCGGCGAGGTCGGGGACTGGGGCGGCGACTGCCATTACCACCGGTTGGCGCCCGACCGGTCATAAACGCACGCTTCGGGCGCGGAACGACGCGACGGCGACGGCGGCGGCGCCCAGCGGCGCCGCCCGGCGGACGCGGCGCCGAAGGGGCATCAATTGCCGTAACTGACAGTTATAGATGTATGTAGTCGTATGAGCAACAAACATGACACGTGGGTTTTCGACCCGGAGTCTCCACGCCGGCGCCGAGCCCGACGCGGCGACCGGCGCCCGCGCCACGCCGATCCACCAGACGACCTCGTACGTTTTCGACGACGCGGACACGGCGGCGGAGCTGTACGCGCTCCGGGCGGAGGGCCACGTCTACTCCCGGCTCTCGAACCCGACGGTGAACGTCTTAGAAGAGCGGCTCGCCGACCTCGCCGGCGGGTCGGACGCGGTCGCGACGGGGTCGGGGATGGCCGCGTTCGACGCGATAACCACCGTCCTCGCGAGCGCGGGCGACAACGTCGTCGCCAGCTCCGAGATGTACGGCGGGACGGCCGCGTACCTCACCAGCGTCGCGGACCGCCGCGGGATCGAGACGCGGCTCGTGGAGACCCTCGACTACGACGCGTACGCCGACGCGATCGACGACGACACCGCGTTCGTCCACGTCGAGACGCTCGCGAACCCCTCGCTCGTCACGCCCGACTTCGAGCGGCTCGCCGAGATCGCCCACGAGAACGCGGTGCCGCTCGTCGTCGACAACACGTTCGCGACGCCGTACTGCTGTCGGCCGTTCGAGCACGGCGCCGACGTCGTCTGGGAGTCGACGACGAAGTGGATCACGGGCAACGGCACCACCGTCGGCGGCGTCGTGATCGACGGCGGGCAGTTCCCGTGGGACCACCCCGACGCCGACTACGCCGAGCTCGACGGCGAATCGCCCGCGTACCCGATCGACTTCGTCGAGCAGTTCGGCGACGCCGCGTTCGCGAACGTCGCCCGCCAGCGCGGCGTGCGGCCGACCGGCGGCCAGCAGTCGCCCTTCGACGCGTGGCAGACGATCCAGGGGCTGAACACGCTCCCCTTGCGAATGGATCGCCACTGCGAGAACGCGCGGCGGGTGGCCGAGTTCCTCCGCGGCGACGACCGCGTCGACTGGGTGACGTACCCCGGCTTCGAGGACCACGAGAGCCACGGCAACGCCGCGGAGTACCTCGACGGCTTCGGCGGGATGGTCACCTTCGGCGTCGACGGCGGGTACGAGGCCGCAAAGACCTTCTGCGAGTCGGTCGACCTGACGAGTTTCCTCGCGAACATCGGCGACGCGAAGACGCTCGTCATCCACCCCGCCTCGACCACCCACGCGCAGATGGACGAGGACGAGCAGCGGCTCGCGGGCGTCTACCCCGAGATGCTCCGGCTCTCGGTGGGGATCGAGGACCCCGACGACGTGATCGCCGACCTCGACGCGGGACTGGCCGCGGGCGAGCACGTCGCGGCGGGCCGGACCGAGGAGGAGCGGGCCGCGGACGAGGGGGCGGACCGATGAGCGCCGTCCCGACCGACCACGGCGTCGCCTCGCTCGGCGAGTTCACCTTCGAGTGCGGGCAGTCGGTCCCCGACTTCGAGGTCGCCTACGAGACGCACGGCGAGTTCGACGGCGACAACGTCGTGCTCGTCTGCCACGCGCTCACCGGGAGCCAGAACGTCGCGCGCTCCCCCGAGCCGGAGCGGGACGCGGAGACCACCGGGGCCGGGCAGGCCGGGCAGGCCCGGGCGTGGTGGGACGACGTCGTCGGCCCGGGGAAGGCGATCGACACGACCGAGTACTACGTCGTCTGCGCGAACGTCCCGGGCTCCTGTTACGGGACGACCGGTCCCGCCAGCGAGCGACCCGCGGACCTCGACCTCCGCGAGGAGCCCGACCACGACCGGTGGGGGACCGCGTTCCCGCCGGTCCAAGTTGAGGACTGGGCGCGCGCGCAGCGCCGGCTGCTCGACCACCTCGGCGTGGGGCGGCTCCGGGCGGTCGTCGGCGGCAGCGTCGGCGGGATGAACGCCTTGGAGTGGGCGAAGCGGTACCCGGACGACGTCGACCGCGTGGTCGCGATCGCGACGGCCGGACGCCTCGACGCGCAGTGTCTCGCGCTCGACGCGGTGGCGCGCCGGGCGATCCGCGCGGACGCGGACTGGAACGGGGGCGACTACTACGGCGACGACCGGCCGGCCCCGACCGAGGGGCTCGCGATCGCCCGCCAGATCGGCCACATCATGTACCTCTCGAAGGCGTCGATGGAGCGGAAGTTCGGGCGCCGGTCGGCCGGCCGCGACTCCCTGACGCGCGAGGACGGGGACCTCGGGCTGCCGCCGGAGCCGACGGCCGGGTTCTTCCCGTACCGCGAGGTCGAGTCGTACCTCGACTACCAGGCGGAGGGGTTCGGCGACCGCTTCGACGCGAACAGCTACCTCTATCTGACGCGCGCGATGGACGAGTACGACCTCGCCGCCGGCCACGGGACCGACGCCGACGCCCTCGCCGCGTTCGAGGGCGAGACGCTGCTGATGAGCTTCACCGCCGACTGGCACTTCACCGTCGAGCAGTCGGCGTCGTTGGGCGACGCGTTCCGCGAGGCCGGAGTGCCGGTCGCCCACCACGTGGTCGACTCCGACCACGGCCACGACGCGTTCCTCGTCGAGCCGGAACACGTCGGCCCGCCGGTCCGAGACTTCCTCGCCGACGGCGTCGACGGCCGCGCCGTCTCCGACGAGGACGGCGACGACGGCGACGACCCGCGGCCCGACTCCGACCACGCGCCGGTCCACGCGAGCCTGTTTCGGGGGTAATCCACTCGCTTGAATTGGGTGCGGTGGCGCGCGCCTCCGAGCGGGCCACCGGCCCGCGAGGAGCGCGTGCGAGGTCGCCGGCGCTACGCGCCGGCTGCCGGGGAATATTCGATTCTCGCTGGAGTCGGCCGACCGGAGCGAAGCGGAGGGAGGCCGACGAGGCTGGGGCGGCGTGAGGTGCGGTGCTGTGCGGTGCGGGGCGGGACGCGAAGGGGCAGCCGCGAGGCGGCCGCAGGCGACGTAAGCACCGCAGGAGCGACTGACACGAGCGACGGGGTGCGTGGTGCGAGACGCCAGAGGCGTCTCGTCATCACGAAAGGCGCTCCGGACCTTTCGACCGGCAGCGAGCGTACGCCCGCCTCGCGGCTGGGGCTCCGGTGGTGTTCGTGTCGATCGGCCATTTATATGCAGATGCGTAGAGACAGGCGTCCGGGGCTTCGGCGGCGTCCACCGAGGATCCGCGATCAATCAGTTACTCGTAAAGAATCACGATCAATCATGATAACGTTCATAGTTCCAGACCGCGTGAGGTGAGAGGTATGCCAGGCGGACACGCGCAGACCCTGCGACCGTTCATGTGGCGCGCCGAGCGACTGTACCCCGACACCGAGATCGTCTCGCGGACGCACGAGGGGCGGACGCGGCACACGTATGCCGAGTACGCCGACCGGACGGCCCGGCTCGCGAACGCCTTAGACGACCACGGGATCGAGCGCGGCGACCGCGTCGCGACGTTCTGTTGGAACCACACGCGGCACTTCGAGACGTACTTCGGCGTCCCGAACACGGGCGCGCAGCTCCACACGATCAACCCGCTGCTGCCCGACGAGCACATCCGGTACATCGTCGACGACGCCCAAGACGAGATCATCTTCGTCGACCCGTCGCTCGCCGAGAAGATCGCGGGCGCCGCGGAGGGGGCGGAAGAGTTCGACGGCGTCGACTTCGTCGCGATGGGCTCGGAGGGCATCGACGCGCTCGACGCGCCCGCCTACGAGGAGTTCATCGCGGACCACTCGACCGAGTACGACTGGCCGGACCTCGACGGCGACCAGCCCGCCGGCCTCTGTTACACCTCCGGCACGACGGGGAAGCCGAAGGGGGTCGAGTACACCCACTCGATGCTGTGGAGCCACACGATGGCCTCCCAGACCCCGCAGGGGATCCCGATGGAGGACTCCGACGTGGTGATGCCCGTCGTTCCCATGTTCCACGTCAACGCGTGGGGGATGCCGTTCACCGCCGCCGCCGCGGGCGCGAAGCACGTCTACCCCGGTCCCTCGCCGGACCCCGCGGACCTCGCGGCGCTGATCGAAGAGGAGGGCGTGACCATCTCCGCGGGCGTGCCGACGGTGTGGCTCGGCCTCCGCGAGTACATCGAGGAGGGTAACGAGGTAGACCTCTCGACGCTCGACACCGTGATCATCGGCGGCGCGGCCGCGCCGCAGGCGCTGATCGAGTGGTACGACGAGCGCGACGTGGAGGTGCTCCACGCGTGGGGGATGACGGAGCTGTCGCCGATCGGCACCGTCTCGCATCTCAAAGACGACCTTCGCGACGCCGAGTACGAGACTCAGGTGAACAAGCGCTCGAAGCAGGGGCTCGTCGCTCCCGGCCTGGAGTTCGAGGTCATCGACGAGGACGGCGAGGAGATCCCGTGGGACGGCGAGGCGTTCGGCGAGCTCCGGATCCGCGGCCCGTGGGTCACGAAGGAGTACTTCAAGCGCCCCGAGGCGAACGAGGAGGAGTTCGTCGACGGCTGGCTGAAGACCGGCGACGTGGTCACCGTCGACGAGGACGGCTACATGCAGCTCGTCGACCGGACGAAGGACGTGATCAAGTCCGGCGGCGAGTGGATCTCCAGCGTCGAGTTGGAGAACGCGATCATGGCCTACGACGGCGTCAGCGAGGCGGCCGTCGTCGGCGTGCCCCACGAGCGCTGGCAGGAGCGCCCCGTGGCGTTCATCGTCGTGGCCGAGGGCGTCGACCGCGACGAGCTCGTCGAGCGGATCGAGACCGGGCTCCGCGAGGAGTACCCCAAGTGGTGGGTCCCGGACGCGGTGGAGTTCATCGACGAGGTTCCCAAGACCGCCACCGGGAAGTTCTCGAAGAAGGACCTCCGGGAGCAGTACGGCGACCAGTCGCTCGTCGAGGGGGCCGTCCCGGAAGACGACGCGCCCGAGCAGGAGTAGTCGAGCCGAGCGGGTAGCCGGTCGCTCGGCGGGCTTTCAGTCGTCGCGGTCGCCGACGACCCACTTGTGCGAGTAGCTCTCGCCGCAGGTACAGTGAGCGTACGCGTGGACCACGTCGCCCTCGGCGTAGAGGCCGCCGACCTCCTCGTTTTGCGCCTCGGCGAACGCGAAGATGAACTGGATGTCGTGGTCGGCTTCGGGATCCTCGCTCGCGTCGTCCGCGTCCGGGCCGTCCGCGAACGGACACGCGCCGTCGTCGAGCGAGCGCGCGATCTCGCCCTCCGCGGCCATCGCCGTCTTCGCGAACTCCATCGCGCCCATGCCCGTGCCGGCCTGGAACGCCGACCGCCCGGTCTCGCCGTCGAGGATCAGCCGCACGCCGCCGGCGGTCTCGGTGCCGACCTCGCGCAGCCGGGAGTCGTCGTCGAGGTACGCGTCGCTCAGGTAGAAGACCACGTCGTCGAGCCGCTCGCCCGCGAGGAACTCGTCGAGGTTGCTCATGCCGGCCGGAGGCGCGTGAGCGGTAAAAGGCGTGCGTGTCGCCCCGAGCGGAACCGGCTCCGGTCGCGGGCGATCGCGGAGCGGCGATCCGCCGAGCAGATAATAGATCGTGTGGAATCGGGGTAACTGTTAATACGCACCACGGAGATCCGTCGCGTGATGAGCACGCAGAACAGATCCGACGACCGGCTCGCGGAGTGGGCGCAGCTGGTCGACGAGGACGTTCCGGAGGAGCTCCGAGAGGAGCGTTCCGTCGACGGATAACTTTCACCCCGCTTCGCGAAGGCTTTAGGCCGACGGCGGCGAAGCACCGCCGATGGCGACCGAGGCCGCCGGGATCGACAGACCCCTGCTCGTCGACGACTTCCTCCAGCGGCGCCGCTACCAGCTCCAGCTGGCGGACGCCGCCGCCGACGAACACACGCTGGTCTGTCTCCCGACCGGCCTCGGCAAGACGACGGTCAGCCTGCTCGTCACCGTCGAGCGCCTCCACGAGGCGGGCGGGAAGGCGCTCTTCTTGGCCCCCACGAAGCCCCTCGTCCAGCAGCACGCGGACTTCTACCGCGAGGCGCTTGAGATTCCGGACGACGAGATCGTCGTGTTCACCGGCGACGTGAAGCCCGACGACCGTGCCGCGCTCTGGGACGACGCGCGCATCGCGATCGCGACGCCGCAGGTCGTCGAGAACGACCTCGTCGGCAACCGGATCTCGCTGCGCGACGTGACCCACCTCACCTTCGACGAGTGCCACCGCGCGACCGGCGACTACGCGTACGTCTACATCGCGGAGCGGTACCACGCCGACGCGGCCGACCCCCTCGTCACCGGGATGTCGGCCTCGCCGGGCGGCGACACCGAGGAGATCGAGACGGTCTGCGAGAACCTCGGGCTCGTCAACGTCGAGGTGATGACCGAGGAGGACGCCGACGTCGACGAGTACACTCACGACACCGACGTCCAGTGGGAGCAAGTCACCTTGCCGGACGAGGTGCTCGCGATCCGGGACGCGCTCAACGAGGTGATCACGGACCGGCTGGAGAAGCTGAAACAGCTCGGCGTGACGAACACGACGAACCCCGACCTCTCGCAGAAGGACCTCAACAAGATGCGGGGGCAGCTGAAACAGATGATGGACAACGACCAGTCGGAGGGGTACAAGGGGATGAGTACCCACGCCGAGGTGATGAAGCTCCGGCGCGCGACCGAGCTTGTCGAGACGCAGTCCGTCGAGTCCGTGCGTCGCTACTTCGAGCGCCAGCGCGAGGCCGCCCGGTCGTCGGGCGCGTCGAAGGCGAGCCAGCGCATGGTCGCGGACCCCAAAGTGAGAGAAGCGATGCGGAAGGCGGAGTCGTTCGACGGGCTCCACCCGAAGTTCTCGAAGGCCCGCATCCTGCTGGCGGAGACGCTCGGGATCAACGAGGGCGAGCGCGCCATCCTGTTCACCGAGTCCCGCGACACCGCCGAGGCGCTCGTGGAGTTCCTCTCCGCCAGCTTCGACGTGCGCAAGTTCGTCGGACAGGGCGACAAGGACGGCTCCGACGGGATGAGCCAGAAACAGCAACAGGAGACGCTCGACGAGTTCAAGGCGGGCGAGTTCGAGGTGCTCGTCTCCACCTCGGTCGCGGAGGAGGGCCTCGACGTGCCCGAGGTCGACCTCGTCTGCTTCTACGAGCCGGTCCCCACTGCGATCCGCTCGATCCAGCGCAAGGGGCGGACGGGCCGGCAGGCCGAGGGAAAGGTCGTCGTCCTGATGGCCGAGGACACCCGCGACGAGGCGTTCTTCTGGATCTCACGGCGCCGCGAAAAGAAGATGGCCAGCCAGCTCGCCGAGCTGAAGGAGGCCACCGACGACATCGAGGAGTCAGTCGGCGACGAGGGACAGGCGGGCCTCGACGCGTTCGCCGGCGGGTCCGCGAGCGAGGGCGACTCTGGCGAAGGCGGCTCGGGCGATGACCAGGGTGAGGCTGAGGGCGAAGTCGATGGTGACGATGAAGGCGAGATCGGCGGTGACGACGAGGGCGACGCCGGTCTCACCGACTTCGCTGCGGAAGCGCGGGAGGGAGAAGACGACGTGGACGACGTGGAGGCCGAGGCTGACGGAGAGACGGAGGTCGAGGGAGAGACGGACGCAGGCGACGACGGCGTCGTCGCCACCGCCGGCGTCGACGAGGGCGTCGAGGTCGTCGTCGACCAGCGCGAGCTCGACTCCTCGATCGCGAAGGACCTCTCGACGCGCGACGGCCTCGTCACCCGGCTGGAGACGCTCGCGGTCGGCGACTACGCCCTCTCGGACCGCGTCGCGGTCGAGCGCAAGTCGGCGGCCGACTTCGTCGACTCGATGCTCGATTCCGACCGGTCGATGTTCGAGCAAGTGGGCGAGCTCTCGCGGGCGTACGCTCGCCCCGTCATGGTCGTCGAAGGGACGAACCTCTACGGCCAGCGCGATATCGACCCGAACGCGATCCGCGGCGCGCTCGCGTCGCTCGCGGTCGACTTCGACGTGAGCGTCCTCCGCACCGAGGGCGAGGAGGACACCACCGAGCTGCTCGCGACGATCGCCAAGCGGGAGCAGGAGACGCGCGACCGCGAGGTGAGCGTCCACGGCGAGAAGACGACGAAGACCCGCGCGGAACAGCAGGAGTACGTCGTCTCCTCGATCGCCGACATCGGGCCCGTGACGGCGCGGACGCTGCTGGAACACTTCGGCACCGTCGAGGCCGTGATGACCGCGCCCGAAGACGACTTACTGGACGTCGACGGCGTCGGCCCGGTGACCGCGGAGCGCATCCGCGAGGTCGTCGGGACCGAGTACGAGTGAGGCCGGACCGGCCGCGGAGTTAGTCGAACCCGCTCACCAGCGTCACCACCCACTGCCCGAGGTCGTACTCCGACCGGACCTCCACGCGCGTCACCCATTTCACCCACTGGAAACCCCGGCGGTCGGGCGCGACCAGTCGGGCGGGCGCGCCGTGCCCGTGGCTCAGCCGCTCTCCGCCCACGTGCGTCGCGAGCAGCGCGTCCTCGGCCTCGTCGAGGGGGAGACTCCAGCGGTAGCCGGTGACGGACGTGAACCGGACGTAGGCCGCGTCGTCGTCGATATCTCCGGCCGCGTCGAGCAGGTCGCCGACGCGGATCCCGCCCCACTCCTGGACCGTGTACCAGCCGCTCGTACAGTCGAGCAGCGCCTCCGTCTCGTGACCCGCCGCCAGCTCGTCGGCGGTCAGTTCGACGGCGTCGCTCACGAGGCCGTCGACCGCCAGCCGGTACGCGTCGCGGTCGATCGGGTCGGGGTCGTCGGCGACCCACGAGGTGATCGGGAAGGCGCCGTTTCCGTCGCCCTCGCGGGGCTGCGAGCCGGTGAACCGCCGGTCTGCCCCGGCCGTGTCGAGCGCGTCGTTGATCCCCTGCTGGAGGCGGTAGGTCGTGCCGCCGGCCGCGAGCAGCGCGAAGTAGGTGACTGCGGTCCGACGGCGCTCGAAGTCGACGCGCCGAGGCGGGCGGAACCGGGTGGCGGCGTGCGCGGCCACGAGCGGGACGAGCGCGAGCCCGAACCCGACGTGAACGGAGAGGAGCGTCCAGTAGGAGAGCCGCACGTCAAGGCCGAACACCCACGTGGTGCCGGTCGCGAGTGCGCCGACCGCGGCGACGAGCGTCAGGACGGAGAGCGCGGTCGACCGCCGCCACAGGTTCGGGTCGGTGAGCCGACGCCGGACGCGGGCGAGCTTCCACCCGAGCAGCGCGACGATGCCGACGCCGAGCGCGCGGTGGAGCCAGAACAGCGGCCACCCTTCCGGGACGCCGACGGTGAAGGAGACCAGCCCGGTGGCCGCCTCGGCGACGACGAACGCGAACAGCGACCAGTCGACCGCGCGCGGCGGCGGCTCCAAGCGGTCGAGCGCGGTTCGGAGTCGGTCCGTCGCGGCCATCTACGCGTGCTACGTGCTAGCGAGACAAAAGGATACAGCCCGCGGAGAATCGCCGTGCTCGCTACAGCTCGTACACCTCGCCGTCGACCGCGAGCGGCTCCTCGAACGCCTCGTCGGCGGGGTAGTAGTGGGCGAGGTGGACGAGCCGCGTCCGGTCGGGGTCGAGCTCGTCCGCGAGCGCGAGCGCCCCCTCCCGGGTCATGTGCTTCGTGCCGAACGTGCGGGCGACGCCGTCCGGCCCCTCGTGTCGGCCGCCGATCGGGTGGTGTTCACAGAGCGAGGCGGGGACGATGGCGTCGGCGAGGAGGAGGTCCGCGCCGGCGAGCGCCTCGCGGGAGCGTTCGGGAACGTCGTAGCTGGTGTCGCCCGTGAGCGAGAGTTTCGCGCCGGTCACCGGATCTCGGACGACGACCCCGTAACAGACGAGCGGCGGGTGGTCGACCGGGACGAACCGCACCTCGAAGCCGCAGGTCTCGAAGGGCTCGAAGGGGTCGCGGGCGTGGACGCCGATCCGGTCTTCGAGGTAGTCGTACTTGTCTCGGATCGTCTCCGCGACGCTCTCGTCGGTCGCTGGGTCGGTCTCCGCTGGCGCGTGGACCGGCAGCCCGTCGACGAGCCGGTAGACGTTCCCCAGCCCGTCGAGGTGGTCGAAGTGGATGTGCGTCACGAGGCCGGCGTCCGGCAGCGGGACGTCGGCCGCGAGGAACTGCTGTCTGAAGTCGGGGCTGAAGTCGACGAGCAGCGACTCGCCGGTCCGCTCGTTGGCGACGTGGACGGAGAAGCGCGACCGCGACACCCCGCGCTCGCGAGCCGTCTCGCAGGTGTCGCAGTCGCAGCCGACCGTCGGCGTCCCCGTCGTGTCGCCCGTCCCGAGCAGGGTGACGCGCATGGAACGTGGTGTGCGGGCCACGGCCTTAGCGTCCGCGGTCGGACGGGGGTCCGTAGGGGTCAGAGTCACACCCGGACGTATAACTCCGAGCCGGCCCGAGCCGCTCGCATGCACACAAGTCGCAGCCTCACCCTCGCGCGGCTCCCGTCGGGCGTGCCGATCCGGACGACCGTCCACGCCTACGGCGAGGGGGAGATCGTCCACGGAGACGGCGGGCCAGAGCTCGACGCGCCCGGAGACGCGCCCGTGGTGTACGCGCAGGCGGCTCAGCACGGTCGGGAGGTGAACGGGACCGCGGTGCTCCGGCGGCTCCACGACCGGCTCGTCGGCGACGGCGCCGAGGGCGCGTCCGGAGCCGAAACCGGGGACGGAGCCGAGCCCACGGCCGCCGGTCTCACCGGCACGCTCGTGACGGTCCCCGTCGCCGACCCGCTCACCTTCGACCGGGTCTCGTACACGACGCCGGAGTCGCTCGACTCGCGCCAGCCGAACATGAACCGATGCTGGCCCGGCGACCCGGAGGGGTCGCTCCACGACCGGATGGCCGCCCGGCTCTGGGCGTTCGCGGGCGAGGCGGACGCGATCGTCGACCTCCACACCGGGTCGCCGTCGATGGCGACCCACGCGGTGTACATGCGCGGTGACGACGCCTGCCGCGGGCTCGCGGAGGCGTTCGGCACCGACCTGCTGCTCGCGGAGGCGGCCGGAGACGACGCGGACACGGAGTGGGACGAGCGCGGGTTCGCCGGGAAGCTCCGGGTCGCGGCCACCCGCGAGGGGATCCCGACGATCACGCCCGAGCTCGCCCACAGCCGGGAGGTCGTCCCGGCGGCGGTCGAGACCGGCGTGGCCGGGATGATCGGCGCGCTGCGACACGAGGGGCTGCTCGACGGCGAGCCCGAGCCGTGGGACGGCGTCGTCGCGCGCAACCACCTCGGGCGGGTGACCGCCGGCGACTCCGGGCTGTTCGTCCCCGAGCCAGACCTCGCCGTCGGGGACCGGGTGACCGAGGGCGACCGCGTCGGCGAGGTGTTCGACCCGACGACGTTCGAGACGCATCAGGTCGCGCGCGCCGACCGCGGCGGGATCGCGTACTCGGTCGCCCGCGAGGCAACGGTCACCGCGGGCGCGACGCTCGTCGGCGTCGCGGAGCGGATCGACGTGGAGTGAGAGAGCGGAAACCGACTGCGGCGCGAGGCTACGGCCGCCGGACGCGGATCTGCCCGTCGGCGGCGACCGTGACGAACAGCCGGTTGCGGACCTCGCGGCCGTGGACCGCGTCGCCCGCGCGGTCGCCGATCGCCTTCATCAGCTCCGGGGCGGTCTGGTTCACCTTGACGCCCGCCTCGTCGCAGGCGTCGTACACCCGCTTCGGCGCGTCGTAGAGGTCGGTTCCCGCCTCGATCTCGACGCGGACCGGCGAGGACAGCGCCTCCGCGAACGCGACCGTCTCGCGGGCGCGCTCGACGTTGTCGCGGGCGCTCGCCTCGACGCTGGAGACGTTCGCGCGCGAGGTGCCGAGTCGGTCGGCGATGTCCGACTGTCGGAGCCCGCGCTCGCGGAGCGCTAACACCTCCGCCTGCCGGCGCGTGAGCACGCTCTCGTCGGCGTCGAACCCGGCCCCCTCCAGGATCGAGTCGGCGTCGACGTCGGCCGGCTCCGGCTGCTCGTCGTCTGCCACCATGTGGTCATCGACGGGCCGGTCGGTCAAAAAACGGCGGTTTCAGGCGACGGGCGTCGCGGGAGTCGGGCGGCGGAGAATCGCGCGACGGATCGACGGCGTCCGGACTGTCCGTGGGGCGGGGCTCCCCCGAGACGCCGTCACTTGCCCCAGAAGTTCTCGCGGCTGCCGAGCCGTTCGCGGTCCGGGCGGTCGCGGCGACTGCGACCCTCGTCGTCCTCGCTCTCCTCTTCGTCGTTCCCCTCGGCGTCCGCGTCGTCGTCGGACTCCTCGGCGTCCGGGTCGTCGGGGAGGCGCTCGACGACTTCCTGCGCCGTCGCGTGGCTGGACTTCACGCGGTGGATCTTGACCTCGGCGCGCGCCGGGGGGAGGAGCCCGTCGACGAGGACGATGAACCCGTCGTCGGTGCGGCCGACGCCAGCACCGCTCTCGTGGATGTCGTCGACCTCGACGACGACCGCCTCGCCGGGCTGGACCGGCTGCTGTTTCAGCTCGTAGATCGGCATGTCGTAGTGGTTACACCACTCCGCGCCGCCTTTGTTGCCGTAGTGTTGACACCCCATCCCCTGGATCCGTTCGTCGAAGCTGGGGCAGTCGTCGGCGAGTGGACAGTCCGCCATACCGTAGGGGAGACCGGCCGCTGTTGTAAACGTTTTCGACTCTCAGACCGAAGTTCGCGAAAAACGTCGCCTCACGCGGGCGAGCGGCGGCTGTTTCGGTGGGGTCCGACGACGCAGAGCGGCGGCAGAGAAGCTTCGACGCTCGGCGGCGCGGGCGGCGGCCTCAGAGGAACTCGCGGACCTCGGAGTACCACATGTCGTGGTGGTCGACGGCGTCGAGCGCGTCCGCGACGTCGACCGCGATGGCGTGCCAGCAGCGCTCGTCGGGGTCGTCGGCGTCGAGGTTGTACGTCGCGTCCGCGCAGGTACACTCCCCGTCTTCGACCACGTACTCGTCCTCGTGGCCGACGACGACGGTGAAATCGCGGTACCGCTTCACGCGCCCCTCGCCGACGGCCTCGATCGCGCGCTGGCCGCGGTCGCCGTGGGCCTCGACGAGGGCCGCGGCGATCGGGCCGGTCAGCTCGCCGGCCTCGGCGATCGCCGACCGCCAGTCGTCGACCGGTTCCATACCCCCTCGTTCTCGGGCGTTCGGTTAAACAGCGTCGGTCAGATCGGCCCGACCGACGTCGCGGTCCCCCCGCTCCGACTCGGGTGCGGCCCTACGCGGCCGCGTCGAACTCGAACCGCGCGCCGCCGTCGCTCCCCTCCGTCACGGCGACCGTCCAGCCGTGCGCCTCCGCGATGTCGGCCACGATCGAGAGCCCGAAGCCGGTCCCTCCGTCGCTGGACGTGACGCCGTGACGGAGCACCTCGTCGCGTCGATCCGGCGGGATCCCGCTCCCGTCGTCCTCCACGTAGAAGCCCCCGTCACCGTCCAGCCGCCCGACGGTCACCGAGACGGTCGACCCGCCGTGTTCGACCGCGTTCCGGAAGAGGTTCTCGAAGAGCTGCGTCAGGCGCCCCGGATCGCCGGTGACCGTCGGGACGGCGTCCGCGACCGCGAGCGCCGCCTCGTCCGTGTCGACGTACCCCCACGCCTCCGTCGTCACGGTCCCGAGGTCCACGGTCTCGGCGTCCTCGACCGCGGTCTCGCCGCGAGCCAGCGCGAGCAGGTCGTCGATGAGCCGCTCGGTCCGGTCGTGCGCCGACTGTACCCGGTCGAAGTGGTCCGGGTCGCCCGTCTCCGCCGCGATTTCGAGGAATCCCTGCGCGACGGTGATCGGGTTCCTGAGGTCGTGGGCGACGACGCTCGCGAACTCGTCGAGCCGCTCGTTCTGTCGCTGGAGCTCCGCCTCACGGCTCGCCCGCGCGAAGGCCGCCTCGACGGTCGCGCCGAGGATCCGGAACAGGTCGACGTCGGTCTCGGAGAACTCGCGGGGCGACGTCGACCCGGTGATCATGACGCCGTACTCGCCCAGCGGGACGATGACCACGCTCTGGATCGCCGTGTCGGGGTCGTATCGGCGGTCCGCGTCGTCGAGGTCGTCGTACACCCGCGTCTCCCCCGACTCGAACGCGTCCCACGCGAGCCCCTCGCCGCGGTCTAACCGAGGCGCCGCTCCGAACAGGTCCGTCGTCGCCGGCGTTTCGCTGATCGGGACGAGCGCGTCCGCCCGCTCGTCGTGCTCCCACGCCGCGGTGACGTCGAGGCCGAGCACGTCGGCCGCGGCGTCGACGGCGACGGAGCCGATCGCCCCGGCGGACTCGGCGCTGCTGAGCCGCTGAGCGGTCTCCTGGAGCGCCCGGAGCCGGCCCTCCAGCTGCTTCTGGTTGGAGATGTCCTCGACGACGGCGAGCGTGCCCGTGACCTCGGCGTCGGGATCCGTTATCGGGGCGATAGACAGGAGGAGATCCAGCTCCGCCCCGGCCCTCGTCTCCAGCCGTACCTCCTCGGCGCGGACCCGCTCGCCGCGGAGCGCCCGCCGCCGGTGCGCGGCGAACTCGTCCCACCGCTCCGCCGAGACGAGCGGGTTCTCCTCGCCGCGCACCTCCTCGTGGGACCAGCCGAACATGGTCTCGGCCTCCTCGTTCCAGCGGACGACGCTCCCGTCGGCGTCGACTTCCATGACGGTGAGCGGGGTCGCCTCGATGAGCGACTCCAGTCGCTGGTTCGTCGCCTCGAGCTCCCGCTCCCGTTCGACCCGCTCGGTCACGTTCCGGGCGATACCCACGAGCCGGACCGTCTCGCCGTCGACGATCACCGGTGCGAGGCTGGTCTCCCAGAAGCGGCCGTCGGCGACGGTCTCGAGCTCCTCGCTGTACGATATCGGCTCGCCTTCCGCGACGCAGCGGGCGTAGTTGGCCGCGAGTTCGGCCCCCTGCTCCTCCCCGAACACCGCCCGCGGCGTCTCGCCCCGGACGTCCGCGGTCGTGAGCCCGGTCTGCGACTCGTAGCCGGGGCTGAGTCGGGCGAACTCGAACGACGGCTCGTCGCCGGCGGCGTCGACGTCGAGCAGGAATATCGCGTCGCCGGACGTCTCCAGCAGCGCCGCGTACTCCTCCGCGAGCGCCTGGTGTTCGCGCCGCTTCGCCTCCCGCTCCGTCACGTCTTGGAACACGCCGCGAAGCGCCGCGTCGCCCCGCCGCGCGTCCTCGACGTACTCCCCCCACGCTCGGACGTCGCGCACCTCGCCGTCCGTCCGCTCGATCCGGAGGTCGAGGTCGTACCGCTCCCCGTCCTCGACCGCGGCCTCGACCGCGTCGGTGATCGTCGCGCGGTCGTCCGGATGGTAGAACTCGACCGCGTTGTCGATCGACGGCTCGTACCCCGCGTCGACGCCGTGGATCCGGCGCGTCCCGTCCGACCACGTGAGCTCCTCTCGCGACGGGAAGTACTCCCAGACGCCGATGTCCGCGATGTCCTGGACGCGGTCGAAGAGGAACTCCTGTCGCTCCAGTTCGGCGCGGTCTCGCGCCCGGGAGAGCTCGGCGCTCACGAGCTCGGCCAACAGCTCGACGAACGTCCGTTCGAGCGCCCCGAACGGGGCAACCCGCGTCGTCGGGCTCGAGAAGTTGACCGTCCCGTAGCGGGCGTCGTCGACGACGAGCGGCACGCCGATGTACGACTCGAGTTCGAGGTCGCGGTACGCGGGATGCGTCTCCTTCCCGTCGCTGACCGCGTCGGCGAACGAGCAGACGGAGTCGGTCTCGACGACTTCCGCGCAGTACGTCGTTTCGAGGTCGAACCGATCGCCGGCCTCGAGGTCGGCGTCCGGCGCGTGAACCGCTTCGACCGTGTAGTCGTCGTCGCGGATCCGCGAGACGATGCCGATCTCGAGCCCGAGCGTCCGGCAGCCGACACGGAGGAGGTCCCGGAGGCGAGCCGTGGCCGAGATGTCGTTTTTCCCCATGACGGTCTGGAGCTCTCGGAGCGCGTCTCGCTCCCGTTCCAGCTGGCGTTTCGCCCCGCTCTGTTCGGTCAAGTCGCGGGCGACGACGAGCACCTGGTTGGTCGATCGGCGCTGGAACGGCGTCAGCCGAATGTCGAACGTCCGCTGGCCGCCTCCGACGGCGACGTCCATCTGGAGGTCTGCGTCGTAGAACCCTGAGGTCCCGCCGTCGCTCTCCATCTCGTCGAGCGTCAGGTCGACGGTCTCGGAGAACGCGCGAGCGTCCGACTCGCCGACGCGGTCGCCGACGAGGTCGGAGAGCCGCTCCCCCGTGAGGTCCGCCGACCGATCGTCCGACAGCAGTCGGCCCGCGGCCGCGTTCGCGAAGACGACGGACCGGTCCTCGTCGACGACCGTCACCGCGTCGTGGACGTTCTCCAGTACCGCTTCGCTGCGCTCCAGCTCCAGTTCGCGTTCCCGGTCGTCAGTGATCTCCCGCGAGAAGACGGTGAGCCCGTCCTCGTCCGGGAACGCCCGCACCTCGACCCAGTAGTCGAACGGCTCGCCGAGCCGCTGCTCGAACGACGCCGGTTCCCCGGTGGCCATCGCCGTGCGATACCGCTCTTCGAGCTCCGTTCCCACTATCGACGGGAACGCCTCCCAGATCGTGTTCCCGACGATACGCTCCGGGTCGCGGTCGACCCGCTCGGCCATCGTGTCGTTCATGTACTCCACCCGCCAGTCGTCGTCGACCGCGTAGATCGCGTCGGTGGCGCGTTCGAGCGTCCGCTGGAAGCGGTCCGACAACAGCTCGGCGGCCGCCTGCTTGCGCGCCGCGTCGACGAGCGTCCGGATCCGCCCGGCGAGCAGTTCGAAGCTGTCCTGGGTCCCGTGGATCGGGATGTAGTCCGACACGCCGGCCTGAGTCGCCTCGCTGGCGATCCGTTCGCTGCCCCTCCCGGTGAAGAGGACCGTCGGCAGGTCGGGGCGCTCGGTCTCGACTCGCGAGACGAGGTCGATCCCGGTCCCCTCCGGCAGCGAGTACGAGGTGACGAGGCAGTCGGCGGAGCCCTCGATCGCCCGATCGAGGGCGCCCCGCGCGTCGCCGACGGTCGTCACCGTGACTCGCGGGGCGATCCGTTCGAGTTTCGCCCGGGCGAGTTCGGCGAAGTCGGCGTCGCCGTTCACGTACAGCACGTGAATCCGCTCCGGGTGTTCGTCGCTCGGGTGTTCCATTACGGACTCTCGGCGACGCGGTCGTATCAATCATTCCCGCCGATTATTTCCAGTGATAGAGCCACCGAGAGTGCCGTGAGAGACGGGTTCGTCACCGAGGAAACGCGCGAAGCGACTCGCGGGGACGGGAGTCCGACTACTCCAACACGATCAGCACGTCGCCCATGTCGACGCTGTCGCCCTCCGCGACGTGGACCCCCGCGACGGTGCCGCCGCGCTCGGCGACCACGTCGTTCTCCATCTTCATCGCCTCGAGGACGCAGACCACGTCGCCGGCGGCGACCTCGTCGCCCTCCGCGACGTCGACCGAGAGGATCGTTCCCTGCATCTCCGCGTCGATCGCCTCGCCGCCCTCCGCGACGTCGACGTCGCCCTCGTCGCCGCCGTCGTCGGATTTCGCTTGCGGCGGGCGTTGCTGGCCGCTCCCACCGCCCTCCGGGACCGGGATCGCGGGCGCGCCGCGCTCCTCTAACTCGACGTCGAAGCGCTTGCCGTTCACCTCGACGGTGAATTCGCGTTCGGTCACCTCCTCGTCGTCGTCCGCGGCGCCGACCGTCTCGGAGCCCCAGCGCTCCTGCGCCTCGGCGACCAGCTCCCGGTCGAGCTCCTCGTCGAGGTACTTCGTCGTGTGCGTCCCGTCGACGAAGCGCTCGTCGTCGAGCATGAGCCGGTGGAACGGGACGATGGTGACGACGCCGTCGATGTCGTACTCCGCGAGCGCGCGCTTCGAGCGGGCAAGACAGGTCTCGCGGTCGCCGGCTCGTACGATCAGCTTCGCGATCATCGAGTCGTAGTCCGTGACAAGCTCGTCGCCCTGCCGGAGCGCGTCGTCGACGCGGACGCCGATCCCGCCCGGCGGGTCGTACGTGTCCAGCGACCCCTCGTTGGCGGGCTGGAAGTCGTCCGCGGCGTTCTCGGCGTTGATCCGGAACTCGATCGCGTGGCCCTCCAGCTCGACGTCGTCCTGCGAGACGGAGAGCCCCTCGCCGCTGGCGACCCGGAGCTGCTCTTTGACGATGTCGATCCCGGTCAGCTCCTCGGTGACGGTGTGTTCGACCTGAATCCGAGTGTTGACCTCGAGGAAGTAGAATGGGGTGTCGGGCCCGAGCGGCTCCGACGGGTCGCGGTCGGGGTCCTCCTCGACGAGGAACTCGACGGTGCCGGCGTTGGTGTAGTCGGCGGCGGCGACGCCCCGGCGGGCGGCCTCGCCGATCTTCTCGCGCAGCTCGTCGGAGAGCGCGGGGGAGGGCCCCTCCTCGATCACCTTCTGGTGGCGGCGCTGGAGCGAGCAGTCGCGCTCGCCGAGGTGGACCACGTCGGACGTGTCGGCGGGGCCCTCGCCGTCGTCGCCCTCGTCGGCGACGATCTGGACCTCGACGTGGCGGGGGGTCTGGAGGTAGCGTTCGAGGTACACCGAGTCGTTCGAGAAGTACGCCTCGCCCTCGCGTTTGGCGGATTCGAGCGCCTCCTCGGCCTCGTCGGCGCTCTCGACGACCTTCATCCCGCGGCCGCCGCCGCCGCCCTCCGCTTTGATCGCGACGGGGTAGCCGTACTCGTCGCCGAACGCCGTGACGGCCTCCACGTCGGTGACCGGCTCCGTCGTCCCGGGGACGATCGGCACGTCCGCGTCGTCCATCACGCGGCGCGCGTGCGTCTTCTCGCCGAGCCGCTCCATCGCGTCGCTCGCGGGACCGATCCACGTGATCCCGTCGGCGGCCTCGACGCGGGCGGCGAACTCGGCGTTCTCAGCGAGGAAGCCGTAGCCGGGGTGGATCGCGTCGGCGCCGGCGGACCGCGCCGCGTCGACGACCGCCTCGCCGTCGAGGTACGAGTCGGCTGCGCGGGCGGGCCCGACGTTGTACGCCTCGTCCGCGTACCGGACGTGGCCGCCGTGCTTGTCGGCGTCGCTGTAGACGGCGACGGTGTCGACGCCGAGCTCTTCACAGGCGCGCATCACGCGGACCGCGATCTCGCCGCGGTTCGCCACGAGAACCTTATCGAACATTCCTGTCGGTTCTTCCACGAACTGCTACCAAACTCTGTCGGTCCGTGCCGAGACGGTTAAGAGGGCGGCGGGCGCCACGGTGAGGTATGCTCGACGCCGGGAACCCGTACATGCTGCCGTCGGTCCTCGTCGGCGCCGCCGTCTACCTCGGACTCACGGTAGCGACCGACGCGTCGCTGTTGGTCCGAGTCGGCGCCCTCCTCGCCTTCGTGGTCGTCGTTCCGATGGTCCTCAACCGGCTGTTCGGCGACCGGGGTGGGCCGTCGACCTCCGGCGGCGACGAGCTCGGAGAGGAGTGACCGACCGCGAGAGAGACTACCACAGGTATATATGTCAGTGGACGGATCTACGAACGCGCCCTGAGTCAGGGCCGGGTCGACGGCGCGACGGGTCGACGGCGCGCCGTCGGGGGAATGTACGCGGCCGGACGCCACCGCGTCCGGCGACGCTATTCGACGTGTCGAGTGTCCGACCAGCGACGGCGCGAGCGACCGTCTGAACTCGACCGTCACAGAGCGAAGCGAAGTGGGTCTGGCGAGAAGTCGGGGTCGGTCGCCTCCGCCGAGAGGGTCAGAACCGGTCGCTCCGACCGGCCGCGGTCCACGGCTCCGTCGGCGCGTCGACGGGGACGCGCACCCGGCGGCGGTGGAGCCGGTCGATCCGGGCGGCGAAGCCCCAGCGGTCCTCGTCGCGGTCGTCGTCCGCGTCGCTCGCGGCGGCCGCCGCGGCGAGTTCGCCGTCCCGGAGGTGCGCGGCGACCGCGGCGGCGATCGCGGCCGCCTCGTCGTCGCGGGCGTCGTCGGGGATCGAGAGGCCGGCGAGCGCGGGCGCCGGATCTGTGGTCGGAGCCTCGTCGGCCGCACCCTCGCCCGCCGACCCCTCGCGGCCCGGTTCGTGGTCGGTCGCCATCAGATCGGGATGTTGCCGTGCTTCTTCGCGGGCTGGTCCGAGCGCTTCCCCTTCAGCATTTTCAGGTCCTCGATCAGGCGGGCGCGCGTCTCGGTCGGTTCGATCACGTCGTCGACGAAGCCGCGGTCGGCGGCGGTGTAGGGGTTCGCGAACTCCTCGCGGTACTCGTCGATGAGCTCCTGTCTGCGCGCGTCGGGGTCGTCCGCCTCGGCCAGCTCCTCGCGGTAGAGGACGTTGACCGCGCCTTTCGGTCCCATCACCGCGATCTCCGCGGTGGGCCACGCGTAGTTGACGTCCCCGCCGATGTGCTTCGACGACATCACGCAGTAGGCGCCGCCGTACGCCTTCCGGGTGATGACGGTGAGCAGCGGGACGGTCGCCTCGGAGAAGGCGTACAGCAGCTTCGCGCCGTGGCGGATGATCCCGTTGTGCTCCTGATCCGTGCCGGGCATGAACCCGGGCACGTCCTCGAAGGTGACGATGGGGATGTTGAACGCGTCGCAGAAGCGGACGAACCGCGCGCCCTTCTGGCTCGACTCGATGTCGAGGGTGCCGGCGTTCACGCGGGGGTTGTTCGCGACGACGCCGACGGAGTGGCCGTCGAGCCGGGCGAAGCCGACCACGATGTTCTTCGCGAAGTTCTCCTGAACCTCGAAGAAGGAGCCCTCGTCGGTGACGCTCTCGATCACGTCTTTCATGTCGTACGGCTTCCGGGGGGCGTCGGGGACGATCTCGGCGAGCGCGTCGTCCGCGCGCTCCGGGTCGTCCCACGGCTCGACGCGCGGCGGGTCCTCCACGTTGTTCGCCGGGAGGTACGACAGCAGCCGCGCGATGTTGTCCAGCGCCTCCTCCTCGCTCTCCTCGGCGAAGTGCGCCACGCCGGATGTCGACGAGTGGGTCACTGCGCCGCCCAGCTCCTCGAAGCTCACCTCCTCGCCGGTGACCGTCTCGATGACGTCCGGCCCGGTGATGAACATGTGCGACGTGTCTTTCACCATGAAGGTGAAGTCCGTGATCGCCGGGGAGTACACCGCGCCGCCGGCGCACGGCCCCATGATCGCCGATATCTGGGGGATCACGCCCGAGGCCTCCGTGTTGCGCCGGAAGATCTCGGCGAAGCCGCCGAGCGAGGCGACCCCCTCCTGAATGCGGGCGCCCGCGGAGTCGTTGAGGCCGACGACCGGCGCGCCCACGTCCATCGCCTTGTCCATCACCTTACACACCTTCTCGGCGAACACCTCGCCGAGGGACCCGCCGAAGACGGTGAAGTCGTGCGCGAAGACGAACGTCTTCCGGCCGTTCACCTCGCCGTAGCCGGTCACCACGCCGTCGCCCGGGATCTGCTTCTCCTCCATCCCGAAGGTGTGGTTGCGGTGGGTGCGGAACCGGTCGAACTCGTGGAACGTGCCGTCGTCGAGGAAGTAGTCGATCCGCTCGCGAGCGGTCATCTTCCCCTTGTCGTGTTGCGACTGGATCCGGTCTTCGCCGCCGCCCTTGGCCGCCCGCTCGCGGCGGTCCCGGAGGTCGTCGATGCGGTCGTCCATCGTCACGGCGGACCACCCTGCGTCATTACTTCGTGGGTCGAAGAGCGCCGTCAAAAGGGTTCCCCTATCCGACGTTTTGGCGTTCGACGCCCGTCGAATCCGAGTCCTGCGGCCCGGCGAAGCGGGCGCGACCGCGTGACCGCCGGCGAGCGGCCCTGCCTCCGGTTCACACGGCGACCGGCGGTTCGACGCTTTTAAACCTCCGATGAACCACTCTCCGATGAGACAGGCTTCGCCTGTTTCACTGACCCGTAGGAGCGACCTGCGTACTACGGAGGTGAAAATGGCAGACACAATACAAGAGGCCGTAACCCTCGCACTCGACGATGCGCCCGAGCGGAACTTCCGCGAGACCGTGGACATCGCGATCAACCTGCGAGACCTCGACCTCAACGATCCGTCGAACCGTATCGACGAGTCCGTCGTGCTGCCGGCTGGAACGGGGCAGGAGACACAGATCGTCGTCTTCGCGGAGGGCGAAACCGCCGTCCGCGCAGAGGAGGTCGCTGACGAAGTGCTGGACAGCGACGACCTCGAAGACTTAGGAGACGACGACGACCGCGCAAAGGACCTCGCCGGCGAGACCGACTTCTTCGTCGCGGAGGCCAACCTGATGCAGGACATCGGTCGGTACCTCGGTACCGTCCTCGGTCCGCGCGGGAAGATGCCTACCCCACTGCAGCCGGACGACGACGTCGTCGACACAGTCAACCGGATGAAGAACACGGTGCAGCTCCGGTCGCGCGACCGGCGCACGTTCCACACCCGCGTGGGCGCCGAGGACATGGGCGCCGACGCGATCTCGGACAACATCGACGTCATCATCCGGCGACTCGAAGCAGACCTCGAGAAGGGCCCGCTCAACATCGACGGGATCTACGTGAAGACCACGATGGGTCCCGCGAAGGAGGTGCCCGTATGAGCTCGGTCCGCAAGACCGAGACGATCCCCGAGTGGAAACGGGAGGAAGTCGACGAGCTCGTCGAGTTCATCGACTCCTACCAGTCCGTCGGGATCGTCGGCGTGGCCGGCATCCCGAGCCGGCAGCTCCAGGCCATGCGCCGGGAGCTCCACGGCTCGGCCGCCGTCCGCATGAGCCGCAACACGCTCACGACCCGAGCGCTCGAGGAGGTCGGCGACAGCGTCGAGGCGCTGACGGAGTACGTCAGCGGCCAGGTGGCGCTCGTCGGCACCAACGACAACCCGTTCGGCCTCTTCAAGCAGCTCGAAGCCTCGAAGACCCCCGCCCCGATCAACGCGGGCGAGGTGGCCCCCAACGACATCGTGATCCCCGAGGGCGACACCGGCGTCGACCCGGGACCGTTCGTCGGCGAGCTCCAGACGGTCGGCGCGTCCGCCCGCATCATGGACGGCTCGATCAAGGTGACCGAGGACTCGACCGTGCTGGAGGAGGGCGAGGTCGTCGACGACGACCTCGCGAACGTCCTCGTCGAGCTCGGCATCGAGCCCAAGGAGGTCGGTCTCGACCTGCGCGCCGTCTACTCCGAGGGCGTCCTGTTCGAGCCGGAAGAACTCGAACTCGACGTCGACGAGTACGAGGCGGACATCCGGTCCGCCGCGGCCGCCGCGCGAAACCTCTCGGTCAACGCCGCGTACCCGACGGCCGCCACCGCCGGCACCCTTCTCACGAAGGCGTCCGGCGAGGCGAAGTCCGTCGGGTTGTTCGCGGAGATCGAGAGCCCGGACGTCGTGCCCGACCTGATCGGGAAGGCCGACGCCCAGCTGCGCGCGCTCGCGGCGCAGATCGACGACGACGAGGCGCTCCCCGAGGAGCTCCAGGGCGTCGAGGCCGCGCCGGCGGCGGAGCCGGCGACGGACGACGCCGACGACGAGGAGGAACAGGCGGACGACAACACGGAAGACGCCGAGGAGGCCGACGCCGACGACGCCGACGAGGACGACGGCGACGACGGCGGCGACGGTCTCGGCGCGATGTTCGGATAACACGAGGTACACACCAATGGAATACGTTTACGCTGCGCTCATCCTGAACGAGACTGGCGAAGAGATCAACGAAGACAACGTCACCGGCGTGCTGGAAGCCGCCGGCGTCGACGTCGAGGAGTCCCGCGTCAAGGCGCTCGTCGCCGCGCTGGAGGACGTCGACATCGAGGAGGCCATCGAGACGGCCGCCGCGGCCCCGGCCGCCGGCGCGTCCGCCGGTGGCGCCGCCGACGCCGACGCCGCCGACGAGGCGGACGACGACGAGGAGGAAGAGGCCGACGAGGCCGAGGAGGCCGACGAGGCCGACGACGACGAAGAGGACGGCGACGGCGGCGAGGGCCTCGGCGAGCTCTTCGGCTAACGCCGGAGTCTACCGACCCCCGACCGCATCGACCGACGCTCGAACGCGATTTTTTCGACCGCCGATATCCGGAGTGATAACGCCGGCCGCGATTTTATGTACGGATCCCGGGTACCGAGAGGCGATGAAGATCGTCGACGGCGACAAGGCGGAGTGCGACCGGTGCGAGTCGGTGTTCCCGCTCGAAGACGTCTCCCTGTTGGAGAAGGAAACGAACCGCGACTACGAGCGGGTGCTGTGCGCCGACTGCCTGGAGGTCGTCGGCGTGCCGCGGGGGTACAGCCTGCGGCGGGACATCACCCATCTCGCGCGGTGAGCCGCCGGGCGGGACGCCCATCGAAGTCCTTTTTTAGCGGCGACGGGAAGCCGCAGCCATGGAAATCGACGCGGAACTCCGTCGGCAGATCACCGTCTCGCTGGCGGCGGCCGCGGTGTTCATCGTCGGGTTAGTCGGGATCGGGGTCACCTTCGGCGGGTCGACGGTCCTCCCCGAGGCAGGGGCGATCGCGCTCATCGCGCTGCTGGCCGGATTCGTCCTGCTGATGGCCGGCATCGGGACGTACCTGATGCGCGCGAAAGACGAGCCGTAGCCGGTCCGACCTCGCCGACTCTTTCTCCGCGTCCGGGGCGTCGCGTTCACGCCCCGGTCGTCTCGTCCGGGCGTCGCTCGGCCCGCCAGTCCGTCACCTCGTCGGCGGCCGCCACGCGCTTCTCGTAGTACGAGAGCGGGTCGACCGCGACCTGCATGTGGTCGTCCTCGTTGTGGCAGATCCCGTAGTTCGCGAGCGTCTCGCAGGTCGGCGGGGGGTACTGGGTGCCCCGGTCGTCGGTCAGGAACTCGGTCTGGTAGCGGATCCCCTCGGCGTCGAGGCTCGTGTCGGCACAGAAGGCGACGACCTCATCGGGCGTCATCCCGATGCCGACGAGGAACGCCATCAGCGCGAACGACTCGGCCGACGAGAGCGCGGCGTCGCGCTCGGCCTTCTCGACCAGGTTGGTCATACACGGCGGGAACAGCGGGGGGGCGACCACGTCCGGCGGTTCGGCGTACGTCCGCTCGGAGAGCAGGCGCCGGAGGTCGGCCACGCGGGACTCCAGCGCCTCGGCGAGCGATTCCCCGAGGTCCTCGAACGGGAGCCCCTCGGCGACGCGCTCCTCGACGGCGGCCTCCAGCGCCGCCAGTAGCTCGTCGCGCGTGACGCGCACCGCGCCGTCGGCGAGCGCGCGGTTGACGAGCCGCCACGAGTCCCCCCACTCGGGCGAGGTGAGCCGGAGGTAGGATCCGACGTCGATCCGGTAGTGGTCGGGGTCGCGGCCCGCGGCGTTCCCGGTCGGTCCCCCGGCCGCGCCGCCCCTCGAACCGCCGCTGACGCCGGCGGGGGCGCTACGGTCGGGGCGCACCGCGTCCGCGAGGTCGAACTCGGCGAGCAGGTCGTCGAGCGCAACCGTCGCGGTCGACACCGACCGCAACTCGTCGTCGGTCTCGAGGTCGCGACGAACCCGGTCCATGGCAGTCGCCGCCTCAGCGGCGGCGTACTTCTCGATGGCGGGGTCGGAGTCGAGCAGCGAGACGAGGATCCGGGCGATGGGGTACGAGAGGAGTTCGGCCTGTACGTCGTACGCCGACTCGCCGGGGAACGCGCCGCTCTCCGAGGCGACCGTTCCTTCGAGGAGCGCGCGCTCGACGCGCTCGCGGGCGCGCTCGACGGCCGGGGCGTCGGCCGCGACGAGGTCGGGCAGCGACACCCCGGCGGACGCGACCGCCTCGCGGGCGCTCGCGAAGAACGGGTACTTGGCGTCGAGCGCGTCCATGTCGGCCCGAGGTAGTGAGGGCCGGCGAATAAGCGGTGCGGTCCGCGGTCGGTCGAGCGGGATCGGACCGGGCGGGTCGAAGCCGCGGACCGGGCGGGCGGTGCTACTCCTCGGATCCCTCGGCGTCTCCGGGCTCCTCGACGGCCGCGCCCGGCGCGTTCGACTTGACGCTGCGCAGCCCCTGTTTCGCCTTCTGTTTGGAGGCGTACCCCTGTCCCCCGTCGGCGATGACGTTGCCGTTGTCGTGCCGGAGCCGCCAGCGGTACTTGTCCGCCTTGTCGCGGAACAGCTCGAAGACGGCGTCGCTGCCTCCCTCGTCTGGCGCCTCCTCGTCGCGCGAGACGTCGACGACGTGCGCGCCCGGGGCGTTCCGCTGGACGCTCTCGATCCCCGAGCGGGCGTCGCGCTTGTCGGCGTACCCCTCACCGCCGTCGGCGATGATGTTCCCGTTGTCGTGTCGGAGCCGCCAGCGGTACTGGTCGGCGCTGTCGGCGTACAGCTCGAACGTGGCCTTGCTCGCAGTCGCGTCGGCGTCGACCGCGGCCTCCTCGTCGGGCCACTCCATCTCGACCTCGAGGTGGACCGTCTCGTCGTCGCGTTCGAGTTCGACCTCGACATCGCCGGTGGCGGCCGCGTCGACGGTCACCGTGCCGGCCTCGTCGACCGGCACCGGCTCGCCGCGTCCCAGCGCCCGAGCGATCCGGCGGAGGTACGTGGCCAGCCCCTGTCGGGTCCGCGACCGCTTCGACTCGTGGATGGTATCGTCTGACATACGCGATAACGGTCACTGCCGCGAAACAAAAGCGTATGCCCGAACTCGGATGTCGGTCGTGCGGTCCGAGGCGACGCCCGACTCGACGCCGTGCGCGACAGCGCCGCGCGAGGGGTCCGGAGCCGTTCGACCGCGTCGCGCAAGGGAGCTAAGGATCGTCCGGCCGCTCCGCGATGATCGTCTCGCCCGCGCGCACGCCGTCGCCCTCCCTGACGAGGAGGTCGTCGCGCGTCACGTCCGCGGGCAACACGACGTCCGCGCGCGAGCCGAAGGAGACGTGTCCGACGCGGTCGCCGCGCTCGACCCGGTCGCCCGCCTCGACCGAGGGGTGGATCCGGCGGGCGAACCAGCCGGCGATGACGAGCAGTTCGTAGTCGCCGAAGTCGATCGCGACCTGCTCGTTGCGGTCCGACTCCTTGTCGAACGCGGGGCGGTTCGCGCCGGGGCGGTGGCGGACCTCCGTGACCTCGCCCGCGATCGGCGCGCGGTTGACGTGGACGTCGGTGACGTTCATGAACACGCCGACGCGGATCCGCGAGCCCTCCTCGCGCACGACGGAGACCGTGCCGTCGGCGGGGGAGACGACCGCTTCCTCCGGGTCGGGCGGATCGCGTTCCGGGTCGCGGTGGAACCAGAGGATCCCGACCGCGAGCGCGACGAGCGCGACGCCGACCGGCGAGAGGACGGGCAGCGCGACGGCGCCCGCGAGCGCCGGGACGAGCGCCAGGTCCCACGCGGCGTCGACCACCGGGAACGGGAGGAGCCGCGAGAGCGGCGGCGCGCGGCTCACGGGGGCACCTCCGCGTCCCGCAGTCCGGGCGAGAGCTCGGTCCGTCCCGCGGCCCACGCCGCGAGCAGGTGGACGAGGTGCGTCGTGTCGTCGAGCCCGTCTGTCATGTCGAGGTCGGCCTCGCCGGCGAGCGCGTGGAGCCGCGCGAGGTCGTCGCCGCCGAACTCGGAGCCGGCGCGGGCGACGCGGAGCGTCTCGCGGAGCAGCTCCTGCCCGCTGTACCCCTCGTCGAGGAGGTCGTCGAGCGTCGAGCGCGCGCCCTTCAGGTCGCCGTCGCGGGCGGCGGCGAGCGCCTCGCGGAGCGCGTCGTCGTCGCCGACCTCGCCGAGCGTCTCGTAGGCGGTCGACATGGTGATCTCGTCGCCCTCCACGGCGGTCGCCTGCGCCGAGAGGATCGCCTCTCGGAGGTCGCCGCCGGCCGCGCTGGCGACGAACTCCAGCCCGTCGCCGTCGTAGTCGACGCCCTCGCGGTCGCAGATCGTTTCGAGGACGTCGATTGTCTCGTCGGTCGTCGGGGAACGCACGCGGACCGGGAAGCAGCGCGACCGGATCGGGGCGATGAGCTTCGAGGGCTGGCGGGTCGCGATCACGAACTGCGTGGTCCGATGGTGCTTCTCCATCACGCGGCGCAGCGCCTGCTGGAAGTCCTCGCGGATCGCCTCCGCGTTGTCCAACAGGACCGTCTTGTACTCGCCGGACATCGGCGCGTACGACGCGGACTCCTTCAGGACGCGGTTTATCATGTCGCGTTTCGCCATGCCGCTCCGCCCCGCGAGGAAGCCCTCGAACCGCGGGTCGGTGCGGATCTCTTTTTTCGTCCGGCCGAAGAAGTCGGCGACGTTGATCTCGATCAGGTCGGCGTCCGGGTCGGCGTGCGACGCGTCGGCGAGCGCGCGCGCGGCCGCCGTCTTCCCGACCCCCGGCGGCCCCTGAACGACGAGGTTCATCGGCTCGTCGACGGCCCGGCGCAGGCGGTCGCGGGCCTCGTCTTGCCGGATCTCGTCGAGATCTGGCGCGTGCGTGTCTATCCACAGCGGTCCCTGCATTACCGTCACCTCCGGGCCGCCCGGTCAAGAATCGGTCGGTCGCGGCGCCCCCGGGGCGTGCGTTCGGCGGCCGACGGGCGCGGCCTACCGTCGCCTCGCGCGCTCGACGGCGCGACCCAGGAGGTACGCGGCCACGAGAAGGCCGTACGCGAGGACGAGGGTCCCGGCGAGGGGGCCGAGACGCGACAGGGTGAACAGCGCGCCGCCGACCCCGACGGTGACCACGAGCGCGGTGAAGCCGAGCGTCCAGCCGAAGAAATACGCCGCGTGTCCGGCGACCGGGCGGACGGCGTCCGGGGAGAACGCTCCGCGGAGCGACCCCTCGCGCCCGTACACGGTCAACGCGATCGGCGCGAGATACGTGCCGAGGATGCCGAGGAAGAGGACGGCCGTCGAGCCGGCGAGGATCCGACCGACAGGCGCGTTCGCGCCGGGTTCCAGCGAGACGACCCCGTAGAGCGTCACGAGGAGGGCGGCGAGCGGAACGCCGAGGTACGCCAGACAGACGACCGCTCCCCCGATCGACCGACGAACGAGCGTCCGCGGCTCGGAGAGGAACGGCGGGATCGACTCGCCGCGCTCGCTGGCGGCCAACACGCGGACGAGGTAGCCGACGACCGGCACCGCCGGGAGCACGGGGACGACGACCGACAGCGCGAACAGCAGCCAGACGGCAAGCAGCGGTCGCTCGGCGGCGTCGCCGGCGATCGGGTACGTGACGGCGGCGATCGAGGGGCGCATGAGTACGCTCATCGCCCGAACCGTGGTATGCCCGTCGGTCCCGGGTCGCTCGGGACAGAAACCGTCCGTAAAGAAATCCGTCAGAAATAGTTCTAAAAAAATGAGTAAGTATATATGCCAAAGATCCATTGTACATCGTGAAGTACCATGACAGATCAAGACAAGCGGTTGTCGCGGCGACACTTCGTCGGAGCGACGGGGGCAGCGACGCTCGCAGGCCTCGCTGGCTGTTCCGGCGGCAACGGCGGCGACGGTAGCGACGGCGGCGACGGCGACGGAAGTGACGGCGGCGACGGCGGGAGCGGTAACACGCTCGAAGTGCTCCACGCGTGGACCGGCGGCGACGGCGCCCGCGCGGCCGAAGCACTCGTCGCGGCCTTCGAGGAGGAGTATCCGGACGTCGACCACGAGTTCAACCCGATCGGCGGCGGCGGGAATCAGAACCTCGACGCGGTCGTCGCGAACCGGCTCCAGAACGGCGACCCGCCGAGTTCCTTCGCCAACTGGCCCGGCCCGAACCTCCAGCGGTACGAGGGCGTGCTGGGCGAGGTCGGCGGCGTCTGGGAGTCCGAAGGCTTCGAGGACGTGATGGTCGACGAGGCGGTCGACCTCCACCAGTACAACGGCGCGTACCGGGCCGTTCCGCTCGGTTCGCACCGGCTGAACTGCCTGTTCTACAACACGTCGGTCGTCGAGGAGGCGGGCGTCGACCCCGACTCGCTGACGAGCGTCTCGGCGCTGATCGACGCGCTGGAGACGGTCCAGAGCGAGACCGACGCGATTCCGATGACCCACGGCGCGAGCGGCACCTGGACGACGACCCAGCTGTTCGCCTCGACGATGCTCGGACAGGAGGGGTACGACGCGTACATGAGCTTCCTCGACGGGAGCCCGGACGAGGCCGCCGTCCGCGCGACCTTCGAGTCGCTCGCGGAGATCCTCGGGAACTACATCAACGATGACGCCTCCTCGATCGGACTCACCGAGTCCAACCAGAACATCATCGAGGGGAACGCGGCGTTCATCCACCAGGGGAACTGGGCGGCCGGCGCCTACCGGAACGCCGAGGACTTCAATTACGACGAGGACTGGGGCTTCAAGACGTACCCCGGCTCGGAGGGCATGTACATGCTCCACTTCGACTCGTTCCTCTACCCCTCGGACAACCCGAGTCCGGAGGCCACGGAGCAGTTCATGGCCTTCGTCGGGAGCGAGGCGGCACAGGTCGCGTTCAACCAGTATAAGGGCTCGATCCCCACGCGCACCGACGTGGACATGAGCCAGTTCGGCCCGTACCTCCAGGAGACGCAGGAGGACTTCGCCAGCGCGGACCAGCGACCGCCGAACCTCCAGCACGGTCTCGGCGTCCCCTCGGAGACCATGACGTCGCTGAACGACGTGATCTCCAGCGAATTCTCCGGACCGTACGACGTCGACGCCGCCACGCAAGGATTCGTCGACGCGGTCTCTAACTGACTCCGGTCCACGATGCGACCGGATTTCGGCGGTTTCGGCGCACGAAGAACCATATGACACGAAATACTGACACCGGCGACGACAGTGGCGACGCGGTCACGGACGGCGGCGTCGCCGAGGACGGGCAGCGCTCCGGGTTCAGTCCGATCGCCGCGCTGAACGAGCGCTTCGGCAGCGACTTCGTGGAGTCGTCGCAGTTCTGGCTCCCGCCGTTCCTGTTGGTGGGACTGTTCGTCTACGGAGCGATCATCTGGAACCTCCTGATATCGCTGACGGACTTCACCGGATTCGGGACCCCGGACTACAGCGACCTCGACCTCCAGATGTACAGCCGCGCGTTGGCGGACAGCGGGTTCGTCGACGCCGCGATCAACACCTTCATCCTGCTCGTCGGGTTCACCCTCGTGACGCTGGCGCTCGGGCTCGGGCTGGCGATCCTCATCGACCGGAACATCCGGTTCGAGAACACCTTCCGGACGATCTACCTGCTGCCGATGAGCCTCTCGTTCGTCGTCACCGCCCAGTTCTGGGCGTGGATGTTCAACTTCAACAACGGGGTGATCAACATCGTGATCACGTCGCTCGGACTCGGCCGAGTCGACTGGATCGGGAACCCGGACATCGTCCTCTGGGCGGTCATGTTCGCGCTGATGTGGCAGTTCGCTGGGTACGCGATGGTCGTGTTCCTCGCGGGCCTACGGGCGATTCCGAACGAACACTACGAGGCGGCGAAGGTCGACGGGGCCTCCACGGTCAGGATGTACTGGCGCGTGATCATCCCCCAGCTGAAGGGGTCGACGATCAGCGCCTCGGTCGTCCTGATGGTGTTCGCGCTGAAGGCGTTCGACTTCCTCTACTCGCTCGTCGGCGGGTACCGACCACCGAACGGGGCCGACATCCTCGCGACGAAGATGGTCCGCGAGGCGTACGCGAACCTGAACTGGGCGTACGCGTCCGCGGTCGCCATCACCCTGTTCGTGATGACGCTCGGCATCGTCGGTCCGTACCTCTACTACCAGTACAACCGAGGGAACCTATGAGCAACGACGCACGAACCGACGGCGGTACGGTAACGGAAGCGGACCCCGGAGCGTCCGCTGGACTACTCTCGGGCCTCGACGCGTACCGGGTCCTCCTGTACCTCGGGCTGCTCGGGATGTTGACGTTCTTCCTGATCCCGATCGAGTCGGGGCTCGTCACCTCGTTCAAGACGGCCAGCGGCGTGAGCGGGTCCCTTCCCTTCGCGCCGCCGACGGGCGGTACGTTCACGTTTGAGAAGTGGCGGGCGGCGTTCGACGCGCTCGGCCGGGGACTCATCAACAGCGCGCTGTACGCGATCCCGGCGACCGTCATCTCGGCGCTCCTCGGGAGTTTCACCGCCTACGGGCTCACCCAGTCGAACTGGAAGCAGAAGTACAAGGCGCCGGTCCTCGCGCTGTTGGTCGCCGGGGTATTCATTCCCTATCAGGCCGTTCTCGTGCCGCTCTCGCAGTTCTGGTCGATGATCCCGCTCCAGGAGTGGTTAGGGTTCCTGTGGGCGCTCGGGATCAACAACGACTACGCCAGCGTCATCGAACTGATCATCACGCACGTGGCGTACGGCCTGCCGATCTGTACTGTTCTGTTCAGGTCGTACTACAAGAACATGAGCGACGAGATGATCGAGGCGGCGCGGCTGGACGGCGCGTCGATTCGCCGGATCTACCGCCGCATCGTGCTCCCGCTCTCGGGACCGATGTTCGCGGTGGTCCTGATCTATCAGTTCACACAGATCTGGAACGACCTCCTGTTCACCCTCGTGTTGGTCCAAACGGAGTCCAGCGCGGCCGCGCCGATCGTGTTGATCCTCGCGGGACTGGGAACGTCGCTCGAAGGCCAAGACTTCGCGCTCCGCATGGCGGGCGCGTTCATCGCCGCCCTCCCGACGCTCGCGGTGTACATCGCGTTCGGCGAGGAGTTCGCCGAGGGGGTGGCGACGTGACCGCCATCGCTCGCCAGCAGCAATCTATGACTCGACAGCACTCACGCAGCCGACCGGAGGAATCGCTCTCAAACCGCCGCGCCGACTCGCGGGGGCGATAGGATGGGAACGCTCGAACTCGACGGCGTGACGAAGGTGTTCCCCGACGGCGACGGCGAGATTGTCGCCGTCGACGACGTCGACATCGAGATGCGCGACGGCGAGTTCCTCGTCGTCGTCGGTCCCTCGGGCTGTGGCAAGTCGACGACGCTCCGGATGGTCGCTGGCCTTGAAACGATCTCCAGCGGGGAGATCCGCCTCGCGGGCCAGCGGGTCAACGACGTGAAACCGCAGCACCGGGACATCGCGATGGTGTTCCAGTCGTACGCCCTGTACCCCCACATGACCGTGGAGGAGAACATGGCGTTCGGGTTAGAGGAGTCGACGGATCTCTCCGACGGGGAGATCGAGACGCGCGTCGCCGACGCCGCGGAGACGATGGGCATCGCCGAGCTGCTGGACCGGAAGCCAGCCGACCTCTCCGGCGGCCAGCGGCAGCGGGTGGCGCTCGGGCGGGCGATCGTCCGCGACCCGGAGGTGTTTCTCATGGACGAGCCGCTCAGCAACCTCGACGCCAAGCTCCGGTCGGAGATGCGGACGGAGCTTCAGCGCCTCCAAGACGAGCTCGACGTGACGACGATGTACGTCACGCACGACCAGACCGAGGCGATGACGATGGGCGACCGGATCGCGATCCTCAACGCCGGCGAGCTCCAGCAGGTCGCGACGCCGCTGGAGTGTTACCACGAGCCGGCGAACCGGTTCGTCGCCGGGTTCATCGGCGACCCGTCGATGAACTTCTTCCCCGTCGAGCGGGACGGCGAGACCCTCATCGGCGACATGTTCGACTACCCGCTCTCGGGGTCGACGCTCGACGACGTGGGCGACGTGACCGACCTCACCCTCGGGGTCCGTCCGGAGGACATCTCGCTGGCCGGCGACTCGGCCGGCGACCACACCTTCTCGACGGTCGTCGAGGTCGTCGAGCCGATGGGCGACGAGAACACCGTGTACCTCCGGTTCGCGGACGCACCGGAGGGCGAGACGTTCATCGCCACCGTCGGCGGCCTCCAGCAGGTCTCGGCCGGCGACGAGATCACCGTCGAGATCCCCGAAGAGACGATCCACCTCTTCGACGGGACCTCCGGCGAAGCGGTCCACAACCGCGAGATCGACGAGTAACGCGCCGGAATCGCTTTCGGGAGGTGGCCTCGTTTTCACTCCCGCAGCCGCTCTACCTCGCGCCGGACGCCCTCGCGGACCCTGTTCGCGACATCCTCGCCGGGGGCGTCGACCGTCTCGGCGTCCTCGGTTTCGAGGAGGCGGTCCAGCTTGCGTTCGAACTCGCGTTCGTCGATGTCGCCGTTCGCGTAGCGCTCGCGGAGGGCGTCGAGCGCGGGGTCGCCGGTCGCGTGCGCGTCCTCGTCGGAGCCGTCGTCCGGGACCGGCTTCACCAGCGTGTGGAGGATCGGGAGCGCGATGAAGAGGCCGAAGAACCACACGAGCGGGAGCCACCACCAGACGCCGGTGAGGAGGGGCGCGGCGACGCCGGCGCCGACGACGCAGAGCGCGAACATCCGCCGCCAGCGGTGGCGGAGGTTCCACGCGATCCGGGCGGGGAGTCCGGTCATGGTCGTGGCGACGCCGGCGAGGCTGAAAGCGGTTTCGTCGCCGGGCGCGACCGCGGCGCCGCGGCGTCACTCGCGGTCGATCACCAGTCGGTCGCCGGGGTCGACGCCGTGGCGCTCGCTCCACCCGCGGGGGACTTCGAGGACGTACTTCCCGGTGCCCTCGTAGCGCGTGAGCGAGCCTGACTCCGGCGCGGCCTCGTGGATCGTCGTGACGGTCCCGTCGGTATCGACGAAGACGATATCGATTGGGAACGCCATGTCGCGCATCACGTAGGCGCGCTCGGCGGCGTCGCCGTGAACGAACAGCATCCCCTCGCCCGCGTCGAGGTCGTCGGTCGCGGAGAGTCCGACGTACTGCTTCAGGAAGCCGTCGGCGACGCGGGCCTCGACCGTCGCGAGCGACTCCCCGGTGTCGCCGTCGACGGCCTCAACCGTGGTCGTGTCGTAGCCGGTGATCAGGAACGCGGGATTGGTCGCGGCGACGGCGGCGACGGCGAGGAGGACGAGCGCGAGCGCGGCCGCGACCCCGGCGAGACGGCGGTTCACGGTCGATCGTCGCGCCGGAGAAAGAAACCGTTTTCCGCTCCCGGTGGGTTCAGACGGGTGAGGGCTCGTGGTCTAGCTGGTTATGACGCGGCCTTTACAAGGCTGAGATCGGCGGTTCGAACCCGCCCGAGCCCACTTATATACCTGTCGCCTACAATCGACGTAAGGCGTCGGGGTTGGGGGTTATAAACGCTGCCTGAATCACAGAGTCCAACAACTCTGTTAGCGCCCCTTTCTGCCATCTGCTGATTCTGTTAAGATTATGCGCCCGAGCGAACTAGGTTGTTACGGTATGGTTTAGCATAGCTATTTTAGTCGTGTAGTCTCAGGAATAACTTGATGTCTGAAGCCAGAAAAGAGGAAGTCCGAGAAGTGTTGGAAGAGTATATGGAGGTAGAAGGTAGGGAAATCATCCGACAGGAAGTTGATAGAGAAACAGTTGATAAAGAAGAGTTAGTTGAAGAAATTGCGGATGAAGTAGAGAGTCGTCTACGCTAAATCCAATCGACCTTAGCGATTTCTTCCGATTGGTGTTCTTCTGAAAAGTCCTGTAAGTAGTGGTCTCGAAAGGTCTGCCAATCATCCCAACCACCCCACATCATCACTTGTAACGGACTCACGTCATCGTCCAATAATGCGTTAGCCCATGTTCTACGTCCGTCGTGTAAACTGATGTAGTTCCAACCTTCGTCAGAGAAGCCTTCAGCTGCTGCTTGGATGTGACGACTGACTGTCCGCATTGATGACGATATCACTTCATCACTCTCCTGCTCTGCTACTGTCTCCGCTATAGTGTTGATTTGAACAGCAAGCTCACTCGGAACAGGTGTCTCTCTGTATTTGGAACGTTTCGCTCCATCTTCCCAGACCCTCAAGACCCAATCGCCTGTATCTCTCTTCTTGATGTCTTTAAATCGGACGTGTTCAATCTCTTGCCGACGTAGACCGCATTGGGATGCTAGTTTCCAACCAATACGGCTGTCCGTTTCTTCAACCTCGTCGCTTAGTTTCTCCCTCTCTTTTTCAGATAGAACTATTCGATATCCATCTTGGTTTTCATAATTCTCTAACCTCATGTGTCAAATATACAATATTTAAGGACAAAGGTTTACTGGCGAACCCAGATTCAGGGCGATATAGCGGTCTAAGTTGGTTTAGATGAGGTCAAACCGTAGGGTTTTGTCCAACTTCACAGTATTCTTAGACAAAACAAGAAGTCAATTATCAGGCGGATAGTTGAACTCATCATACTCATACGTCTGTTCGAACTCTGTTAGTTCCTCATTACGTGTGGAAATCGTAATATCGTAGTTAGTGATTTCGTCGTAGAGGTCTGGAGTTGTATCTACTAGTCCCATATCATCGGTTTCAGTTGTACCAGCTGGTAGGTCTCCGATACTCAAGCCACCATCATCTACTCGCTCATCATCGACGTACAAGTTCGCATCAATACTGATTAAGTCGAGAGTGTTTTCGCTCACGTTCTCGACTGTTACTTCTAACAGAATCCCACTACCTACTTGTGTGGGTTTAAATTCGTGACCTTGTAGTTGAACATAGTCTTCAAGACCTTCGCTTTCTTCACCATCTCCAGATTCTCCGTCGTCTGTCTCACCACTACAACCTGCTAATACCCCAACGAATCCAACACCAGCAGTTGTAAGGTACTGTCTTCGATTCATATTTTAACTAACAAACCCCTTCATAAATCAGTTTTCGGTGTCAGATTCTTCGCTCTCGGATTCTCGAAGTTCCTGTTTTAGTTCCTGCTGCTTCTCGAAGTCCTCTGGATTGGTGAATAAGTAAACATCTCCTTCTACGTGTCCGATTATATCACCGCCATGATTCTCAACAGTTTCAGGGTCGATTTCCTCAGCATAGAGCATTTGATTGTTATACTGCCGAATTCCGACATTCGACTCGTCGTCATCCTGAAGAAACTGATACACATCAATCAGAGTTTTCACACTACTAACGAGCAGGATTCCAACAGAAACATCGAATGCTGTTACTGACTGTCGCTTCATTTCTCCCCCATACTCAATCTCATCTTCAGCGTCTAACTGTTGAGCGAGGTCTTCTACTAACTCTCGCCGTTCTTCTTCTGTGAAGTCTTCCTCAGTATCAAGAAGCCATTCAATCTTGTATTGGTCTGTCTCCATACCTTCCATTATGATATTTAACATACATAAGTGTCCATCTATAGGTATCTCACCCCCTCCTCCCCGTACACACTCCAATGCGCCCGAGCGCACGTGCGCACGAGTCCCCGAGTTTTGACTCCACCCCCTGCTTTGAGTCAATAAAATCCGACTTACCTCCCCTCTATCTGCTAAAAATAGCCGCTATCAGTAGTTAGCGAGATAATCCTCGTCGTAGTGATTGCGACAGAACGAACAGAACTTATCGGTCGTAGGGCTGCCGCAAGCATTTCCTGCGGTCATGTGACCGTGCGAAACCCGAGGGTCTTGCTGTTTCAACACGACAGAACACTCCGATATCTCCTGCTCTTCATCATTCTCGTCGTCTACGTCGTGGGTCCATTCTCCCTTACCCCAGTAATCGACAGAAGTGCTCGGGACCGCATCACTTCGGAATATGATTTCTTCAGGGTTCCCTTCTCGGTCGGTTCCATCGGCAAAGACCATCAGTTTAGGATTGGTGTCTGAAGGCTTGTGGCGTACATCAAACCTATTTCGTACCTCAGGCGCAACCTGCCTCTGGGAAGTCATCAGAATGTGAGCGTTGTTGTGCCGCATCAGTTTGATTCGATTACCTAGTTCGTTTGCTCGTTGAACCGATTTCCCGCTACCTCCAAACAATTGGTCTCCTTCGTCCAGACAGACGATTATCTCCCAGTCTGACTTACTACCGAATTCCTCAACTACTTCGTCCAGTTCACTTGTACGTGTGACTTTGATATGTTTGTCGAGCTCGGTTGTGTCGGTGTCAACGCTGTAGTTGCTGATTCCAAGAACCTCCTTCCCTGTCTTCTCCTGAACAACCTTCGGAGCAATAACGAACCCCTCTTGGTTCATCCAATTGGTCTTCCCTGCTCCTTCATCCCCATTTACCAGAGATTTCTGGACAGCGTTTCCGTCTATCCGTTTCTCCCACTCCGAGCGGACGAAGTGAACAACATTGTAGAACGCATCATCTCCATCATCAACAATACCCTTGTGCGCCGATACACGAGCACCCGCACCCATTTGGTACACAGCTTCACTAACACTCTGAGTATGAATTCTCCGTATTTCCTCTCTCCAGAAATCAGACTTAGTGGGGTCGTCATATCCGTCGTACAATAGTGTGTTGTACAGTTTGATGATATAGTTCGAATGATATCGATTACAACCGAGAGCTGCCGATATAGCTGCAACATCTCCTCTTTCACAAGCTTCTTTCAAGTAAGCTGGCGAACTTATATTATCACTCATAGTTCATGTATATAGAAGAGAAAGAAGAATATTGGTTTACTGCCCTTCTTCAGATTCAGATTCTCTATATTCTTCTGGGGGAGTTGGAGTCTCCTCTTCGGCGTCCTGTTGATAGTCTCGGTCTCGTTCACCGAGCTGGTCTTCTATCGCCTGAAGCTCGACCGCTCTTTCAATCGGAGTCTGGGATTCCTTTGGTATATCGTGGTCAATTCCCTTGCGCTCCTTTCTAGTTCGGAGAATCTCTTTACGAGCCTCTTGCCTGCTGATTTGGTCGATATTAGCAACTGTCTCGATTGCTTTGTCTGCTATCTCCTCTAAGTCATCGACCAAGTAATCCACTCTGTGACGGTAGGAACGGAGTTCAGTCGGAGTAGCTGTTCCAGTCCATGTTACTGCGATTTTGTTCTTTTCTTCATTGAAGGCGAATGCCTCATACGCTTGTTCTCCCGTACCTGATTCTACCCGATGAAGAGCGGATTTTCGGAGCTCTGGAGCGTCCCAATTGATGGCTCCTTCATCATCAAATTCGAGGTCTACGACAGTTGCTTCAGACCACTCATCATCATCGAATTCCCGAACGCCAAAGTCACCGTTCTGTGTCCACATCAAGTGTAAAAGGGTCTTGTCAGCAGCACGGTACACGAAAATATACCACGCTAGAGCGGCGCTAAACGGTGCTGACGGGAGTAGTCCTAAGCCAACTAAGTGAACGTATGGAACTAAGACATCAACCTGTGAAGGCCACCATTCAAGACCGAATACAATTAGGAGGAACCACCAGAAGACGATGAGCGTGAGGACTATCGGAGAGATGAGCAGCATTCGAACGACAGCATATTTTATCTTAGCCCATACCTGAACACCCAGATAAAACTGTAATATCCCTAATATAGCCGACACGACGGCTAACAGTACGCTTAGTTCAACTGCATTTTCTGTGACTTGTGTTATTATTGTGTCTATCATCTTGAATCACCTATGCTCGCCACTTATCCCGATTTTTGGCTGATAGTATTGTGAATGCCATCGCTGCGAACGTCAGTAGGAAGGCCGCTATTACACCGCCAGCAATACCTTCACTCGAACTCCCCTGCGGAACTACATTCAGTGCTTGTTCATCGGACAGGGGCCACACTTGATTACCATCAGAGACGCCAACTATCTTGGTATAGTCCGTCCTGTATTTTACTGTCTTAGTCTTCCCAGCATCAATTTCGTAGGTCAGAATTTCAATTGCGCCTTTTGATTGCCAGACAGCATCTTGTGTGACCGCCTCTTGGATTGAGATTGATTCTTCTGTCTCGCCTGAATTCTGGATAGTAACTGAAACCGTATTATCGTCCCATTCAGAGTCTAAAATACGTAAACTACTTTCGTCAAAATCGAAGACTATGCTATCAGTCTCTTCGCCTTGAGCACCTTCTGATTTGCTCGTTTCAGCTGCTTACCTACTTGTTTTAGCCATTCTTCTTTCTGCTCGACATACACATCTACGTCGTCTGTATAGACGACATCCCGCTCCACACCGAACAAATCAACCTCACCCATGTTCCGCAGTTCTTTCGTCTTCTGTGCGCCATTTCGACCGCTAGTGCTCGTATGGTGACCGACTAAATTCGTGTAATCAGAGAGCAGAAGTTCCTTGTAGATTTCAGCTACTCTCTCAGTATCAAGCTTATACGTGAACTGCTTCAGAGCTCGCTCTGATTTTTGTTTTGCCCTGTATTTACTGTATTGAGCCTCGTCCTGTACAATCTCAGTAACTTCGTCAACCGTCCAAATGTCTTTACTATCATCTTGCTTAATGTGTGTGTGGATGATGTCAGGGTGGTCAACGTTCCGACCTTTCATGTTCTCAATCGAGACCTCCTGATTCTCTTCCGAAGTTGTGGAGGTCTCAGAACTGTTCTGCGTGTGTGTGTGGTTACTGGGGGACTCTGACTGCTGACTAACTACGTCGACTCTCGAAGATTCAGCTGCTTCACTATCGACTATATCCTTCAACTGATTAGGCGCATATTCAGTCAAGTTGATTAGCTCTTCAACGACCTGACCCTGCTTTTTCTGCGAATTGAAGAGGTCTTCCGCCATTTTCTCCAAAGCTTCTGCGTGCTCTTCACTCACTCGGAGGTTCTTCTGTACTCTTTCGCCCTTTTCTTTCTTTGACATTGTAAGTTAATTTATGTTACACACGAATAAAGGCTTTACTACTAAAACACTACTATACTATACTACTATACTACTAAAATACTACAATATAATAGTAGTATGTGTAGTGTGTAGTGTATCTACATACTACAACTGCCGTATTTTGGACGTTCAACCAGAATCCTATTTAGACAAATCGCCAGAAGGCTCTACAATAGTCTAAATTAGATGTTCTGGTACTCCCTATCCCTTCTATTTCTAACCTCTCCCCATAGTCCCACACACACATAGAAACGTAGGAACCTCAAGTATCAACAGTTACCAAGGAGAACGCATCGTTTCGTTCTCACTCTTCACCTCTCTATCTCAAAAGTCAGAGTACTCATAATAATACGTCACTCGCTCTATGTCTCCCTCAACTTCCTCATTCTCCTCAACATACTGTTCTGCTAAACTTCTGGACTGGAAAACGGGCTTACAACGTATCGTCTTGTTGTTCACGGTCGCCACGGAGATGACATAGACAATCTCGCTCTCTCTTTCGTTCATGGTTCTCTCACTATAATCATAAGAAATATGACCACAAAGGGATGGGGGTCCCAATGGCGGGTCGTCGTTATTATACAAAATTGGGAGACAGCGGCCAAATTCAGAATTTAGAGGATATAAAAGGGAACCAGAGAGTTACAGGTGTGAGAACAAGTTGTATTTATGCTTGTTAGTCCCGTCTCACCTCAGCTTGTTCGAGGTGTAATATCAATCGCTTAGTGGACTCTATGGCAGTCCTCAAATCGTCGGCTTTGCTCACCTCTCCTACCATTACTTTGCCGTCACGGTCGTACACAGCTGTTATTGACGTGTTTTCCCGCATCCAACAGTAGCAATTCAGTAAGTCCATCATGACAGCGGTTTTGTCGCTTACGTCTTTTTGATTAGCTGTTTTCTGGAGTTTGCGTTGAAAGGTCTCACTTGGAAACTCTTCGACCATCTGCTCCAATTCTTTCTCGTTCATTATTCCTCACTCTGTCGAGACATCGCCTTATCTCCAGTCACCCACATGCCTCTCACTCGATTCCCCAGACTGTCGAAATATGACAGAAAGACGGTCTCTCGCAACTTATTAGAGTTTTTATACATTATCGTCTGATACCGACCGATATGCGGGAACGGTGTGTCTTTCTCCCTTGGGAAGCTGTGTATTTGCTTCCCCCGAGAATCGAATATCTTCAGCTTCGGCTCGTCATATGCCTCGAATTTTTGAATCACAATTTTGATTTCACCCTGTACGCCTCTGCGAAACACGTATTTTTCGGCTTCTGAGTTCTGAGGTTTGGTATCTATAAAGTCGTCTAAGACCAGAGTAGCGGTCGCAGCTGTGCTAATGGTCTTGATGTAATCTCGTCTGTTCATCATTCACCACCAATTCCGATGAACGTCGGCTGCGGATAGTCCTCTATCTCCTGTAATTCGGCCCTCAGGCGCTCCTGTTCCATCCGACTCATTTCTTCGCTCGCCAGCTTCATCAGTTCCTCAGCCGACTCAGCTCCTTCAATCCGAACGGTCATCGAGTGATTATCCAATTTTATCGTCGTACTATCGTCTTCCATTTTTAGACCACAACCAGCAAAAACATCCGCTTCCTTTTGTTATTACCTCGATAAACGTTAGCACACCACACGAAAGAAAGAAAAGTAGACTTAGACGTTATCGAGATACGACCGCCGTTGCTCCATTTTCTCTTTCTCGCCACGAGAATCGTAGTGTTTCTCTAAGACATCTTCACTCACATCGGCCCTGTCAGAGACCACCTTCATCGGCAGGTCATTCCGCAGAAAATGAGTTATGGAACCACGACGGACGGCATGTGGTGATACAGAGTCATCACATCGGTATGCTTCGTTCGAATTATTCTGGCACTCACAATCATCTTCTCCCCGAAACGACGGACAGGTCAGACTGTAGCACCACCTTCTCATCGTATTGCGGTGAACTCTACCGTGCGCAGATGAAATCAAGGGGTTACGTCCATGCTCGTCCTCTACCTCGGTTCGGTTCTGAGCGAGATAGTCATCGAGGACGGCACAGGTCTCGTCGGAGAGAGCAACAGGGCGTTCTCCTGTCATCCCGTTTTTGAGTTTGGTGCTGTCTCTCTCCTTGTAGTAGATGTACTGTTCCTCTTCATCGTAGTCACGCACGTCTAACGCACGCAAACTACTGATTCTAGCAGATGTTCGCCACGCTAGCAAAAACCAGACGTGTCTCACACTAGCATAGTGATATCGGTCAAGCGTTTCCAATATCGAACGGGCTTCTTCGGCTCCTACTATGCGGTCGTTTCTCTCTTCACTTCGGGACATCGTTACGGAAGGGACGGCTTCATGAAGGTCGGGTTCGACGGCTCCGACTCTCCCGAGATACCGCAAAAAGGCCCGTAAGGTGTCCATTTGGCCCTTCATCGAGGCTTTGGTGAGGTCTCCATCCTCTCGACGCCAGTTAGCATACGAATCTATCTCGGGCCTTGTGAGTGTGGAGACATCATCGATGTCGTTGATATCGCACCAGCGCACGAAGTGCTTCAGCCTGTAATGGTGCGTTTGTAGGGTTGATTCCCGTAGGTCGGTGCGTCTGGATTCCAAATACGTCGCCTTGGCTTCCTCGGGTTCTAACTTGGGGTTCGGCATCTCTATTGTCTCCAGAATCACCAGACGGCGAGGCGAGGAGGCTGGTCGAACCCGCCCGAGCCCATTTCTGGGACGAACGAAGTGAGTCACAGAGATGTCTGCGAGGGCTGTCGAACCCTATCGGTCGCGCGCAGCGAGCGGAGCGAACGAGCACGTCCGATTTCGGTTCGAACCCGCCCGAGCCCACTGTCGCTGTCGCGAACACACCGTGAGCGACAGCGACGTGCGTGTCTGAGGGCGCGATTCGAATCCCCCCGATCCAACTTCCTGCGGCGAGCAACTCCGCGAGCCGCAGGCGCGGCCCCCGCTTACAGGTCGTCGGCGTCGAACTTCAGCAGGCCGGCGAGCGGCGGTGCGAGCGTCCAGAAGACTAACATCGCGGCCGCGGAGAGCTGCCGGTTCGCCGTCTCGCCGCTGAACAGCTGTTCGCCGAGGAACGCGTTCGACAGCGCCTCCACCGCGGTCGTGGGGTTCGAGACGCGGAGGAACACCCGGAGCTGCGTCGCCGACACCGGGAGCGCGTCGACGAGGGGGCCGGCCGCCCCGACGAGCCGCCCGGTGACCGCGCCCCAGAGCAGGACGAAGAGGACGTAGATCGCGACGCCGCCGATGAGCGCCCGGCGCTGGGTCGACGACGCGGCGGAGAAGCCCACCGCGATCGAGACGAACACGACGCCGAGCGCGGCCGCGAACACCGTGTACCCGAGGAACGCGCCGCCGTTGAACACGACGGGCGCGGCGATCAACACGAGCGCAGGGAGCAGGAAGCCGGCGAACACCGCGAGCGCGAGCGCCGCGCCGCGGCCGACGACCTTGCCGAAGACCACGTCCGCCCGCGAGTGCGGCAGCGACAGGAGCAGTTTCAGCGAGCCGGACTCGCGCTCGCCGCTCACCGCGTTGTAGCCGACGACGACGCCGACGAGCGGGACGAGCGTCGTGACGAGGAACGGACCAATGAAGACGCTCAACAGCACCTCCGTGGCGAACTGCTCGCTCTCGGCCGTGGGGCGCACGGCGAACGCGAACGCCGCGACGAGCAGCGAGAACAGCACCACCAGAGCGATCATGCCCCGCGACCGGACCGTCTCTTGGAAGTCCTTCCGGGCGATGGCGACGAGGCTCATCGGTCCACCTCCTCGGACGCCGAATCGTCGTCCGTCGCGTCGTCGGTCGGTTCGCCTTCGGTCGGCGCGGAGGCGGCGGCGCCGGCGTCGCGCGTCGCCGCGTCGCCCTCCGTGTAGGCGAGGAAGAGGTCCTCCAGCGACGCCTCGCGGGTGTGGAAGTCGGCGACCGCGACGCCGGCGTCCTCCAAGGCGGCGATGACCTCGGTCTTCGCGTCGCTGTCGCAGTTCACCACCAGTTCGTCGCCGTCGCGGGTGACGCCCGAGACGCCGTCGAGCGCGCGGACCGCCGCCACCGCCTCGTCGTCGGCGCCGGCAGCCGCGACGTCGAGCGTCTCCTCGCCGCCGACGGCCTCGCGGAGCCCCTCGACGGAGTCTTCGGCCACCAGTTCGCCGTCGCGGAGGATGCCCACGCGGTCGCAGACGGCGTCGACCTGTTCGAGGATGTGCGAGGAGAAGAAGACGGTCGCACCGCGCTCGGCCTCCGCGCGGACGATCTCGCGCATCTCCTTCGCGCCGGCCGGGTCGAGGCCGGAGGAGGGCTCGTCGAGGACCAGCAGGTCGGGGTCGTCGACGAGCGCCATCGCGAGGGCGAGCCGCTGGCGCATCCCCTTCGAGTACTCCCCGGCGGCCCGGTCGGCGGCGTCGGCGAGCCCGACGCGCGCCAACAGCGCGTCTGGGTCGTCCGCGGCCTCTTTCGACTCCACGGCGAACTCGACGTGTTTCCGCCCGGAGAGGCGGTCGTACACAGAGAATCCGTCGGGGAGCACGCCGGTCCGACGCCGGACATCGACCCCGTCGGTCGCCACGTCGGCACCGAGGACGCGGACCGTCCCCGCCGTCGGGCGGACGAGGTCCAAGAGCATGTCGATCGTCGTCGACTTGCCCGCGCCGTTCGGGCCGAGGAACCCGTACACCTCGCCGTCTTCGACGGTGAGATCGAGGTCGCGGACGGCCGTGACGTCGCCGAACTCCTTGGTCACGCCCCGCAGTTCGATCGCGGTCATATCATTCGGTTCCGTCGTAAGTTGATAAATGGTTGCGGGTCGCCGCGGAGCGCGGCCGACGGTGCCCCCGTTCCCGTCGCCTCAGTCGTCGGTCGGCGGCCAGTCGACGCCGCGGTCCGCGAGCAGGTCGCCGAACCCGTCCTCGTCGACGACCGGCACGTCCTCGGCGGCCGCGTCGTCGCGCTTCGACCGGCCCGGGTTCTCGCCGGCGACGAGGTAATCCGTGTTCCCGGAGACGCTCGACGTCGCCGACGCGCCGTGCGCCTCGACGTGCGCCTGGGCCTCGCTCCGCGGGACGGAGAGCGACCCGGTGAACACGAAGGTGAGGCCGTCGAGCGCGTCGGCCGGACCGTCACCCACGTCGCTCTCGAACGGCTCGGGGTCGACGCCGCGCTCGCGGAGCCCCGCGATCGCGGCGCGGTTCTCCTCGCGGTCGAAGAACGAGCGGATCGACCCGGCCACTTCGGGGCCGACGTCGTCGACCTCGCGGAGGGCCGCCTCGTCGGCGTCGAGGAGGGCGTCGAGCGTCCCGAAGTGCGCGGCGAGCGCCCGCGCCGTCGTCGCGCCGACGTCCGGGATCCCGAGTCCGGCGAGGAAGTCGTCGAGCGGCGGGTCGCGGGTGGCGTCGAGCTCGGCGATCAGGTTCTCGGCGCTCGTCTCGCCCCACCCTTCCAGTGCCGCGAGATCGGCGGCGGTCAGGTCGTACAGGTCCGGCAGCGACTCGACGAGGCCGGCCTCGCGGAGCTGTTCGACGCGCTCCGGGCCGAGCCCCTCCACGTCGAGCGCGTCGCGGCGCGCCCAGTGTTCGACCGCCCGCTCCAGCTGCGCGGGGCAGCCGAGCCCGCCGGTACAGAACGCGAGCGGGCCGTCGCGCTCGACCGCGGCGCCGCAGACCGGGCAGGCGTCGGGGAACTCGTAGGTCCCCTCCGACCGCTTCTCGACGACCTCCGGGACGTAGGGGATCACGTCGCCCGCGCGGTAGATCCGGACCCGGTCGCCGACGTTCACGCCGAGCGCCTCGATCTCCGCGGGGTTGTGGAGCGTCGCGCGCGAGACGGTGACCCCGCCGACCGCGACGGGGTCGAGCTCGGCGACGGGCGTGAGCCGTCCGGTGCGGCCCACCTGGACCGTGACGCCCTCGACCGTTGTCGTCGCGGTCCGCGGCGGGAACTTATGCGCGAACGCCCACCGCGGCGCGCGCGACGTGCTCCCGAGCGCCTCGCGGTGCGCTTGCGCGTCGACCTTGATCACGACGCCGTCGACCGCGTAGTTCAGCTCGTCGCGGGCGGCGAGGATCTCGTCGCGATAGTCGATCGCGGCCTCGACATCGTCGACGACTTTCACGCGGTCGTTCCGCCGGAGGCCGAGCGACGCGAACGCGTCGAGCGCGTCGCGGTGGCGCGCGGGGCGCTCGGGGCCGTCGTCGCCCGCCTCCCACGCCAGCACGTCGAAGAAGAAGACGTCGAGGGGGCGCTCGGCGACGACCGCGGGGTCGAGCTGGCGGAGCGTCCCGGCCGCTGCGTTCCGAGGGTTCGCGAAGGGCTCCTCGCCGCGCTCCATGAGCGCCTCGTTGTACGCCTCGAATGCGTCGCGGGGCATGTACACCTCCCCGCGGACCGCGAGGCGCTCGGGGTGGTCGTCGCCCCGGAGCCGCGCGGGGACCGATCCGATCGTCCGGACCTGCTCGGTCACGTCGTCGCCCTCGCGCCCGTCACCGCGCGTGGCCGCGCGGACGTACGCGCCGCCTTCGTACACCACCTCGACGGAGAGCCCGTCGAACTTCGGCTCGCAGACGTACGCGAGGTCGCCGGGGTCGAACCCGGGGAGGTCGCCGGCGTCGGCCGCGTCCGCCAACCCCTCGCGGACGCGCTCGTCGAACTCGCGGACGGCGTCGGCGTCGGTGTCGTTGTCGACCGAGCGCATCGGCGCGACGTGCTCGACGCTCTCCAGCTCGTCGAGCGGTTCGCCACCGACTCGGCGCGTCGGCGAGTCCTCGGTCGGGAGGTCGAACGCCGCTTCGAGGTCCGCCAGTCGGGCGAACAGCCGGTCGTACTCCTCGTCGGTGACGAGGGGGGCGGCCTCGACGTAGTACCGGTGGTCGTGTTCGCGGACGGCCGCCCGGAGCAGGGCGGCCTGTTCGGCGGCCTCGTCCTCGGAGAGGTCGGCGACCGGGTCGAAGTCTGTCGGCGGGTCTTCGACGTAAGGGTTCTCGTCCGGGTCCGCGTGCCGGGTCGACGAGGTCGTCATCGGTCGATCGTCGGGGCGCGACCCGGTAAAAAGGCCGGTTCGCGAGCGGCCGTCGGACGGTGTCCGGGTCGGCCGTCAGGCGACGCGCTCGCCGCGGGCGAACACCGCGTCCGGGTCCCGCCACGCCTCGACGTCCTCGGTCGGGTCGGCGTCGAGGACGACGAGGTCGGCCCGATACCCCTCGGCGACGAGCCCCACGTCGTCGAGTCCGAGCAGGTCGGCGGCGTTGACGGTGGCGGCCTCCAGCGCGCGCTCCGGCGAGAGCCCGTAATCGACCATGTACCCCATCTCCTGCGGGATCTCCTCGAAGAAGTTGAACGGCGTGCCCGCGTCGGTCCCCATCGCGATCGGGACGCCCGCGTCGAGCGCGTGGTCCCACGCGTCGCCGAAGCGCTCGGCGGCGTCCTCGGCCTTCGCGACGGCGTCTTCGGGGATCCCGGCCTCGATCCCGTTGTCGACGATTCCGCGGAGGGCGCTCGCGGTCGGCACCCAGTAGGTGCCGCGCTCGGCCATCATTTCGGCGGCCTCGCGGTCCATGAACGTCCCGTGTTCGATACTGGAGATGCCGGCCTCCACCGCGTTCTTGATCCCGACCTCGCCGTGAGCGTGGGCCGCGGTCGGCGTGTCCGTGGGCGCCGCGGCGTCGGTGAACGCGGCGAGCTCCTCGGGTGTCAGTTCGGGCGCACCCGTCACCGCGCCCTCGGTGAGCACACCGCCGGTGGCCATACACTTGAGCACGTCCGCGCCCGCCTTCAGCTGCTCGCGGGCCGCCTTCCGCACCTCTGCGGGGCCGTCGGCCTCCCGACCGAACCAGTTGCCGTGGCCGCCGGTCATGATCACGTTGCGGCCGCAGGCGAGCACGCGCGGCCCGTCGATGTCGCCGGCCGCGATCGCCTCGCCGGCGTCGAGCGCGAGCGTCCCGCGGCTGCCGAGGTCGCGGACGGTCGTGACGCCCGCTTCGACCGCGGCCTCGAGGTTGCTCGCGGCCCGGTAGCTCGCCGCGTAGTCGCTGTCGGAGACCGCCGTCGAGACGTCCGGTCGCCCGTCCATCATCGCGTGGACGTGCGCGTCGATCAGTCCGGGCGAGACGACCCGCCCGTCGGCGTCGACCTCCGTGACCTCCCCCGCGTCGCGCTCCGCGACCGCGTCGTCGACCGCCGCCGGCTCGCCGACCGCGACGATATCGCCGTCCGCGACCGCCACGTCGGCCTCGCGGGTCCCCTCGGCGTCCGCCACGCGACCGCCTCGCAGTACGTACATGCCACCACGAGGGAGCGTCAGGGTCGTAAACGCTCGGGTCGCGGTAGTCGGGGAGGCGAACGCGCGCTCGTGTCAATCGCCACTACATATAACCGGCTGGCCGGAGTCAGCCGTCATATGGCAACAGATGACAAACAAGACGGCGGCGGACTGTACCGGCGGCGAATCGGCACGCCGACGACGACCGACGAGGTGAACGGCTACTGGCTGTTCGGCTTCGGCGTGCTGCTCGGCCTCGCCGGCGTCGCGGTGTTTCTCCTCACCGAGTCGGCGACCGTCGCCCGCGGCGTCGGGTACGCGCTGGCCGCGCTGGCCCCGCCGTTCGTGATGCTCGGGGCCGTGATCCGGTTCCCGCTCCGGCGGACCGGGACGTACCTCGGCTACCTCGGCACGGCGGTGAGCGTCCTCGGCGTCGTGTGGTTCGTGAACGTCTTCCCGGACGGGTGGCTCACCGCGTCGGGCGACCCGGCCGTGATCACCGTCTACGGGGTCGGGCTCCTCCTGATCGGGGTCGCGGGGACGGTCGTCCCCCTGCTCTCGGACCCCGTCTACGAGGACTACGAGCGCATGCGCGACGAGGCCGCCGCGGCGACCGCGACGGCCGAGGAGGCGGGTGAGGAGCTGGCGGCGACCCGCGGCGAGCTGGCGGCGACGGAGTCCGAGCTGGAGGCGGCCCGTGAAGATCTCTCGGAGACAGAGGCCGACCTCGAAGCGACCCGTGACGAGCTGACGGCCGCGGAGGCCGTCGTCGCGTCGCTGCGCGAGAGCAAGGCCCGGTTCGAGCTGTTCGAGGACGCGAGCGGGAAGCCGCGCTGGCGGCTCCGCCACCGCAACGGCAACGTCATCGCGACCGCCGGACAGGGGTACAGCAGCCGCGGGAAAGCCCAGCAGGGCCTCCACAGCGTGCGCCGGAACGCGCTCGGCGCCGGCCTCCTCCGGATCGAGACGCCGGTCGAGGAGGCGGCGGCCGTGGCCGACGACGACGGCCCGGAGCCGACCGACGCGACGGACCCGGACGTGGCCATCCCGGACGAGACGGAGGGCCCGGAGAGCGACGCGACGTTCGAGCTGTACGCCGACGCCGCCGACGAGTGGCGCTTTCGGCTCCGCCACGACAACGGCGAGATCGTCGGCGACTCCGGCGAGGGGTACGCCTCCAAGTCGAACGCGAAGCGCGCGCTCTCGAAGCTGCGCGACCACGTCGCGGCCGCGGACTACCTCCGGATCGACCCCGCCGCGTTCGAGGTGTTCGAGGACGCGGCCAGCGAGTACCGCTGGCGGCTCGTCCACCAGAACGGGAACGTCATCGCCGACTCCGGCCAGGGGTACGCCTCCCGGTCGAAGGCACAGCAGGGGCTCGACAGCGTCAGGTCCAACGCGGGCGGCGCGGGGCTCGAGTTCCCGGACGACGAGGAGGCGGAGGGCCGGGCGGGCGACGGCGAGAGCAAGGCGACGTTCGAAGCCTACGAGGACAGGGGCGGCAAGTGGCGCTGGCGGCTCGTCCACGACAACGGGAACATCATCGCCGACTCCGGCCAGGGGTACGCCTCCGAGTCGAACGCGACGGACGCGGTCGAGCGCGTCGGCGAGTACGCCCCCAACGCGAGCGCGCTGGCGGCCGGCGGGGCGGCGTTCGAGATATACGAGGACGCCGCCGACGAGTGGCGCTGGCGGCTCCGTCACCGCAACGGCAACGTCCTCGCGGACTCAGGCGAGGGGTACGCCTCCCGGTCGAACGCCGTCGAGGCCGTGACGGGCGTGAAGGCCAACGCGCCCGGGGCGGAGACGGTCGAGCAGTAGACCGGGCGGTAGAGCCGGGCGGTCCGTCGCGCGTTTTCACCCGGATCAGGTCGCCGCGAGGAGCTTCAGCCGCAGGTCGCGCTCGTCGACCTCGTACTTGAACGCCGGGTGGCCGTCGACCAGCACGTAGGGGACGCGCTCGCCGTACTCGTCGGCCAGTTCCGGGTCGGTATCGACGTCTATCTCGTCGATATCGACCGTCACGGGGTCGAGGTCGGCGGCGACCGACTCGATCGTCTCGCGGGCGACGACGCACAACGAGCAGTTCTCGCGGGTGTAGAGGGTGACCGGGACGGTCGTCGGGCCGTCGTCGGCCGAGGCTTCGTCCCCGGTCACGGCTCGGAGGGGCCGTCCGCGTCGTCGGCCGGTTCGGCGGGGTCGTCCGCGTCGCCGGTCAGCTCCTCGGCGACCGTCGCGGCGTCCAGCAGTTCGGGGCCGACCGCGAGGTCGGCGACCGTCGCGACGAACTCCGGCAGCGACCGGCTCGCGTACGTCACGATCTGGACCTCCGGATTCTTTTCTTTCGCGACCGGGATACCGGTCGCTTCCTCCACGTCGGTGAGGACGAAGTACGCGGCGTCGGCGATGCCGGCCTCGGCGAGCGCGTCGGCGGTGACGAGCCCCTCGATACGGTTGATCGCGACGCCGCACGCGGCGAGCTCCTCGCCGAGCCCGTGCTCGTCGGGGCCGGCGACGACGGCGAGTGGTTGGTCCGTCATCACTCGTACTCGATCGTCGCGGGCGGCTTGTGGGTCACGTCGTAGACGACCCGCGCCACGTTCTCGTTCTCGCCGGTGATCCGGCTCTGGATCCGCTGGAGCGTACTCCAGTCGAGCTCCTGCGCGCGGGCGGTCATCCCGTCACGGCTCTCGACGGAGCGCACGGCGACTACCCAGCCGTGGACGCGGTTGTCGCCCTTGACGCCGGTCGCCTTGCCGAGGACCGCGGCGAACGCCTGCCACGGGTCGTACTCCGCTAACTCCTCCTCGACGACGTGGGTCGCCTCGCGGGCGACCGCGGCCTTCTCGGGGGTCACCTCGCCGACGATCCGGACGGCGAGCCCGGGCCCGGGGAACGGCATGCGCTCGGAGATGATCTCCTCGAGGCCGAGCTCCCGGGCGACCTCGCGCACCTCGTCCTTGTAGAGGTCGCGGACGGGCTCGACGATCCCCTCGAAGTCGACGACCTCGGGGAGCCCGCCGACGTTGTGGTGCGACTTGATGTTCCCCTCCGACTCGATGCGGTCGGGGTAGATCGTCCCCTGAACGAGGTAGTCGGCGTCCACGTCGCGCGCGACCGTCTCGAACTCGTCGATGAACCCCTCGCCGATGACGTGGCGCTTCTCCTCGGGGTCGGTGACGCCTTCGAGCCGGTCGAAGAACCGGTCCTGCGCCTCGATGACGCGCAGCGACTCCATGAAGTCGAACGTGTCGCGTATCTCCGCGGTCTCCCCCTTCCGCATCAGTCCCGTGTCGACGTAGACGGGGGTGAGCTGGTCGCCGACCGCCTCGTAGGCGAGCGTCGCCGCGACCGAGGAGTCGACCCCGCCGGATAAGGCGATCACGGCGTTCGCGTCGCCGATCGCCTCCCGTATCTCCGCTTTCGCCTCCGCGATGAATTCCTCCGTCTCGACCATCTATAGCCTCACGTCCGCGTTCCGCTCGGTTGTGTCCGTCGATCCCAGCGCCGCCTCGACGAGGGAGACGAACGGCGGGCTCGCGCGGTCGGGCCGCGACCGGAACTCGGGGTGCGCCTGCGTCCCGAAGAAGAACGGGTGGTCCGGGCGTTCGAGTATCTCCATCCGGTTGTCGGCGCGCCCCGAGAAGACGAGTCCGTCGGCCTCCAGATCGTCGATGTACTCGGGGTTCACCTCGTAGCGGTGGCGGTGGCGCTCGGTACAGGCGTCGGCGTCGTACACCCGGGCGGCGAGCGTGTCGGGCTCGATGTCGGTCTCGTGGGCGCCGAGCCGCATCGTCCCGCCCATGTCCTCCGTCTCGTACTGCTCGGGGAGCAGGTCGATGACGGGGTGCGGCGTGTCGGGGTCGATCTCCGCGGAGTGGGCGCCGTCGAGCCCGAGGATGTTGCGCGCGTGTTCGACGACGGCCATCTGGAAGCCCAAGCAGAGCCCGAGGAACGGCACGCCGTTCTCGCGGGCGTAGCGGATCGCCTCGATCTTCCCGTCGGTCCCGCGGGAGCCGAAGCCGCCGGGGACGACGACCGCGTCGGCCTCGGCGAGCCGCTTCTCGTGTTCGGCCTGCGTCTCGTCGGCATCGACCCACAGCACGTTCACCTCGGTGCCGGTCTGGATGCCGGCGTGTTTCAGCGCCTCGTGGATCGACATGTACGCGTCTTCAAGCGCGTACTTGCCCACGAGCGCCACGTCGATCTCCTCGTCGCGGTCGCGGGTGACCAGCTCGCGCCACTCCGTCGACCGTTCTTCCTTCGGAAGCGCCTCGTCGGCGAGGCCGAGCCGCTCCATCACGTACTCGTCTAATCCCTCGTCTTCGACCATCAGCGGGACGTGGTAGATGTCCTCGACATCGGGGTTCGAGAAGACGGCGTCCGTGGGCACGTCACAGAAGAGCGCGATCTTCTCTTTCGTCTCCGGGTCGAGCCGGTCCTCCGAGCGGCCGACGAGGATGTCGGGCTGGAGGCCGATCGAGCGCAGCTCTTTCACGGAGTGCTGGGTGGGCTTCGTCTTCTGCTCGCCGTTCTTCGAGTACGGGACGAGGGTGACGTGCGTGAAGAGGATGTCATCGTCGTCCTCCTCGTGGGCGAACTGGCGGAGGGCTTCGAGGAACGGCATCGACTCGATATCTCCGACCGTCCCGCCGATCTCGACGAGACAGACGTCGCTCCCCTCGGCGGCCTCCCGGATGCGACGCTTGATGTCGTCGGTGACGTGCGGGATGATCTGGACGGTCTTGCCGAGGTAGTCGCCGGCGCGCTCGCGCTCGATGACGTGCTGGTACGTCTTCCCCGTGGTAACGTTGTGGTCGAACGTCATGTCGGTGCCGAGGAAGCGCTCGTAGTTGCCGAGGTCGAGGTCGACCTCGCCGCCGTCCTTGAGGACGTACACCTCACCGTGCTCGTACGGGTTCATCGTCCCGGCGTCGACGTTGAGGTACGGGTCCACCTTGACGGCGGTGACGTCGAAGCCCGCGTTGGCGAGAAGGCGCCCGGTGCTGGCGGCGGTGATGCCCTTGCCCAGCCCGGACATCACTCCGCCCGTGACGAACACGAACTTCCGACCCAGCGAGGGGTCGTACCCCGTGTCGGGATCTGCTGGCATATCGACCGTCCGGCAGGCCGGGGCAAAACCGTTTCGGACCCCGCGGTTCGCTGGACGTTCGTGTCGTTTCGGGACGTGTCGGATCACCGTGGAGAACTGTGTGGTAGCGGCGAGGTGATCGAGGCCGTCAGGTCGACCGCTTGTTCGGAAGTCGGTGACCGTGGATCATCGGCGAACACCGCCAAAGCCCCGGTCGCGAGGACTCGCGCGACTCGCTGTGGTCCTCAGTCGCTCACTCCGCTCGCTCCCTGCGGTGTTTGTTCGTCGTGCTTCGCCGTCGCGACCGCCCGTTTGAGTCCCGCCCCACACAGCAACCGCACCTCGCGCCTCCCCGGCCTCGTCAGTCGTCCTCGCTTCGCTTCGGACGACTGACTCCAGCGAGGGACCGAAGGTCCCTCTGGCAGCCGATTTGACAGAGCAGTCGCTCGCGGCGTTCGAGTGGATTTTGCGAGGGAAGAGCGCTCCGAGAGCGTCTTCCCGCATCACGGGGGGTGGACCCCGGCGATGCGAGGGGAGGGATTTGAACCCACGGACCTCTACAGGAGCGGAGCTTGAATCCGCCGCCGTTTCCGGGCTTGGCTACCCTCGCACGCGGACTGGCGTTGGATCGGCCTCCTCTTTATCCCGTCGGTTCCGCACCGACCAGCGTCGCCCGGAAGCCCCCCTCTGGGGACTCGTCGACTTCGAGCGTCCAGCCGTGCGCGACCGCCACGCGCTCGACGATAGCGAGCCCGATCCCGGTCCCGCCCCCGGGAGAGACGCCGAAGTCAGTCAGTTCCGCGCGGTCGCGCTCGTCGTCCGAGAGCCCGGGACCGTCGTCGGCCACGTACAGCCCGCGGTCGTCGACGCCGACTCGAACCGTGGGGGCGTCCCCGCCGTACTCGAAGGCGTTGCCGATGAGGTTCCCGACGGCGCGCCGGAGCAGGGTCGGGTCGCCGGTGACGGCGCCGGCGTCCGCGACGACGAGGTCGGCGCCGGCGGGGATCTCGCCGAAGTCGCCCGACTCCAGGCAGTCGGCCGCGAGGTCGGCGAGGTCGACCGCGGCGTCCTCCGTCTCGATCGCGTCCGGATCGCGGGCCATTACGAGCGCCTCGTCGATCATCGACTCGATCCGACCGAACGCGCTCTCGGCGGCGGCTAACTGCTTGGTGTCGCCGGTCTCGCGCGCGAGGTCGACGTACCCCCGCGCGACCGACAGGGGGTTCCGGAGGTCGTGCGAGATGAACCCCGCGAGCCGTTCGAGCCGCTCGTTGAGGCGCTCCAGTTCGCGCTCGCGCTCGACCCGCGCCGTGACGTCGCGGATGACTCCCACCGCGCCGACGACGGCGCCGCCGCGCTCGATCGGCGTCAGCCGCGTTTCCGTCGTTACGTCGCTCCCGTCGTCGTGAGCTGGACGCGCTCGTCGTCGGCTTCGGCCCCGAGGACGCGCTCGACCGCGGTGCGGTAGCGCTCGCCCGCCTCCTCGCTCCAGCGCCCCTCCGCGACGAGTCGCTCGGGGTGTTTCGCGTGGAGGACCGCCTCGTCGAAGCCGGTCACCTCGCGGAGGCGGTCGTTGACGAACACGCGGTTCCGGTCGGCGTCGAGGACGTACGCGCCGTCGCCGAGGGCGTTCACGATCGACTCGGCGTGATCGATCGGGACCGACTCCGGCGGGGTTTCCATACGGTCCGTACGGGCCCCAGAGACGAGTGTTACTCGGGTAGCGACGGGCGTGGCGGCGAGCGGCCGACCGCGTCAGCCGGCGATCATCGCGACGCCGGCGACCGCGAGGACCGCCGCGGCGAGCCGGAGCCGGAAGTGCCGCTCGCCGAGCAGCACGCCCCCGAGGACCACCGCGACGATCGCCTGCGTGTTGATCACGGGGGAGGCGACGCTCGCGGGCAGCGCCGCGAACGCGACCGTCGTCAGGTGCTCGCCGAGCGCGACGAGCCCGCCGGCCGCGAGGAACTTCGGGAGGTCCCGCCGGGTGACCGCGAACGGGCTCCGGAGCGCCGCCGGAAAGAGGACGACCGCGACGCCGGCGAGCAGGAGCGGCACCCACAGCGTGCCGGGGATCGAGAACTCCTGGAGCGCGACCCGCTTGCCCACGTCGGCGACCGCGTAGCAGGCCGCGCTCGCGAGCGCCAGCTGCGCCGGCCGGGAGCGCGCGGCCCGCGCGAACGGCGCGAAGAAACCCCCCGGCTCGTAGTTCGCGACGTACACCGCGAGGGTGGTGACGACGACGCCGGCGACCTGGACCGGCGCGAGGACCTGCCCGAGCAGTCCGACCTCCAGCGGGAGGACGAACATCGGGACGATCTTGTTGATCGGCGCGACGTACGACACCGCCCCCTGGTCGATGGCGCGCAAGAAGAGGACGAAGGCGGCGGCCGTCCCGAGGGTCGTGACGGCGACGACCGCGGCCCGACGCGGCGCGACGAGCCCGGACACCCCCGCCGCGGCGTCGCCGAACCCGACCGTCAGCCCGGTCCCGGCGAGGAACCACGAGACCGCCGCGACGTTGATCGCCACCGTCAGCGCGGCGGGCGGGTATCCGGCGAAGGCGCGCTTCAGGACGAAGAGGTACGCGCCCCAGACGACGGCGGCGGCGACCGCGGCGAGGAGTCCGGCGTCCATGCGGTCGACCCGAGCGCGAGCGGGGGAAAGAAGGGTTCGGTTCGCGGGCCGGTCGGCTTCGCCGCCGGCGCCGCGAAACGGTTAGGTCGCTGCCGCGTGAACGGCACGCACATGGACGACCACACTCGGGACCCCGGCGTCGCCCCGCCGCTCGGGAACCCGACCGGGTGGCACGCGGGCGACGAGTCGCGCGCGGCGTCCGGAGAGGCGGAAGCGTCGTCCGGCGACGCGGACGCGTCATCCGGCGACGCGGACGGGCTGCCAGACGCGCAGGCGGTCGGCGGGTACTGGGAACACGCGACGCTCCGACGCGCGACCGAACACGGCGTGCGGCTGTTCAACGACGGCGCCTACCACGAGAGCCACGACTGCTTCGAGGACGAGTGGTACAACTACGGCAGCGGCACGGCCGAGAGCGCCTTCCTCCACGGGATGGTCCAGGTGGCCGCGGGCGCGTACAAGCGCGTCGACTTCGAGAACGACGCGGGGATGCGGTCGCTGTTCGAGACGGCCCTCCAGTACCTCGACGGGATCCCGAGCGACTTCTACGGGGTCGACGTCGACGACGTGCGAGAGACGCTCCGGGCCGCGCTCGACGACCCCGCCGCGGTCGACGGGTGGCAGATACCCCTCGACGGCGCACGTCAGCCGGCGTACCCCGCCGACTACGAGTACACTGAGCGCGTCGACGAGGGGCACTGATCCCGGGCGTTGCCTGACGCACGGGGATCGGACCGCTCGCCGCGGATCCGAACGCCACTTATTCGCCGCCCGTCAGGGTGTGGTATGGAGATCCACGATCTGGGCGACGGGGAGCCCGAGGTCGCCGTTGTCGGCGCGATCCACGGCGACGAGCCCTGCGGCGCCCGCGCCGTCGAGCGCCTGCTCGACGCCGACCTCGACCCCGAGCGACCGGTCCGCCTCGTCACCGCAAACGAGGCGGCGCTCGACGCGGGCGAGCGCTACCTCGACGCCGACCTCAACCGGGCGTTCCCCGGGAACCCCGACGCGGAGGCCCACGAGGTCCGGCTCGCGGCCGAACTGGTCGACGCGCTGGAAGGGTGTACGACCCTCGCGATCCACTCGACGCAGTCGTACGCGGAGCCGTTCGCGGTCATCGACTCGATGGACGAAGTGACCCGCGCTGTCGCGCCGCACCTCCCCGTGGACGCGGTGATCCAGACGGACGCGTTCACCGAGGGCCGACTCATCGAGCACCCGCACACGCTCGAAGTGGAGGCGGGGCTCCAGGGCTCCGAGGCGGCCGCTGACAACGCCTACTGGCTGTCGCGCGCGTTCCTCGCCGCGACCGGCGCCATCTCCGCGCCCGGCGCCGACGACGTGCTCGACGCCGGCGGTCGGGAGGACGTGTCGGTGTTCCGACTCCGCGAGCGGATCCCGAAGCCGGAGGCGGAGGCGTACGAGGTGTTCGCGCGCAACTTCGAGCGCGTCGAGCCCGGCGAGCGGTTCGCGGCCGCCGACGGCGAACCGCTGCTCGCCGACGAGCCATTCTACCCCGTACTGTTATCGCCGAACGGCTACCGCGACCAGTTCGGCTACGTCGCCGACCGCGTCGGCACGCTGGAGTAGGTGCCCGCCTCGCGGCGCGCGAGGCCGAGCCCGGACGCCCGCTACTCGACGAGTTCGATCGCGTCGTCGCCGTTCGGCACCGCACAGATGAACGCGCCGGGCTCGTCGCGCTCGTTGCGGTACCAGTGTTCGACCCCCGGCGGGATCAGGAGAGTGTCGCCGGCCGACACGGTGCGTTCCTCGTCGCCGATCCCGACGACGTACTCCCCGGCGAGGACGTACTGCTCGTGTTCGATCGCGTTGGTGTGGCGGGGGACCTCGGCGCCCGGTTCGAGCTCGAACCGGCGCATCGCGAAGGTCGGCGCGCCGTCCGACTCGTCGAGGAGGACGCCCTTCGAGAGCCCCTCGGCGGCCTCGACGGGCTCGTACGCGATGTCGTCGCCGCGCTTCACGACCGACTCGGCGTCGCCTGCGTCGCTCATACGCGACCGTGACGGGAGGCGCGTATTTAATTGCTCACCGCCCGGTCCGGGCGGCTCGAACGTCGACCGACCCCTGTGACTTAACCGCACACCGGCCGAACGCGATGGCATGCGTGGAATCAAGATCGGGAGCGCGTTCGGAATTCCGATCCGGCTCAACTGGACGTTTCTGATCGTCTTACCGCTGTTCGCGTACCTGATCGGGTCGCAGGTCGGGATGATCGCGGAGGTGATGAACGAGACGGCCGGTCTCGGGATCGACGCGACCGCGGTCGCGAGCGGCACCACGCCGTGGGTACTCGGGCTGTCGGCCGTGATCGGGCTGTTCGTCGGGGTGCTGCTCCACGAGTTCGGCCACTCGCTGGTCGCCATGCGATACGGCTACGAGATCGAGTCGATCACGCTGTGGCTGCTCGGCGGCCTCGCCAGCTTCGCCGAGTTCCCCGAAGACTGGAGACACGAGTTCTGGATCGCGATCGCCGGCCCGCTCGTCAGCGTCGCGGTGGGGATCGCCTGCTACGGGGTCGTCCTCGTCGCGCCCGTCGGCTCGAACGCCGTCCTCTTCGTCTTCGGCTACCTCGCGCTCCTGAACATCGTCCTCGCCGTGTTCAACATGCTGCCCGCGTTCCCGATGGACGGCGGGCGGGTCCTCCGGGCGCTGCTCGCGCGGAACCAGCCGCACGCGCAGGCGACCCAGCGGGCCGCCTCCGTGGGGAAGGTGTTCGCGTTCCTGATGGGGATCTTCGGCCTGTTCACCTTCCAGCTGCTGCTCATCGTGCTCGCCTTCTTCGTCTACATCGCCGCCTCGGGCGAGGCCCAGCAGACGACCCTGAAGGCCGCCTTCGAGGACGTGACCGTCGGCGACGTGATGACGCCCCGTGAGGGGCTCCACACGGTGACGGAGGACACCTCGGTCGGCGACCTGATGAGCCGGATGTTCGAGGAGCGCCACACTGGCTACCCCGTCCTCGACGGCGACGAGCTCGTCGGGATGGTCACCCTCGAAGACGCCCGGTCGGTCCGCGAAGTCGAGCGCGACGCCTACCGCGTCGACGACGTGATGGTGACCGACCTCGTCGCCGTCGACCCGGACGCCGACGCCCTGACCGCCCTCCAGACCATGCAGGAACACGGCGTCGGCCGCCTCCCCGTGGTCGACGCCGACGGCGAACTCGTCGGCCTCATCTCGCGGTCGGACCTGATGACCGCGTTCAACATCATCCAGACGGGCGGGACGCCGGGCGTCATCAGCGGCCGGCGACAGCAGGCCGGCGAAGAGCCCCGAATCCTCTGACCGCTCGCTCCCGCGGTGGCGGTCCGCGACCGCCCCCGGCGTGGGGTATATACGCGGCAACGATCTACTCGGGATGTGACAACCCGGACCATCCGCGCCCGCGACCGGCCGGTGTTCGGCGTCGACGTCCACAGCGGCGACGTCCGCGGCGACAGCCCCTCCTACGCGCTGGTCATCCTGGACCCCGTCGACGAGGACGACCCGGACGCCCCCGACGCCGACGGTCCGATGGCCCGGATCACCCGCGACGTGGTCTCGTTCCGGAAGCTCTGCCGGCTGATCGACGACCGCGAGCCCCTCTACGTCGCCACCGACAACGCCTACGAGCTGGCGGCGGACAAGGGGGAGCTCGTCAACTTCCTCCGGTCGCTGCCAGACGGGACCCGCCTCGTCCAGGTGACCGGCGCGGAACGGCCGGAGCCGCTCTCGCGGGTCGCCTCCCGGCACGGCATCCCCTACGGCAAGAAGCCGATGAAGGAGGCGGAGGCGTCGGCGCGGCTCGCCGCCGCGAACGTCGGCCACGAGGTGACCGCGTTCACCGACGAGACGACCGTCAAGGTGTCCCGCGGGCGCTCGACCGGAAATGGCGGGTGGAGTCAGGACCGCTACACGCGGCGGATCCACGGTAACGTCCGCAAGCGGACGCGCCAGGTCCAGTCGAAGCTGAAGGATGCGAACCTCGACTTCGAGCGGGACGTGACCGAGAAGTACGGCGGCTACGCGAACGCGACGTTCACCGTCGAGGCCCGCCCCGAGGATATCCCGGTGTCGAACTCGCGGGCGGGCGACGTGCGCGTCGAGGTCGAGCGGGAACGCCGCGACGGGATCGAGTACGAGCCGCTGGTGAAGCGGCGCGACCGCGTCATCGTCGGGATCGACCCCGGGACGACCACCGCGGCCGCGGTCGTCGGCCTCGACGGCACGGTCCACGCGCTGTACTCCTCCCGCACCGGCGACACCGCCGAGGTGACCGAGTGGATCGTCGAGCAGGGGCGACCGATCATCGTCGCCGCCGACGTGGAGCCGATGCCGGAGACGGTCGAGAAGTTCCGGCGCTCGTTCGACGCCGCCGGGTGGCGGCCGACGACCGACCTCCCGGTCGACGAGAAGCTCCACCGCACCCGCGAGGCGAGCTACGCGAACGACCACGAGCGCGACGCGCTGGCGGCCGCGCTGTACGCCTACGACGACCACGAGGACCAGTTCGAGCGGATCGCGGCGAAGACGCCGCCGCGGCTCGACCGCGGGGCGGTGATCGCCGGCGTCGTCGCGGGCGGCTCGTCCGTCGAGGCCGTCATCGAGGACCTGAGCGAGGACGACGGCGGGGACGGAGACGAGGACGACGCGGACGAGGCGGACCCCACCGAGCCCGACCGCACCGAGGAGGAGGAGACGATCCGCCGGCTTCGCGAGCGCGTCGACCGGCTGGAGTCGCACGCCGAGTCGCTGGAGGAGGACTTAGAGGAGCGCGACGACCGGATCGCTGAGCTGGAGGGCGAGCTGGAGGAGGCGAAACGCGAGGAGCGCATCGAGGCGCGCTCGCGGCGCGCGGTCTCGCGGCTCGAACGCGAGACGGACCGGCTGGAGCGCGAGCGCGACGAGGCAGAAGAGCGCGTCGCCGACCTCGAACGCAAGGTGGAGACGCTGAAGGAGCTGTGGCGGCTCGACCACTCGAACTTCGGCGACGTGGCCGAGGGGCGGGGGCTGGTGAGCGTGAAGGTGGTCGAGCAGTTCACGCTTGACGCGCTCGACGCCGCGGACGACGCCTACGGGCTCGTCGCCGGCGACGTGGTCTACCTCCGGGACGCGTCGGGCGCTGGCCGGCGGACCGCGGAGCGGCTCGCGGAGGCGGAGCCGCGGGCCGTGATCCGCGGCGAGGGGAACCTCTCGGACGTCGCCGACGAGGTGCTGTTCGAGCGCGCCGTCCCCGTGGTGCCGGCCGACGCCGTGCCGGTCCGCGAGGTGGACGAGCTGGCGGTCGCGAGCGAGGAGGACCTCGCGGCCGCCGTCGAGGACTGGGAGGAGCGCGCCGAGCAGCGCCGGCGCGACGAGAAGGCCGAGCGGATCGACCGGATCATCTCCGAACACCGGGCGGGGCGGACGCTGCCCGAGACGGAGGAGTGAGCGCGCCCGAGGACGACCGGAAGGCGAGTCAAAGCGGCCGACGGGCGCGCTGGCGGCGCTCCGCGTGAGTCGTCGGCACGCATCCAGAAGTCATATGTCCGGGAACGCACACTCGGAGGTATGGACGCTCACGAGCTGATCACCCGGAACGCGGCCGAGGTGGTCACCGAGTCGGAGATCGAGGCGCTGGCCGACGACCCCGAAGGAAAGCGGGCGTACGTCGGCTACGAGCCCTCGGGCGTGCTCCACATCGGTCACATGCTCACCGCGAACAAGCTCATCGACCTCCAGGAGGCGGGCTTCGAGGTCACGGTCCTCCTCGCGGACGTACACGCCTACCTCAACGACAAGGGGTCGTTCGAGGAGATCCGCCACACCGCCGAGCGGATGCGCGACCAGTTCATCGCCTACGGGCTCGACGAGTCGAACACGCAGTTCGTGCTCGGCTCGGACTTCCAGCTCGACGACGACTACACGCTCGACCTCCACGCCCTGGAGCTCGAGACCACCCTCGCGCGGGCCGAGCGGGCGATGGCCGAGATCAGCTCGGGCGACTCGGTGAAGGTGTCGCAGGCCGTCTACCCGCTGATGCAGGCGCTCGACATCCCGTACCTCGGCGTTGACATCGCGGTCGGCGGGATGGAGCAGCGGAAGGTCCACATGCTCGCGCGCGACGTGCTGCCGAGCATCGACCGCGAGCCGCCGACGAGCCTCCACACGCCGCTGATCGCCGACCTCGCGACCGGCCGCGGCAAGATGTCCTCCAGCGAGGGCGTCACCATCTCGATGGAGGACTCCCGCGAGGACATCGAGTCGAAGGTGAACGACGCCTACTGCCCGCCGACGGCAGATCCGGAGCCGACCGACGACGGCGCGGAGCGCGAGAACCCCGTCCTCCAGGTGTTCGAGTACCACGTCTTCCCGCGGTTCGACGCGGTCACCGTCGAGCGCCCGGAGGAGTACGGCGGAGACTTGGAGTACGACGCCTACGACGCCCTCGAAGCCGACTTGGAGTCGGGTGAACTCCACCCCGCGGACGCGAAGGGCGCGCTCGCCGAGTACCTCGACCGCCTCATCGCGCCGGGCCGCCAGCAGCTCGCCGAGTAAGCCACCCCCGCCGAGCGGAGCGCTGTTAGCCGTCTCTTTTCCCTGTGAGCTCCGGCTTTTCGCCCGTCGCGCGGCCGTCGACCTCGCAGGTCCCGTCAAGACAACCTAGTCCGGCCGCCGTCTCGAAGACGGGGAGCCCGCAGTCGCACTCGTCGACGGCGACCCCCGCGGGGAACGAGAAGGAGGTCTCGCAGTCGGGATAGCGCTCGCAGCCGAGGTAAACGCGACCCGGCGCGGAGCGGACCCGGAGGTCCCCCTCGCAGTCCGGGCACTCCCAAGCGCCGTCGAACCGGTCGCTGACGGCCGCCTCCATCGGGTCGCACGCGGGGTCGAGACAGAGGTGGAACGGCTCGCCGCGCTCGACGCGGATCTTCGGGAGCCCGCAGTCGTCGCAGGTCGCGTCCGTGACGCTCGCGCCCGCCGGGAGCCCCCAGCGCGCCTCGCAGTCGAGACACGCCACGTCGCCGCGCGACCGCACGAGCGGGCCGCCGTCGTCGGGGCAGGTGCCGACCGGGACGCCCGCCTCCGTGACGGGGAGCGCCCGGCTGGCTGTCGCCTCCTCGGCGACGACGCGGAGCCGCCGCGATCCGTCGCGAGCGGTGACAGTGAACCCGTCGCCGTCACCCTCGACGACGACGCTCTCGGGGCGGGTGAGCCACGCGACGGGCTGGTAGCCGTCAGCGTCGTGGACGAGCGTCGTGTCGTCGGGTTTGATCAGTACCACGACGCGGCCCCGATGGGTTCGGGTGCGGTCGCCGCGGTCGGTCACCTGACAGTCGCCTGCGAGCACGCGGAGTCGTTCCGGCATAGGACGGGTGGCCGCGGAATGGGTGTTAAGCGGTCGTTGCGGGAGTTTAAGAGAGATACCGGGCGGGTGGCGGTGAGAACGGGTGACGCGACGAGACGGCAGATCGCTCGAACGTCCCGGCCGCTCGTTGATAAGCGGATACCGACGGATCGCAAGATCGGGTTCGGACGCCGGCGCGCCTACGCCACCCGAACCGTCCGCGTCGCCGTGACGGGCAACAGCGGGAGGTCCGGGAAGACGACCTCGACGACGAACTCCAGTTCGTCGGCGTCCGGCGGGCCGAACACGCCGACCGGGACCGTCGTCTCCCCGTCGAGGTACGTCGTCGTCGCGGTCATCTCCACGTCGTTGACGGTGACGCGGATCCCCGCGCGGGCGCTCCCCGAGACGGCCGTGACGGCGACCTCGCACATATCGTTCTCGCCGACCGCGATGCCGTCGGGGAACTCACCCCAGTCGACATCGATCCGGGGGCAGTCGCGGGCGGCGTCGACGATCCGATCCGCCACGGAGTCGCTCATCCCGGCGTTCGCCAGTTCCGCCGGACCGGCGTCGACGACGTCGGCCGGCGAGGTGAGCCCGGCGTCCGCGAGGCGCTCCGCGCGGCCGGAGCCGACCCCCTCGATCGCCGTGAGCGCGACCGCCTCGCGGGAGACGCCGTGTTCGACGCGCGCCTCCACGCGACGGGCGAGGTTGGCGGCGCGCGGGCCCGCGAACCGGTCGAGGAACTCCGCGAGCGCGGCGAGCAGGCGGAGCGCGTTCTGCCGGATCACCCACGCGTCGGAGCGGAGGTCGGAGGGGATGGAGTCGGCCATCCCCGCCAGCAGGATGGCGAACACCTTGCGGTGACCGTCCTCCAGATCGGTGTCGCGGCCGTCGAGGATGCGGTCGACCGCGTCGGCCTCGGCCGAGCGCGCGGAGACGGAGTCGAACTCGCCCGCCGACGCGACGGTCTCTAACACGGCGTCGGCAGTCAGCGTCTCGCGGTCGGCGAGGCGCCGGAACCGGCGGGCGGTGTCGAGCCGGAGGTAGTACTTCGAGGCCAGCCGACCGAGGGCGGTCGGCTCGATCGCGAGGTCGTCGTCGGCCGCGACGAAGCCGTCGTCGACGAGCGATTCGAGGGTGTTCCGCACCCGGTCGCGGAGCGTCGAGAAGTCGTACTGGTCGGGCTTCGACTGCGCGCGAACGTAGTAGAACGTCGTCTCCAACCACGCCATCACGTCTTCGAGCCCGCGGATCGTCCCCATCGCGATCTCGGCGTTGAGGTGCGACTCGAGGTCGGCGGCGAGCCGCGACTCGATCGCCTTCCCCTCGCGCAGCAGTTTCCGGTACTTGTCCGCGTCGGCGCGGTCGCAGACCACCCAGCCGTACCCGACGTCGTCGTACTCCGGCCGACCGGCGCGCCCGAGCATCTGGAGCACGTCCAGCGGCGAGATGTCCGTCTCCCCCTCCAGCGGGTCGTGGTACTTCGTGTCACGGATGACGACGCAGCGAGCGGGGAGGTTCACGCCCCACGCGAGCGTCGACGTCGAGAAGAGGAACTTGATCTTCCCCTGTTTGAACCACTCCTCGACTCGGTCGCGGTCGTCCTTCCCGAGGCCGGCGTGGTGGAACCCGACGCCGTCGGTGACCGACTGGCGGAGCGTGTCGTTGGTGAGCTCTTTCGCCTCGTTGTGGAAGTCGTAGTCGTCGCGCGAGTCGATCGGGATGTCGCGTTCGGTGATCTCGTCGCGCGCCTTCTTCGCGGCTTGGACGGTGTCCTGCCGCGAGGAGACGAACACGAGCGTCTGCCCGTCCTCGCGGACGTGCGGCTCGGCGAGGTCGAGCGCGCGGTAGAGCCGGCGGTACTTGTCCGCGAACGCGTTCGAGCCGTGCGAGTACGTCTTCACGCCGGTCTCGAGGTCGACGGGACGGTACTCGTCGCCGAAAGCGTACGTCGTCTCCGCGGGCGCGTCGAGCCACTCCGCCACGTCGCCGATGTTCGGCATCGTCGCCGAGAGCGCGACCACGCGGGGGTCTTGGAGCCGGCGGAGCCGCGAGACGGTGACTTCGAGCACCGCGCCGCGCTTCTCGGAGTCGAGCAGGTGGACCTCGTCGATGACGACGCAGTCCACGTCGGTGATAAAGGAGTACCGCGCCGAGTCGTGTTTCCGCGTCGCGCTGTCGGCCTTCTCCGGCGTCGTCACCAGCACGTCCGCGCGCTCGGCGCGGCGGGGGTTCAAGTCGCGCTCGCCGGAGACGACGTACACGGAGTAGCCGAGATCCTCGAAGCGCTCCCACTCGCTCTCCTTCTCGTTCGTGAGCGCCCGCAGCGGCGCGACGAAGAGCGCGGTCCCGCCCGCGGCGAGCGTCTTACAGATGGCGAGCTCCGCGAGCGCCGTCTTCCCGGAGGCGGTCGGCGCCGACGCGACCACGTTGTGGTCGGTCTCCAAGATCCCCGGCAGCGCCTCCCGCTGCATCCGGTTGAACTCGTCGAACCCGAAGGCCTCCGCGAACTCCGGCACCGCGTCCGCGACCTTCACGGCACACCACACCCGTGCGCGAGTCGTCGGGAACCGCGGCTGTGTCGCATCGGATCGAGAGGGGGGCTTCGAGGGCAAAGGCGTTTCTCATGCGGGCGCGGCGGGACTCGGGCCGCGCGAGCGGCGAGATGTCGAGGTCGCCGAGCGCCGAAGCGTCGCCGCGGACCCACACCGTTTAGGCGACCGCGGTCGACCGCACGGGTATGATCCCCTCGTCGCCGCTCGTCGTCGGTGCGGGCGTCGCGGTCGCGCTGTTCGCGCTGTTCGCGGTCGCCCGTCGGCTCCGCGGCCCGTCGACGGAGGCGCGCGAGTCGAAACGCGCTCACGAGGCGGCCCAGGAACGCGAACCGCCGGTCGAGATCGGCGAGACGTACGAGTTCGGCGTCACCGAACTCACCGACCACCACTCGGGGAACGAGGTCGCCGTCGGCAAGGTGGAGGGATTCGTCCTCTTCACCGAGGACATCCCGAGCGGACTCGAACCCGGCGACGTGATCCGCGCGAAGGTCCTCTCGTTCAACGAGGGGCGCACCTCAGCCGACGCGACCTTCGTCGGGCGGGCGTAGTTCGGTCGGTTGGGGCGCGGTCGCCGCCGAGTCGGCCGGCGCGACGACGCCGGACGCCGCACCCGAGGCGACCACGTCCGCCCCGAACCGGAGGTTGATACGTGATGGTGACGAAGAGGTGTCGCAATGGCTCAGGCCGGCACCCAGGACCTCACGGAGCGGTTCATTCAGTTCTATCGCAACTACTACCGGGAGGAGATCGGACAGCTCGCCCAACGGTACCCCAACGAGCAGCGCTCGCTGTACGTCTCCTACGACGACCTCTTTCAGTTCGACCGCGACCTCGCCGAGGACTTCCTGAACAAGCCGGAACAGATGCGCGAGTACGCCGAGGAGGCGCTACGGCTCTATGACCTCCCCGCCGACGTCAGCCTCGGCCGCGCGCATGTCCGCATCGAGGACCTCCCCGATAGCGTCGACATCCGCGGTATCCGCGTCCACGACGACCATATCGGGAAGCTCGTCTCGATTCAAGGGATCGTTCGTAAGGCCACCGACGTACGCCCGAAGGTGACGGAGGCCGCCTTCGAGTGCCAGCGCTGCGGCACCATGACGTACATCCCGCAGTCCGACGGTGGCTTCCAAGAGCCCCACGAGTGCCAGGGCTGCGAGCGACAGGGCCCGTTCCGCGTCAACTTCGATCAGTCCGAGTTCGTCGACTCACAGAAGCTCCGTATCCAAGAGTCGCCCGAGGGGCTCCGCGGCGGCGAGACGCCCCAGTCGCTGGACGTCGACATCGTCGACGACATCACCGGGAAAGTGAGCCCCGGCGACCACGTTACCTGCGTCGGTATCCTCCACATCGAGCAGGTCGAACAGGGCAACGAGAAGTCCGCCATCTTCGACCTGTACATGGACGGCGTCTCTATCGCCATCGAGGACGAGGAGTTCGAGGACATGGACATCACCGAGGCGGACAAACGCGACATCATCGAGCTCTCCGAGCGCGACGACATCTACGAGGCGATGGTGGGTTCGATCGCGCCCGCCATCTACGGGTATGAAGAGGAGAAGCTCGCGATGATCCTCCAGCTGTTCTCCGGCGTGACGAAGCATCTCCCCGACGGGTCGCGGATTCGGGGCGACCTGCACATGCTCCTGATCGGTGACCCCGGCACGGGTAAGTGTCTTAAATTTGATACCAATGTGACACTTGCTGATGGACGAGAAGTTCCGATAGGCGATCTCGTCGAGGACAATCTCGATGATCCGAAACCGATCGACGACGGCGTCTTCGACGAGGTCGATTTCGAAGTACCCTCGCTACAGTCGGACGGAACGATCGGATCCGCGCGAGCGACGAAAGTCTGGAAGCGGGAGGCTCCCGAGACGATGTATCGTGTCGAGACTGCCTCCGGCATGGAACTGGAGGTGACGCCGTCGCATCCGCTGTTCGTTCAGACTGGTGCCGGACACGTTCCGCGGCGTGCGGATGAACTCGACGTCGGTGACCGTGTGGCCGTCGCATCGCGCGCTGCCACAGATGGCGGTATCGCCGTGTCTGGTAGTCAGAACACCTCGGTCGTAGAGGAAGTCCGATGGGACTCGATCGAGTCCATCGAACGGGTCGAATCCGATGAAGACTGGGTCTACGATCTCGAAGTGGAGAGAACGCACAACTACGTCTCGAACGGGGTCGTCTCTCACAACTCCCAGATGATTTCGTACGTCGAGAACATCGCACCGCGGTCCGTCTACACCTCTGGGAAGGGATCGTCGGCGGCCGGCCTTACAGCTGCAGCCGTGAGAGACGACTTCGGCGACGGCCAGCAGTGGTCGCTCGAAGCCGGCGCTCTCGTCCTCGCGGACAAGGGAATTGCGGCAGTTGACGAGCTCGACAAAATGGACTGCGTCACGGGCGACGCGCTGGTCTCGCTCGCGGACGGCCGCGTCGAGCGCATCGACGAACTGGCGCGGGAGGCCGCCGAAGACGGAGATGTCGAGGAACTCTCGAACGGACGCCATATCCGCGACGTCGACCTCGACGTCTGGTCGATGGACGAGGACGGGAACCTCGTCGAACGGTCCGTCTCCGCGGTCCACGAGTACGACGCGCCGTCGGAGCTGACCCGAGTGACGACGGAGACCGGCAAGTCGCTGACTGCGACCGCCGACCACCCGTTCTTCGTCCTCGACGACGGGGAGCGTGTCGAGCGCGAGGCGGCCGCCCTCGACGGGGGCGACTGGGTGTACGTCCCTCGCGAGATTCCGACGAAGGCGGCGGACGGCGGAGCGGTGGCTGCGAGCGGTGGAAATGGGCCAGCGGCCGAGCCCGGCGACGGGGAGAGCGTCGACGCCGCGATGGCGAGCGTCCTCGGATACCTCTCCGGCGACGGGAACGTCTACTACGACCGCGACGAGGGCGTCTACGGCGTTTGGTTCACCAACACGGACGACGACCTCTTAGACGACTTTGAACGCGCGGCGCGCGAGGCGTTCGACGCGGAGCCGGTCCGCCCGCCGAGCGAACGGCGCGACGGCGGCGTCGAGACGGTCCGCGTCACCGGGAAGGAACACGCCGACGCCGTCCTCAACGCGGGGATGAACCTCGGCCGGTACGACGAGAAGTGCTTCCCGACTCCCGTTTCGACCGGAAGCCGCGCGGCGAAGGCCGCGTTCGTCCGGGCGCTCGCCGACAGCGAAGGCCACGTCGACGAGTCGGCCGGAAACGTTCGGATAGCGTCGGCGAGTCGGGACCTGCTCCGCGGCACGCGGAACCTCCTCTTAGGGTTCGGCGTGTCGAGCCAGCTCCAGTACCGCGAGCGAGACGGCGGTCGCGACGTGTACTACCTCACGGTGACCGACGCGGATTCGCTCGCGGCGTTCCGGCGCTTCGTCGGATTCACGACCACCCGGAAGGCCGAAGCCCTCGACCGCGTCGTCGATTCGGCCGACGGCGGCCGAACGATCCTCGACGTGGTCCCGGAGGTCGGCGACGCGCTCGCGCGGTCTCGCGAGTCGCTCCGGCTTCACCAGCGCGAGTGCGGGCTCGACGCGGTCACGTACCACGACTTCGAGAGCGGGACTGCGAACGTCTCGCTCCACCGCGCCGACCGGATACTCTCGGCGTTCGAGGATCGGCGTGAACGCGCGACCGAAGACGTGGACGCGCTCGACGCGACGGCGGCGTGGGAGACGCTCTCGGAGCTTCGGCACCGATACCACGTCTCGCAGTCCGAGCTTGCCGAAGGGACGGCGCTGTCCCAACAGCAGATTTCCCGCGAATGGGGCGAACGCGACGAGGTCCGCCGGACGGTGACCGAGCGGCTCCGAGAGATTCTCACCGGAGTCGGGGAGACCGACCTCGACGACCTCCGCGAGTTCGTCCGCGGCGACGTGAAGTGGCGTCGGGTCGAGTCGGTCGAAACCGTTCCGCCGGAGTCGACCGAACACCGCGGCGAGGTGCTCCGACAGCGGCTCGCAGACGTCATCGAGGGACCGGTCGAGACGGCCGAAGAGCGCGCTCGCGACCTGCTCGACCGCGGTCCGGTCGGCGAGACGCGATCGGAGCTGTCGGCGGCGCTGGACGCGTACGGCGTCGGTCAGTCGGACGTGGCGTCGAGGCTCGACGTGACGCAGGCGACCGTCTCCCGCTGGCTGTCCGGCGCCGTCGAGACCGACCGGCTCGACGACGTGCGTGAGGCGGTCGTGGAGGAGGTAAACGCCGTGAAGGCGGAACTGCGGTCGATACTGGCGCGGATCGAGGACGGCGAGCGACCCCGGGTGTACGACCTGACCGTCGAGGAGACGCACAACTTCGTCGCGAACGGGCTCGTCGTCCACAACTCCTCGGACCGCTCCGCGATGCACGAGGGGCTCGAACAGCAGAAGATCTCCGTCTCGAAGGCGGGGATCAACGCGACGCTGAAGGCGCGGTGTTCGCTGCTCGGCGCCGCAAACCCCAAGTACGGCCGGTTCGACCAGTACGAGCCGATCGGCGAGCAGATCGACTTGGAGCCGGCGCTGATCTCGCGGTTCGACCTCATCTTCACCGTGACGGACAGCCCGGACCCGGAGCACGACTCCCGGCTGGCGAAACACATCATCAAGACGAACTACGCCGGCGAGCTCAACACCCAGCGCGAGGAGCTGGCGAGCTCGGAGTTCACCTCCGAACAGGTGGCGGAGGTGACCGAGGAGGTCGCGCCGGAGATCGACTCCGAGCTTCTCCGCAAGTACATCGCCCACGCGAAGCGGTCCTGCTTCCCGACGATGACGGAGGAGGCGAAGGAGGTGATAGAGGAGTTCTACGTCGACCTGCGCTCGAAGGGCGCCGACGAGGACGCGCCCGTGCCGGTCACCGCCCGGAAGCTGGAGGCGATGGTGCGGCTCTCCGAGGCGAGCGCGCGGGTACGGCTCTCGGACACCGTCGAGCGCGAGGACGCGGACCGCGCGACGGACATCGTCGAGTCCTGTCTCAAGGACATCGGCGTCGACCCGGAGACGGGCCAGTTCGACGCCGACGTGGTCGAGACGGGCACGTCGAAGAGCCAGCGCGACCGCATCAAGAACATCAAGGGGCTCATCGCCGACATCGAAGAGGAGTATCAGGAGGGCGCGCCCGTCGAGGAGGTGCTCGACCGCGCGGGCGAGATCGGGATGGACCAAGGAAAGGCGGAGGGAGAGATCGAGAAGCTCCGCACGAAGGGCGAAGTGTACGAGCCCAAGCAGGGCCACCTCCGGACGACGTAGATGGACCGGATCTCCGCGATACGGAACGTCGAGGACGCGCTCCGCGAGTTCGAGGACGGCGATGCCGACCTCGCGGCCACCGAGCGTCGCGTCGCGGCCGTGCTCCGGACGTACGCGACCGAGTTCGACGGCGAGGGCGACGTGTTCCGCGCGGTCGGGGACGACCCGGTCGACGGCACCGTGGTCGTCGCGCCCTCTGAACCGGCCGCGCGCGAGCGCGTCCTCGCGGCCAGCGGGGTCGACGACGCACCGGACGGCGGGGAGGAGCCCGCGTTCGACGTCGAGCGGTTCTAGTTACTGACCCCGGCCCCGCGGACGCTGAATCGATTCGGCGTCACTGACGCCGACTGAAACGTTCCGGTCCGGAACGGATATATTTCAAAATCGACCACCGGCGGGCGTGCTGCTGGTCGTGACGTACTCGGCGGCCGCCAGGACCGGCCTCCGAAACCTCTGTCGTCGCCACGAGTCGGTCGTCGCGCGGCGGTTCGGTCGCGCCGCGCTGCTCGACGAGACGGAGTACGCGGCGTTCCTCGCGCTGCGGCTGCGGGAGTCGCACGGCGGGGACGTACAGATAGAGCGCACCGAGCCGTTCAACGAGTTCGTCGCCGTCGACGACGCGGTCCGAGAGGCGGCCGCGGCCTACGCCGACCGGTCCGCGAAGTCGACGCCGTACGCCGCCTTCGCGGCGGGGACGGACCACCCGGACCCGGACGCGATGCGCGGCAGAGAGCTGTGACCGGGGCGAGGTCGACGCAGTCGGGGTCGAACCGAGAGGACAGCGAGGACGGGTCGGACGCCGTCAGGGGGAGTCCCGCTCCGGGCGAGGTTCTCGGACGACTCCCCACCGACGCCGGGCTCCGGCGACAGCTCGCGGCGGCCGCGCGCTCGCGGGGGCGGACCGCGTCCGTCGCGGGAGAGATCGCGGACATCGAGGCGGAGCTCGCGGGGATCGAGGTCGAACCAGTCGACCTGACGGCGGCGCGGCGGCGGGTCGCCGAGGCGACCGGAGAGATCGAGCGGCTGAAAGAGCGGGTCGCGGCGCTGCGGGGCGACGCGCGAGCGCGCCGCGCGGTCGACGCCGAGACGGACGAGACGCTCGACGACTTGGAGGCGGCGGCCGCGGAGCTGTCGGCCGCGCAGACGGAGGCGATCGCCGCCGAGCAGGCGCTCGAACGCGCGAGAGCCGAAGCCGCCCGCGCCCGGGACGAGCGTCGGCGTCGACTGCGGCTCCGCGACCGGCTCCGAAACCGGCGCGGCGTCGCGCGCCGCGAACTCGCCGAGGCGATGTATCCCGAGTTCCGGCGCGCGCTCGCGGTCGTCCCAGGCGGCGATCCGAGCGCGGCCGGGACGGGACCGGGCGCGTACGACGGAGACCCGGTCGCGGCGTCGCTCGCGGCCGTCAGGGCCGCGGCGCTCGACGGACCGGTCGAGCTGCGCGGCAGCGCGGCGCGGCGGATCGAGGAGTCGGGGCGGAGCCCGCGGTCGCTCCTTCGGACGGCCGATGTTCGCTTTCGAGGCGCGCACGACGGGCGCTGAACCCGACGGGGGCGGGTTCGCCTGAGCGTTAAATACGATTCCGCGGGACCCGGCGCATGGAACTCGACTGGTCCGTCGACCGCGAGGGGGACGCGTCGCTCGTCGGTTTTCGGGTGCGCAACGACGGGGCGGTCCCGCGGCGTGTTCGGATGGAGAGCCGGCTGAACGGTCCGCTGCTCCCGCCGCGGCGCGGCGGCGTCCCCGAAGCCGGGTGGGACGCAGCGGGTGTGACCGCGGTACTCGACCCGGGCGAGCGCGCGGCGTTCGGGTTCGCCGCGCTCGCCGACCCCGTCGACCCGCCGGTCGAGATCGCGAACGTCGAGCCCGTGTCGTCGGACGCCGACGAGGCGCACGAGACGGCCGCAGGCGGGACCGACCTCGCACGGGCGGCGGTCCGGGACCTCGAATCGTATCGGCCGCCGCGCGCCGCCGTGGACGGAGCGGAAGGGCGCCACGGGACCCCGGACGCGGGCGGCGACGCGGGGGCCTCCGGTTCGGACGGGCACTTGCCGGGCCGGGAGGATGCCGAGGGCGACGGCAACGCGGAGAGAGTCGCGGCGCGAGTCGAGCGCGACCCGGACCAGTCGGCTACGCCCGAGTCACCGCGGGGAAGTGCGGCCGGTGGCGGCGTCGACGCGTGGTTCGCGGCCGTCGAGGCGCGGATCGAGCGGGCGGAGCGCCTGACCGACGCCGACCTCGCGGCGGCGACGACGGTCGTCGAGGAGGTCGACGGCCTCGACGGGGCCGGAGCGCTCGACGAGCGCGTCGCGGCCGACGCCGAGCGGCTGCGGGCGGTCCGCGACCGCGCCGCGGCGCTGGCGGACCGCGCCGAGGAGAGCGAGATCCCGGTCGAGGCGCTGGAGGCGCTGGCGTGATCCTCGCGGTTGCGGGCGGGAAAGGCGGCGTGGGGAAGACGACGCTCGCGTACAACGTCGCCGCCGCGCTCGACGCCGTCGTCGTCGACGCGGACCTCGGGATGGCGGACCTGCCCGACGGCCGCGGCCCCGACCTCCACGACGTGCTCGCCGGCGCGGCGGCCCCGACGGAGGCGCTCCGTCCCGGCCCGGTCGACATCGTCCCGTGCGGGCGGACGCTGGCGGGCGCTCGGGCGGCCGACCTGACGCGGTTGGCGGAGGCGGTCGCCGCGGTCGAGCGCGAGTTCGGGACGGTCGTCGTCGACTGTCCCGCCGGACGCCGCGCCGACGCCGGCTTGCCGCTCGCGGTCGCGGACGCCTGCCTCCTCGTCGTCTCGCCGCGCGCGTTCGCGCTCGCCGACGCGATCCGGACGCGAGAGCTGGCCCGAGAACTCGACGCCGGGTTGGTCGGCTGCGCGGTCAACCGCGTGACCGAGCCGCCGCCGGTCGACCCGATCGGCGACGCGCTCGGGGCGCCCGCGGAGGTCGTCCCGGCCGACCCCCGCGTCGGCCGCTCGGTGGCGACGGAGCGGCCGGTCACGACCGCCGCGCCCCAGAGCGAGGCCGCCGCGGCGGTCCGGGCGCTCGCGCGACGCGTTCCGGAGTGAACGCCGGAGGGGGCGCCGCCGTCGCGACGGGCGCGGCGCGACATCGGGCCTTTTTACCTCGGGCGTGCCCTCAGCGAGGACGATGCTCGGAGTCGCGTTCGTCGTCGGCGTCGCGGTCGTCGCCGCGCTCGCGGTCGCCGTGGGGCCGCTGTACGCGGCCGACCGGTTCCGCGACCTGCGGGAACCGACGGACGCGGAGCGAGCGCAGATCGTGGCGCTGGCGGAACCGGGCGGACTCGCCGTCGAGCGCGTCGCGATCGAAGCCGTCGACGGCGCGGGCGGGGACGGCGCCGCAGCCGACGGTCCCGCCGAGGTGTCGGTCCGGGGACCGCCCCGTAGACGGGTGCTGTTCCTCACCGAAGACGTGTTGACCGACCTCGACGAGGACGCCGCGGTCGGGCTGTTCGCGGCGGAGGCCGGCCGCGTGACGACGTACTACGCCGAGTTCCGCGCCGTCGCCGTCGGCGCCGTGCTCGGGGCGCTGGCCGCGGTCGTCACGACCCTCGTCCCCTTCGAGTCCGGGTTCGCCGCGCTCGTCGCCGTGGGGCTCGTTTCTTTCTGGGCCGGTCGGCGGGTCCAGTACGCGGCGGACGCCCGCGCCGCGGACGCGGTCGGCGCCGACCGCGTCGCCGACGCGTTCGAGCGCGTCGCGGAGCGCCGCGGCGTCGAGCCGGAGACCGGCGACTGGTCGACGTGGTTCGAGGTACAGCCCCCGCTCGGGGATCGGGTCGCGCGGCTCCGCGAGCGGGCTGCCGACGCGGAGTAACGAGTGAAGGGACCGAGGCGGCCGGGGTCAGTTCCCCGAGCGCTGAGCGACGGCGGAGTCGGGGCCGACGCGGACGTCGTAACCCGCGACGGTGAGGGAGACGTCGGCGTCGGACCGCCCGGCGACGAGCGAGTTCAGCGCGTCGGGGTCGACGTGTTCGTACAGTACCACGCCCTCCTCGGGGAGGTCCGCCGGATCGACGCCGGCGAGATCAGCTATCGCTTCGACGACGGCGAGACTGGGACTGGGACCGCTGCCCCCGTGACGGACGCGGGCCCGCTCCGGAACCGAACCGGAGCCGCTCGATTCGGCCGTTACGCTGCTCATACCCCCTAGAGGCGGATATCACACATAAATCAGTCGTTCAATTTATCATATATGATGCCTTGCCCGCGACAGAGTCTCTGAACCGGGAGCCGGGCGCGTCTCGGTCCCGGAACCGTTACCAACCAGCCGCACGCGTGTAGAGACAACTCGAATGCGACTCCCGGAACGACAGCTCGCGGTCCTCGAGGCCGCGAGCGCGACGGACGAACGAACGGTGGCAGAGATAGCCGCGGAGACCGACCTGAAGCCGGAGACGGTGGCCGGCGCGGCCTTCGACCTCGCCGACGAGGGGCTCGTCGAGGTCGGCTCGGTGACCGACCGGACGCTCGCGCTCACCGACGAGGGGCGGCGCTACGTCGACGAGGGGCTACCCGAGACGCGGCTCTACCGCGCCGGCCGCGACGCGGGGGCCGACGCCGACTCGGTCTCGATGGGCGCAGTCATCGGTGAGGCGGCGTTGGACGGTCCGGAGGTCGACATCGCGCTCGCGAACTTCGCGCGGAAGGGGTACGGGACCGTCGACGGCGGCGAGCTCTCGGTCGACCCCGACGCCGATCCCGACGACGCCGAGGCGACGGCGCTCGCGGCGCTCGCGGAGGCCGACGCCGGCGGGGAGAGTCTCGACGGGGACGCCCTCGACGTTGACGAGGCCGTGATCGATCGGCTCGACTCGCGCGGGCTGATCGCGGTCGGCGAGTCCGTCACGCGGACGGTCCGGCTCACAGACGAGGGCGTCGACGCGCTGATGACCGGCGTGGAGGCGACCGAGACGGTCGGGGCGCTCACGCCTGAGCTCCTCGCCAGCGGCGAGTGGCGGGACGCCGAGTTCGCCGCGTACAACGTCGAGGCGGAGGCGGAGACGGCCCGCGGCGGTCGCAAGCACGTCCTCCGTCGGACCGCCGACCGCGTGAAGGACGTCCTCGTCGGCATGGGGTTCCAAGAGATGGAGGGCCCGCACGCCGACGCCGACTTCTGGATCAACGACTGCCTGTTCATGCCGCAGGACCACCCTGCCCGGACCCACTGGGACCGGTTCGCGCTCGACGTGGACCGCATGGAGTCGATTTCGGACGAACTGATGGCCCGCGTCGAGTCGGCCCACCGCGACGGGTGGGGCGACGACGGCGACGGCTACCACTCGCCGTGGTCGGAGGAGTTCGCCCGCGAGGTCGCCCTCCGCGGACACACCACGTCGCTGTCGATGCGATACCTCTCCGGGGTTGCCGGCGCGGAGCTGGAGCCGCCGCAGCGCTACTTCTCGGTCGAGAAGGTGTACCGCAACGACACCCTCGACCCGACGCACCTCCTGGAGTTCTTCCAGATCGAGGGGTGGGTGATGGCCGAGGACCTCTCGGTGCGCGACCTGATGGGCACCTTCGAGGAGTTCTACCGGCAGTTCGGGATCACGGACATCCGGTTCAAGCCGCACTACAACCCGTACACCGAACCCTCCTTCGAGCTGTTCGGGGAACACCCGGAGACGGGCGAGGAGATCGAGATCGGCAACTCCGGCGTGTTCCGGGAGGAAGTCACCGGCCCCCTCGGCGTCGACTGTGACGTGATGGCGTGGGGGCTCGCCTTAGAGCGGCTCGCGATGCTCACCACCGGCGCGGAGGACATCCGCGACCTCCACGGGACGCTCGCGGACATCGAGTTCCTGCGGGACGCGGAGGTGAGCTACTGATGCCCGTCGTCGACGTCGACCCGGACGAGCTCCGCGAGCTCACCGGTCACGAGGAGAAAGACGACGAGGAGCTGAAGGCGGACCTGTTCGGGCTCGGCCTGGAGTTCGAAGGCGAGACCGACGACGGCATGTACCAGTTCGAGTTCGCGCCCGACCGGCTCGACCGTCTCTCCGTCGAGGGGGTCGCCCGCTCGCTGCGCTACCACTACGGCGACGCGCGAGGCGTCTACGTGCCGAACACGAACGACCCCGAGTGGAGGATCGAGGTCGACGAGTCGGTGCCCGACGAGCGCCCGTACGTCACCGGCGCGGTGGTCCGCGGCCTCGACCTCGACGAGGCGGCGCTGGAGTCGCTGATCCAGCTCCAAGAGAAGCTCCACGCGACGATGGGACGGGGGCGCGCGAAGGGCGCCATCGGCATCCACGACCTCGCGATGGTGAAGGGCGCGCCGCTCCAGGAGGGCGCAGAACCGTCGATCACCTACCGCGGCGTCGACCCCGAGGGCGACACGTTCGTCCCCCTCGACGCGAACGACGAGCTGAGCCCGGCCGCGGTGCTGGAGGAGCACGCCACGGGCGAGACGTACGCCGACCTCGTCACGGACCTCGATCGCTACCCGGCGATCTACGACGAGCTCGGGCTGTTCTCGTTCCCGCCGGTGATAAACGGGAAGCGCACCGAGGTGACGACGGGGTCCCGCGAGCTGCTCGTCGAGCTCACGGGCACCGACCAGTGGACTATCGACCGGATGTGTAACATCATCTGTTACGCCCTGTCGGCCCGCGGCGCGACGATCGAGGAGGTCGAGGTGAACTACGCCGACGGCGCGACGCACCCGAGCGAGTACGGCGCGGAGCTCGTCCGGCCGAACCTCGACGTCGATGAGAAGACGGTGTCGCACGAGCGGATCGAGACGCTGCTCGGCGTCGACTTCGAGCCCGAGGAGGTCGTCGACTGCTTCGAGCGCGCCGGACTGGACGCCTCGTACACGCTCGGCGAGGACGTCCGCTACGAGGTGGAGATCCCGCCGTACCGCGTCGACGTGCTCCACCCCCTCGACCTCGTCGACGACGTGGGGCGCGCGTACGGCTTCGACAACCTGACGCCGCGCTACCCCGACGTGGGCACCGTCGGCGGGCGCCACGAGCGCTCCCGGCTGGAGGACGCGGTCCGTACGAGTCTCGTCGGGCTGGGCTTCGAGGATCTGCTGAACTTCCACATGACGAGCGGGACCGAGAACTACGACCGGATGCGGATCGAACCGGGCACGGGCGGCGCCGCGGTCGGAGACGGCGACGGGGTATTCGGCGGCGGCTCCCCCGTCGAGATCACCGAGCCGTACAGCGAGGAGTACACCCAGCTCCGAACGTGGGCCCTCCCGTCGCTCGTCATGCTGTTGGAGCGGAACACCCACAACGCCTACCCGCAGGACGTCGCCGAGGTCGGCTTCGTCGCCGAGCGCGACGACGACGCGGACACGAACGTCGCCGAGTCGCGGCACGTCGCCGGCGCGGTCGCCCGGCGCGACGCCTCCTATGAGGCCGCGAAAGGCCGGCTTCAGGCGCTGTGCGACGACTTCGACGCCGACCTAGCGACACCCCGAGTCGAGCATCCGACGTTCATCGATGGCCGCGCCGCCGCGGTCGTGATCGACGGTGAACGCGTCGGCGTGATCGGTGAGATCCATCCCGCGGTACTCGTCGAGCACGATTTGGAGGTGCCGGTCGCCGCCTTCGAGTTCGACCTCGACGCGCTGCGGTAGACTCTCGACCGGATCACGTACCGACGCCGGACTTTCCGTTCGGTCGGTTCTATCACGGATTATCACGGAGAGTGGCTGGAGCAGAAGACATATATTCCCCTTAGCTCAGTTCTCGAGCATGGACTGCGAGAGATGCGGCGTCGACGCCACGCTCACGCACCGGGACGTCGACGGGTTCGCGTACTACCTGTGTGAGGCCTGTATCGGCGGGTGGGACGCGGTTCGGACGCGATCGCCCGAGGCTTCGGACGAGAGTCGCTCGGCCGCGCAGTAGGCCCGAGCACCGGGTCGGCGGCGCGCGGTGACGCCGGGGGGACGCTCGCCAGCGAGAGCGACGCGCAGTGCCCCCGACAAGATGCGTGCCCGCGAGAGCGACGCGCGCAGAGTGGTCAGTAGGATCGAAACGGAAGGCGGTGATCGGGGCGCCCCCCCCTCCCACCGCTTCTCGGCAGGGAGCACGCCGACGCGGGGGAATGATCCCGCGACGCGGTCGATGACGGGATCAGGTCTGTGTGGCGAAATCTAGCTCTGAATACCCGTACCTGTAGCACGTAATGCCGTTCTCCTCACAGTGCTTCGCAAGCTCTCTCGGCGGGACATCCTCCTCGAAATCCCCAAAGAATTCGACTGTTACATTGTCATCGACCGTGTAGCCGAACACCTCGAAGTCGTGCCCGGAGAAGCTCTCGGAGTTACACCGTCGGATCGCTTCCTCGTTTTCTCCGTCGTCGTACATCGCAAGCTGTCCGGCGATCCGGCTGGCGTGTCCCGAGTCGTCGCTCATTCGCCTGGCCCACCGTCGAGATCTCGGTCGTAGGGGCCGATCGGCGTCACCAGTTGAACGAACTCACGGTACTACCGTATCACCGACCGCGGTCAGGCGTATCTCGCGGGCGAAATCGACCCCGGCGAGCTCGAATAGCTACGCGAGACAAAGCGCACGAGCCGCGTCCGCCGAGATCGTCACGTTGTGACCGCTCACCGTGACTGACTCGCCGGTCACGTCTGTCAGAAACTCGCTCAGTCCCTCAAGGTACGTCTGCGACCGTTTTTCTTGTACTACCAGCGTGCGTTTCTCCGAGTACTCCCGTGCGTGGTGGTTGACATAAATCCGAGCGAACGACTCGCGAGCGGCTGTTGGAACGTCCCACACGACTGGCGGGAACTCGTCGAGATCCACCTTCTCACCCGCCGGCGCACCCATGGTGACGAGGCACCGACCGAGAACCGACCTGTCCGACTCCGGTAGTACTTCAGTCGCACGTCCACTGTCGTTAGCCCGACGAACGACCGACTCAACTCCAATCCGATCGAAGACTGCCTGAACGTCGTCGAGAACGACGCGTCGGCCCGTGGTCACCGACGGGACATACGTCTGACTCGTGATACTGCCGCCGGCGAGGACGTGCGCGAGCAATTCGACGAGAGCGGCGGCGGTCTCGCCTTCAGGGTCGGGGCCGAGCCAGCCGCGGTCGATCGCAATCTGGATTCCGCGGACCGAGTCAGGCATTCCATTGCTAATCCATCCACGTACACGGCTGAGGGGGAGATCGAGAGCTTTTCCGACGCGGGTGCGGCCGTGGTTCGGATGTTCGGCAGCGTATTCCTGTACACGCCGATAGTCGAGGAGCTTCTCCCACGGATCCGGGTACTCCCGGTCACTGTACGTCCGGGCAAGGGCTTGTGCCGTGGGTTTCATATCTTGAGTAATGGACACTTAGGGCTTGAACGTGTCATACTAATTTTCACGAATGAGAGGCAGGCCATCAAGTATATATGTAGGATCTGGTTACGTTAACATAGCCAGCCACCCGATAGACGCGGCCCGCGAGTAATCCGGAATCGCGCCTGTCGGCCCCAGCTGGGTTCAACAATGAAACCAAGTAACCTATTCAACAAAGACGACCGCGGAGTGAGTCCCGTTATAGGGGTCATATTGATGGTCGCTATTACCGTTATTCTGGCCGCCGTCATTGGGACATTCGTGCTCGGACTCGGCGATCAAATCGGTGGATCAGCTACTGCCGGTGTCAGTGTTGACGGAGACAACGTAACGTTAGCCAACGGAGGTACAGCCGACTACGTGTACGTCGTGGACTCCGGCGGGGCTACAGTCGGCTCCTCCAATCTAACGAGTGTTGGAGACACTATCGACCTCACCACGGCTACCAACGGGGCACCATATCAGATAATTGCGGTGAGTGAGAGCGGAGAAGAAACGCTCCTTCGCACGGTAGAATAGACTGATTAGGCGACGGGGAGCTATTACTGTTGGTTGATGACGATTTTGCTTCCTATTTTCTGAAGCAATTATTTGAAACGGCTCTCTCCGAGTAGGATAGAATCACCGCCAGCGGCTTTCCACACCTGTTCTGTACCGCAGTCTAATTAGATCAATGTTGAAAATTGAATTGTCATCGGATCTAATTTTTTCGTGCGTTCCGCATATTCCTCTCCGACTGAATCAGGTGTGCGAGAGCAGCATCAATTACTACACTCATTGGTGGATTGTCGTCGGGGCCACTTGCCACGATCTCGCTCGCCTTCTCGAGTTGGCGTTCGGGGTCGTCAGTGATCTTGAGGCTGGTTCGACGGCTCATTTATACTACATTGTATGTATGGGGGGCTCGATCCCGTCGTTCTGGAGTGACTGAACCGGTCCATGTTGAAGTACCACTCCAGGATCGACCATGATCGACGCGGCCGCCACCCGTAACCCGGCCGATTTCTATGTACCTCGCACGCCAATCGCGGCAGTCGAAATACATAAATCTCGGATCATGAATACATCTGCGTCGGACCCCACGAGGTCGCACCGAGAACCCCTTTCCACGAGGTGTCACGCTCGTCCCACGAGTTCTAGCAGCGTCGGCACCTCACCGTCTTCGGGGAAGCGCACCAGGTACGCGCGCTCGCCGACCCGCTGCGTGTGAGCGTCGGCTTCCTTGATCGAGCCGTCCTCGGCGACTAATCCGTCGAGTTCGAGGTGCTGTTTGTCGATCGTCACGGTTCCGCTACCCTCGCGGTCGACGAGACTTCTGAATCCCATTGACCCTCGCGGGCACGGTGGTTCAATTAAGGATAGCTCAAGGTGACACCAATAGATTATTTAGATACCACCCGGTGGTTGACTCGAAATCACCAGACAGGAGCGACCCCCGTGATGTTACATTACAGACTTGATCCGGGGGACGGTAGGATTCTTTATAAAGACTTCCACGCAGTCTTGTGCTTCAGAAACGTAATGTAGCGACACGGGCGCGACGGGAGAAAGACGGCAACTCGCAAAAGTTGGTGATTCGCTGAACGGGTGTCGAAGGCCACGCCTGCGTGTGGTTCGAGACCGATCGAACCATGGAACTCGAACCTATCGACCCTGAAACGGCGCTCGAGCTGTACATCGCAGAGAAAGAGACCTCGGTTGCGGACGCGACGGTCACCTCCCACGAGTCACGCTTGGGATTTCTGATCCGGTGGTGTGAGGAACGGGACATCAAGAATTTGAACAACCTGACCGGCCGGCGGCTTCAGGAGTTCCGGCTCTGGCGGCGCAACGTCGGCGATCTCACGAAGGCGAGCGAGAAGACGCAGATGGACACACTTCGCGTCTTCGTCAAGTGGCTGGAATCAATCGACGCCGTCGAGCAAGACCTCCATAAGAAGGTCCGGTCCCCAGACCTCACTCCGGGAGAAAACAGTCGCGACGTGATGCTCGAGACAGACGACGCCGAGGCGATGTTGGCGTACCTCGAACGGTACGAGTATGCCTCGATCGATCACGTCGCCGCGACGCTACTGTGGCACACGATGCTCCGGATGGGCTCCATCCGTGCGCTCGATGTCGGAGATTACGATCCGAAAGAGCAGTCACTCACCATTCGACACCGACCCGAGTCCGACACACCGCTCAAGAACAAGCAGGAAGGCGAGCGGATTATCGCCGTCTCGAACGATGTCTGTCTCGTTCTCGATGACTGGCTCCGAGAGAAACGTCCCAACGTGGCGGATGACTACGGACGGAGTCCGCTCCTCGCGACGGATCACGGACGAATAGCAACGACCACGATTCGAACGCACTGCTATCAGATGACTCGTCCCTGTGCGTACGGTCAAGAGTGTCCGCACGGCCGTAATGAGGACGAGTGTGAAGCCACAGACAGAGGTCACTCGGCACAATGTCCGTCGAGCGTGAGCCCGCATCCGTTCCGTCGTGGAGCAATCACACACTACTTGCAGAGTGACGTGCCCGAGACGGTCGTCAGCGACCGGGCGAACGTGACGCCCGACGTCATCGATCAACACTACGACCAGCGGTCGCAGAAGGAGAAGATGGAGCAACGGAGGGGATACTTAGACGACGTCTGAAACCCACCCTGAGAATGCTCTGTCGACGGTAGAAATTGTAGGAACACAGGTTCGTTTTAGAATGAGCTAAATTGAACCTATGTCAAGACAAGCACGCGGATTAATCGCTCATTTCCGCGCTTCGTCGGAGAGTTGGTTTAGCTGATCGGCATACCAAGACAATTTTTCCCCGAAGCGGAGACTTTCAGTCGGTATTTCTACTTTGACCGGAGCTTGAATCGAGGCGTATGGTGACGGATTCTTGTGGAAGCATCCGAGGATCGGGTTGAGATCCTAACGAGCTGTTGAATTTGTTTCAAATGGGATGATAGCCTTCGTTTAAGTCGCGGCCCGCAATAATTCGAATTGATGGCAAAGCCAGTCTTGAAATGGGCGGGTGGAAAGCGACAACTCTTGGACGAGATCTACGCGCGGTTTCCTGAAGAGTATGGACACTTTCACGAACCATTCTTTGGCGGTGGTGCGGTATTTTTCGACTTAGAGCCTGGGGACGGAACGATCAACGACACGAATCCACGCTTAGTGAACTTCTACGAAATCGTTCGAGACCGGCCGGACGAACTCATTGAGCGACTGGAAGAGTTTCGAGATCCTAGCAGTGAGCCAAATCCAGAAGAGGATTTTGCGACAGAAAATTGGAAAGGCAAGTCCATAGACGAATACTTCTATCAGCAGCGAGCGCTCTTCAACCGACGTCCCTACGCAGACGAAACGTGGCCGGAAACATCTGAGGACAAATTAGAGGAGGCTGCCTTACTGCTATATCTCAACCGGACATGCTACAATGGGCTTTACCGCGAGAACAGTAATGGTGGCTTCAACGTCCCTATCGGTCGGTACGAAAATCCAGACTGGGTACGAGAGAGCGAGATCCGTGCTGCAAGTACAGCCCTCAAAAACACAGAGATTCGTAACGATGATTTCGAGTACATCGGTGAGGTTGTCAGTCAAGGGGATCTGGTATATTTCGACCCTCCTTACGAACCGATGTCTCAGACAGCTAACTTCGCAGAATACAGTGCTGAAGGGTTCGAACGCGAGGATCAAGAACGATTGCTGGGGATCTGTAAAGAACTCCAAGAGAACGGTGTGTTCTTCGTTCTCTCGAACAGCGCAGTTATGTTCGACCTTTACGACGAGGTCGAGGGCTTCACCGTCGAGAACGAGGGAGCCACGCGAAGTATCAACAGTGACGAGACATCTCGCGGCGAGGTCAATGAAATAATCGCGACAAACGTACCAGTCGATAACCAACGACGAACTATCCAACAAGCCTCGATTGGGGATTTTGAACCGTAATCAGCAGACCTGGTTATTCCAGTAAAGGCATCCAACGATCGATCGGCTAAGGATTCCACATCTCAAACGTTCCAAGAAGGCGAGCGGCAGAAAGCGATTTACCTGTCCTCTCTCAGCTCTTTCCAAGATGGCCCCGCGATACTGTCTCCGTCCACCCAGAGAACTACGATGCTCTTCGTCGTAAGATGTTCGAGATATCGACGCAACTCCTCTCCGGGCGGCCGGTCCAGTAGAAGACACTTCCTCGACTGTATCGACTGCCAATCGTCTCTACTGATGACGTCGTAGTATTCGTACTCGAAGAGCTGACCGATAGCGCGTCGAATTTGATCGAAGGCTGACGATGGGTCCACTGTCTTCGCCTCCACAATTAGCACTCTTTCGTCGTCAACGGCGAGTAGGTCACTGTGTTCCGTCTCGAAACAATCGAATCCGAGGGAATCGAGTTCCAATTCGAGAGTATCCAGTACCTGCTCGTGTGTTTCGGTCTTTCGAGAGATTGTCTGCAGATCAGCGACGTAGCTGATCTCCGTGGAGTCTGTGGTATTTCCACTTCCTTGCTGTGTTGAAGAGCGCCTTCTCAGTTCGCTTGGGGCTCGAGACTCGATCGGACGCTGGTTACCTGACGTGTTCCCGGAAACCCTGCGTCCGAAATCGGTGAGGACATACTGACCGTCGACCTTCTCAACGTAGCCGAGAGCTTCAAGCCAAATATAATGCTTCTGGTCGACTCCGTCGGGCACTTCCCGTAAGTCGAAGGCCCCTTCCAGTACAGATCGACGCTCATCGACGTCGATCGGCCCCTCCTGCAATTCGTTGAGAAGATGGTCAAACCCGATTACGTGGGTCGAGAGTGCTTCGAAAATAGAGTGTTCAACAGGTTCGCCAGCGTCTTTCGCATCTAATATCTTGGTACCGAACGAACCAACGCTGAATTGTGCATTTCCCTCATTCAGATTCCCGTCAAAGATATTAAGCAAGCGGATGTTGACGATGAATTTGATGTGCTTATAGAACGTTGACTCTGTCCCAAGAGCGGTGTGAGTCTTCATCCAATCGAACAGCGTCGATTGGTTAGGCCGGTTTTCGGAAACGAACTCAAGAACGGCTACAACGTTCTTGACTCGATGCTTCTTCCCACCCACGAACCGGTTCGCTGTTGGCCACCTGTCCTCTTGCATTGACTGCTCTTTCGGATGTCCAGATGAAATACGCTCTGGTAGCCTAAATCCGGTCCTGGAAGTTACACTTCCAAGTAGTATAGTGTGAGAAGGCTCTGTTGAAATCTTCTAAACCTTATATAAACGGCGTGCTGAATACAGGGCGCTTATACAGCAATTTCTTTGATCAATTATGCGAGATATACGTGGAGACTGCTGCCAGAATCAGGATGGTTTATTGAGTCAAGAAAATCGCTCGTATTACTCCTAATAGAGTCTTTTGTTTCCACCATACCGCCATGGATTCTATCTGTTTCTGAGGGAGTGCCTACCGTTCTAATCTCGTGCTGATGATCTTTGTTGGGGGTCTGGTAGACCTTTGCAACGTCTTTTCCTTGGCTTGTCTGAACTTCGGCAAGCAGTTTCGCCATATCACTTACGCTGACATCCACCGCCGAAAATCTAGCGGTGGTAAATACACGCTCTATATTCAGCACGGTCGCAAGAATATATCACCGATAGAGGATTTCAACAGAGCCGTACTACCCACTTTTCAATATACTGTTTGAGTAGTACGCGCTCTCTCGCAGCCTTCATCAGCACGTCACGGATCGGATACGGGAAGGCGGCGTCTGTGTCTGCGACACCCGATAGTCGGACGTGACGACTAGGTGTACGACGAGCCACGACCGCCCACATCGTCAAGAGCTTCCTGCCGCTGCTTCATTTTGTCCTCTTTCGACCGAACGTCGTAATGCTGGTCGATGATCGTCGGCGAGACGTTACACCGGTCGCTGACGATTTCGACCGGAACGCCTGCCCGGAGCAGCTGCGTGATGTACCCCCGGCGGATGGGATGGGGAGTGACACTCGACGGACAGCGCGCGAATCGCGCCTCGTTGTTGGCGGCTTCGCAGTCGTCGGGGTCGCGGTCGTGTGGACACTCCCGACCGATAGCGCATGGCCGCGACCACCGGTACACGTAGGTCCGGATGGTCGACGTCCCCACGCGGCCTCGCTGGGTCGCGAGGAGCGGCTCTCGGCCGTGGTCGTCGACGACGTCCGGACGGCGCTGTTCGAGGTAGTTGTCAATCACGTCACACGCCTCTTCGCTGATTGCGACGCGACGCTCACCCGGTTCCTTGTTCTTGATTGGTGTATCTGAGTCCGGGCGATGATGGATCTCGATGTGGGGCGTCTCCGCGTCGGCTTGGTAGTCGCCCACGTCGAGGGCACGAGCTCCTCCCAAGCGTACACCCGTTTCCGTGAGAACGACCCAGCAGATGTGCTCCGTCGTGGCGTACTCGTATCGCTCGAGGTAGGCGAGGATCTCTTGGGCGCGTTCCGCGTTGAGTACGGTATCTCGCGCGTTCTCAGCGTTGTCGAGGTTCGGTGAGTCGACCTTTCGGTACAGTCCGGACTCGACGGCGTCGATAGTCTCGCACCACTCGATGAACACGCGCAGCGAGTCCATCTGTGTCTTCTCGCTGACGACGTTGAGGTCCTCGCGCCGCCACACGCGGAACTCGTGGAGGTCGCGAGCGGAGAGTTGGTCGAGCGTATCGATGCCTTGGTCGTTACACCAATCGACGAAGAATCCGAGCCGGGAGCGATGGGCATTGACGGTCGCCTCCTGGCAGTCGCGGGCCTTGTCGTCAAGGTAGAGTTCGAGGGCTCGCTCCGGAGCGGTCGGTTCGAGCGATTCGGTCGTCTGCTCGAGCAGTTCCTCGAGACGATTCTCCAGGCTGTCCGGCTCGGCGATGGAAGGGACTTCGTTGGACACGGTTACTCTAACCCCTCGAGCATTTCCTCGACAAATCCATCCGGTGATTCCTCAGATGTAGTGGTCATCGCCTGGTCGGAACCCCGGGAAGAAGACGATTCGAGTGCTCGAAGATCGCGGGGGTTCCGGTCGATGTGTTCCTCGATAACGCCCTCGAGGTATGCCGAGACGGTGAGGTTACACTCCTTGGCAGCGCGGGTGAGCTTGGTCCTCGACTCCGAGTCGATACGAGCGGCGACCGATTCAGTGCGATTGGTCACGTCAGTGCGCAGACCGAACTTACTGATATAGGTTGGTTAGAATTGGTGGTTGGACAGCCTATATCCACCAATTCCTGTCAAAATTGGTTGTGATTCCGGGACAAATATGATCGATTGGATTCTTCTGTTACCAATTATGCTTCTGTATCAGCGTCTGGTTGCCAACTACGGAGGCGGAATCACAGGCTATCTACCAATTCACATCGACGAACGATCCATCTCGTCGAATCACCATACAGCACGCCGATATTGGTGTTTCATATCCTCCACAAAGAGGTTCGTCCACCCGTGAGAAGCGCATCAATATCGGGGTGTTTGTGTCGGGGAAGTTCTCGCGCGACAGTGACGAGTTGGGTCGCTCGATTCGTTCCGGACACCCACTTAGCAGAATGTCCAAGATCGATCTAGCCCTCAGTATCAGCAGAACTAACAGGATATCCGAAGTCGCGTGACTCGTGGAAACCACTAGCGGCCTCCGGCACAATCAGTCCGTAACGGGCCCGTTGGAGGTGACGGTCCACGACGTCAACACCCATCCCAAGCCGCCTCGAGACGTGGAACTCATCGCGACTGATGCTGACAGGGTGGAGCTACAGGTCGTTACTTGGAAGAAACACGACGTAACGGTCGAGTGGGAGGTCGGTGCTACGTACGCGATCAGGGGCGGACGAGCGAAGCGATACATCGACGCTTCGGGTCCGGAGCTGCGGATCCATAGTAACGCGGATTTTGCTGTCGAGCGGGTTACACCCGAATCAGACCGGTTACGGCTCCTTGTCCTCGGCGATACGCACGTCGGGTATCGCCATCGGGCGTCAAATACCAAGCCGCCGTGGGCCCGAGAGGTCGACAACAGACAGACGTTCAGTCGGAGTCTCGCCCGTGCTCGGGGCCTCGACGTCGACGCAGTCGTCCACGCTGGCGACGTGTTCGACCACGAGATAACCCAGAACGATAGGGATCACGTTCGCGAGGAGATCCGACGCACCCACGAGGCGGGGGTCCCGCTGTACTACATCCACGGGAACCACGACAACGAAGCGGGTAACAGAACGTTACGTCAGGGTCCAGAAATCCATATCGGTGGTGAGACCGTGGTGCTTGGCGACGGTGCCGTCCGACTTTCTGGACTTGATTACGGGGCGGGAGGGTTTTCGAGTCCGCCGCCGGAGAAGCCCGGCGACGACGGGGAATCGGTATCGATCCTCGTCCTACACGACACGCCGTATCCGGCAGTCGACGAGAATGGGTCACCGATCCATCGGACTGATCCGAATCATCTAGATCTCAGGGAGTTCCTCGACTCGGCCGAGGGGTGGTTGGACCTAATCGTCTCGGGGCATCTACACGTCGGGAGTCGCGCTTCCATAGCGGGCTACGAGACACCTCTCATCATCACGGGCCCGACTGCGGAGATTAGCACATCGACACGGGAAAACGTCCCCTCCACATGGTTAGTGACGGTTTTAGGGGGAGAAGCTCAAGTCGAGCGGCAGAGGTTGGGGTAATTCAAAATAGAACCTAGGGGAGGGGGGGGGTGCGTCCGACAAGACAGGGAGGATGGAAGGCACCTACACAGCGAGCTCGTTACACCAATAGAAGCAACGATCAGTTGGAGCCGAGAGCGGAAAGACGTGGTTCGAACTCCTCCTGGAATTCGTCCATCGCATCCACCCCCCATTCCACCAAGTGATTTCGCTGGTCTGCGGTGAGATCGGTGATGGTCCGATCAATATCTTCAGGCTGTTTGATCCGGGATGCTTGTTTCTCAGGCAAACGTTCCCACGCTAACTCGACGCCTATATTGCTCTCGATCTCCGTTCGGTCGCGTTTCAGCGCCTCGAATATCTCCTCGTTGCGTTCCTTATCCGACGTGGAGATGTAGAGTTCGACGGAGAACTCCGGCCCCTGGTGGAACACCCAGCCGAATCGGACGCCTGAGATACCGGCGCTGAACGTCAGGTAGTTCCGAGGCCCAGGTTTGAGTTTGTACCAGTTCGGACGTCGCTGCGCGTACGCCTCAACCATCTCGGCGAAGAACTGACGGTAGCTGTGCTCGGAATCGGAAAGCGACTCGGTACTCACCTCGCGTTCCCATTCGTTCGGCTCAACGACGACTTCGAACTCGAACCCACGCTCCTCGGATCCCTCGATACTCACGATACGGGGTCTGATCGCGAAGAACTTCGCACCCTTCGGCCCGGTTTCGTTCAACCATTCGAGGACGCTCCGGTGCTCCGGCCGGAACTCCTCGGCGAGCCACATCGTGAACCCGGCGTTCTTCCCCGACGAGTACGTCAGAAGCTTCCCCAAGTGGTCGTGGTCCGTCCGATTGTATTGATTCTCGATGACAACGGTCTCGCCCGTGTTCATCTCCCGTGCGACGATGTCGGCCGAAAAGTCGCCGACGGCTTCTTCGGCTCGCGCGTCTTCAATTTCTATCCCCAACTCAGACGCGAGCAGGTCGATGTTCTCTGTCAACCATCTCGTGAAATCCCGCTCTTCGTTCTCCCACACCGAGCGGAGGTCGTGCTCGTGGATTCGCGAGACGTTTTGACCCATAGACATGCGTCTCCGGGAGTTTTGATAAAATGTTGTGAGCCGACTATTCTTGAAGCGTCATTCGCTGCGGTCCGTTGCCGGACGCACCCCCCTCCCAGGGTTACGCGGTCCTGAGCCGATGAATACGAGTGTCGTATCGGGTACAGAGCAGTTCTGGGATCGTGGCTGGTTATGGGGACACTGGAGCAACAGTCGAGTATCTCAGTGGTTTGCTGGACGCACCCCCCTCCATCCCCCGCTGCCACCCAGAGCACAGTAGAACCGGAAGAGAACTGGTGGTGGCTTTCAGGACGCATACCCGTATCTCAGACAGGAAGACATGTAGGACACGGGGGTTTATGTATAATACCTGAAAACGGGAGCGTATGAAGGCGTTCGGCGACGAGGACACGATCTTCGAGGACATGGACGTCCTCAACCCCAACGAGCAGACGTATCAGCCCGAGTCGCTGCCGGAGCGCGAGGTGGAACTCGATCAGATCCACTCCGCCCTCCGTCCAGCGACAATGGGCTCAACGCCGCTCAACCTGATCGTGTACGGGCAGTCCGGGCAGGGGAAGACCGTCGGAATCCGCCTCAAGACCGACCAACTCCAGGAGTACGCTGCCGACTCTGAGATGGATCTCACTGTGGTCCACATTCGTTGTAAGGGCATGGACGGCTCCTACCACGTCCTGACACATCTCGTCAAGCGACTCCGTGAGAAGCGATTTGGGCCCGGTGAGGAGCTCCCGAGCGGTCACCAGCGGAAGACCCTCCTCAACATGGTGATCGAGAATCTGGAGAAGGTCGGCGGGACGGTCATCGTTGTCCTCGACGAGATCGATGCCATCGGTGACGACGACTACATCCTCTACGAACTCCCGCGGTCGAATCCGGATGGCGTCCGTCTCTCCCTCATTGGAATTACGAACGACCTCCAGTTCCGCGAGAACCTCGATGCCGACGTCCGGTCGAGCCTCGGTGAGGACGAGGTCCGCTTCGAGCCCTACGACGCTGACCAACTCCGCAACATCCTCGCACGGCGTGCCATCGGTGCCCTCCGTGACACGTATTTCGAGGACGGTATCGAGGACTACCAGCATCTCCGAAGCGAGATTCTGAGCGACGACACGATCCCGCTTGCCGCGGCGCTAGGCGCACAGGATACGGGAGACGCTCGCGAGGCGATCCGCCTGTTGTTCCGTGCGACTCGGTTTGCCGACGATAGGGGCGAGACGACCGTCACAGAAGAGCACGTGCGCGAGGCACGGGACTTCCTTGAGACGAAGGCCATCGAGTCGGGGATTCAGACGCTCCCGAACCAGCGAATGCTCGCGCTCATGGCAGTCACGTATCACGGAATACAGGGCGACACACCTGTGACGACGACACCGATCTACACTCAGTACAAGACCTTCTGTGAGTACGTGGACGTGAACGTGCTCTCAAACCGCCGGTTCCGTGACCGGCTCAATGATCTCGCCGATACGAACGTGCTCAACAAGCGACAGGGACGGGGTCGTGGCGACGAAAACCAGTACTCGCTTGCGGTCGATCTTGATACGGCGCTTGAGAACCTCCCGAAGGAATCGGAGCGTCTGGGGGATGTCGCAACGGTTCTTCGAGAACAGGGTGATGTCTGAACTCGCACATTACATTTCACCGACAGCATCGACAGCACACACCTCCGGCACTCAGATAAACTGGGTTCTCCCCGGAAAGCGGTTTTTTACAGTTCTCACACCGAACACTGTCTGTTACACCAGCACCAATTGCGTACGGAGCACGCATGACAGCAGTCCTCCCACCAGTTCCCAGTTCTAATTCGATCTCTCCACGCTCGTATAGAACGACCGTGAACGCCTTCGGTTCTGTGTTGACTTTGATCGCGTGTCGTCGGTCGATCTCCTCCTTTTGTTGTGAATACCCACTAGACTTCTCTTGGAGGATTCCCTCGAGTTCGCTTTCGATTTGCTCCTTCTCCTCTTTGAGTTCTTTTCGCTTCTCAAGTGCTTCTACACGTTGTTGCGGTGATTCCACCTCGTCAACTTCTGTACTGAGCCCTTGAAGACGGGTCGAGAGAGAACTGATCTCCTTTTGAAGCTCGCTTATGCGTTGTTCCTGTAGCTGCCGATACTCTTCGAATTCCGAATCTGCCGCTCGTGATGCCGATTGACGGACTTCAGCGATCTCATCCTCTACATTTTCTACTGCGGCTTTCTGTCCAGTCGAAAACACGTCGTGTAGCTTCTCAGTTGCGATTGTTTCTGCCCGGGACACATCATCTTCAGTTGCTTCTGTTGGCCAGGCCGATTTGGGCGTGAAAAACTGCTCAACGAGTAGCTCCGTCATATTCGGAAGTGGCTCATTCGATTCGACATCGACAGTTACCGCTTCCAGGAACTGCGTCTGGTACTCGCTGACAGTCTCGATATCGATCCGGACGAACACACAGATCGCGGTCCGATCATAATACGGGCTAAACGTAGCGTCGTCCACGTCGACATCGCTTTCGAGAATCCATGGGGGATACTGATACTCGCCATTAGTCACCGCCTCGGTAAGGGACACCTGACCGATAGGGGCCACTTCCGACGCTTCCTCGAGCAGTCGTTGGGCAAATCCGCTTTCGGGTGACAGGATGTGCGTGGAGTCCAGTTCCGCTCCCGTCTCTGTATCTAGAACGATATCGAACTCGTGGGAGTCGGTAAATTGGACGTCGACGTGGCTTGGCAGCTGTACCTGCCACCGGTCGCCGTCATCACGTATCGTCGCCCCGAGTTCGGAGAGGTACTCGCGAGCAAACGATTCCAACGCCGACTGTGTCACCGCGTGAGTCGCATCAGTCATCGTTTGCCCCCAGATCGAAACTCTCGAAGACGCCGGTGTTGAACGCCTTGACCTTCTGTGAGAGATCCTGCTGTTGCTCGAGATCGATCGCCATCGAATCGAAGTCATTCTCCAGATCGACCTCGGAGTCAGCGTTCACGAGCCGTTCGAAGATCTCATCTTCGAAGCTCTGCCCGGAGTCTTCCAGCCGGGTCAGTATCGTGCTCAGCTCGCCGACCGTCTGTTGGAAGAGGTCGATCTTGTGGTAGAGCCGGTCGAGGACGTACTCCTCGATCGTTCCCTTGAGTCCCATGTTGAAGACGTACACCTCACGTTTCTGGCCGATCCGGTGGATTCGCCCGATTCGCTGTTCGACCTTCATCGGGTTCCACGGCAGGTCGTAGTTGACCATGATGTTACAGAACTGGAGGTTGCGCCCCTCGTTCATCGCGTCGGTGGACACCAAGACGCCGCCTTCCTCGCGGAATCGGTCCACGATCTCCTCCTTCTCTTGACTCGAATGGCCCCCGTGGAACGCGTGGGTCGTGTACCCCTGTTCGTCCAGCCCGTTGAGCACCTGCCGCTGCGTCGCTCGGAACTGGGTGAACACGATAACGCGGCCCATCTCGACGTGGTTCCGGGCTTCCTCGACGATGTCGAATAGTCGGTCCTGCTTGGTGACCGATTCTATCGCATCAATCTTGTCGAGAATCGTTTCGAGTTCGTCGCGGTGGGTCAGCTCGTTCTGTTCGTCGAGCTGCTTCCGAATCGTTCCCTCCAAGGCGGCCGGACTGCTCACGACCTCCTTCTGGAGCAGCATCAACACCAACTTCTGTCCGTTGTCCTGGCTGTACGCGCCGCGGACATATTCAGTGACGGCGTCGTAGAGGTCTTTCTCTGCCTCGCTCGGCTCGAACGTTCGAGTTTCGATGATGCGGTCCGTGAAGTCGATGTCCGTCTCCTCACGCCGGTTCCGGATCATTACCTGTCCCAGGCGGCGCTGGAGCTCGTTCTGGTTCACCAGCGTCTCCTGGCTGCTGTCGATGAAGTACTGGTGGAAGGTGTCTCGACTGCCGAACAGTCCGGGGCGAAGCAGGGTGACGATGTTGTAGAGGTCGGTGAGTTCGTTCTGGATGGGCGTCGCGGTGAGGAAGAACGCGTAGTCGTAGGTGAGGTTCTCGATGAGCTCGTACCGCTCCGTCTCCTCGTTTTTGACGTAGTGCGCCTCATCCATGACGAGGACATCCCAGTCGCGGGCAAGCACGGTAGGCCGATGCCGATCGCTCTTCGCGGTGTCGATACTCGCGATGATCCGGTCGTGGGCGTCGAACCCCTGAAACTCGTCGTCGTAGTTACAGACGAACTCCAACCCGAACTTCTCACGGAGCTCCCCCTGCCACTGTTTGGCCAACTGCGCCGGGGTGAGGATCAACACCGACCCGTCGGTCTCGCGGTAGTGCATCTCCTTGAGGATCATCCCGACTTCGATCGTCTTTCCGAGGCCGACCTCGTCGGCGAGCAGCGCCTTGCCATCCATCTCAAAGAGCGCGCGGTGGGCGGCGTCAACCTGGTGTTCGAGGAGCTTCACCTGCTCCGTATCGACGCCGGCGAGGGATCGGAGCTCGGTGTCAGGCTGGCCGGCAAGGAGGCGATTTGCGACGACGGTCTGCCGGTGGAAGAGAAAATCTGCGATTCCTGACGAATAGGAGTCGAAAATATCGTCCGGGTCATCGTGCGTGACCTCGATATCGACGAGGTCCTGCTCGTCCATGTATCAAGCAAATCGGTAGGCCATCAAATAGGTTGTGTAGAAGACTCGATCACACCGCAATCCGAAGTGAGGACTTATCTGTCTTCCTCGTAACCCTCCTGATATCCGATATGGAACAGGAATCCTCCCGTCTCTCAGAAAGCCGACCCGAACTCCCCATCGAACGCGGCTTTCCGATCGAACGAATAAACGAAATAGCTGAAAAAGAAGGCCGAGCGAAGCAGTGGTATCGCCCCGTATATACGATGCACAAGTGGTGGGCACGTCGACCAGGCTGTCTTTTCCGGGCTATCTCTCTGTACACCTTACTTGACGATCCCGAGGCGGTCGAGATCTTTGAGCCGGGCGAAAACGGGACACTCAGTGATTTCGGTGGCGGCCACAGCAACATCGAGAACCTCATCGAGAACGTTGACCTGGCTGATTCGGAGTCGCTGTGGGAGCTCTATCCCAAAGACGTGCGTATTGACGACAAGAAAATCCTCGACCCGTTCATGGGAGGAGGAACATCGCTAGTCGAAGCCTCACGATTCGGGGCTGAATCAACCGGATACGATTTGAATCCGGTTGCGTGGTTTATCACGAAGAAAGAACTGGAAGCAGGAGAGACAAGCGTTGAGGATCTCGAAGACGCCTTCGAGCAGGTCAAGGCGGACGTTGCCGACGAAATTCTTGACTACTATAAAACGGAGTGTCCTCACGGTGATCATGAAGCGGACGTGATGTACAATTTCTGGGTCAAGGAGATAGACTGCCGGTCCTGTGAACACACTATTCCGTTACACCAGGATTTCCGTATCGGGAAGGGACGATACGAGAACGACGACAAGTACAACGTCCTCTGCCCAGATTGTGAATCCGTCTTCTTAGTTGATGATTGGCGTGAAGAGTGTTCGTGTGACGAATGTGGGTATGAGTTCGTACCGGAACAGGGCAACGTAGATTACGGCGACTACATCTGTACTGAGTGTGGTCAAAAGTATTCTATTACTGAACAGATCGAGGAAGGTGATGAATTTGGCCTGCGACTCTATGCTTTAGAGTATTATTGCCAGTATTGTGATGATAAGGGGCGATCAAAATCGACTGTCAAAGGGTACAAATCAGTCACGAGCGTGGACGAAGAACGTTATCAGAAAGCAAAACAAGAATGGAAAAATTCTGGTTCTCTTCGCCAGTTCGTGCCGAACAAGTCTATTCGTCCGGGATGGAAGACTGACGCAACTCAATTTGAGGGCTCTATGCCGGGGAACGGGAATTTGCCCCGACACGGAATTGAAAACTGGACAGATATGTTTAATGAAAGACAGCTACTTTCCCTCTCAAAAATCCTTGAGGCAATAGAGGATCTCGAAGACCAGAATATAAAGGAATATCTCTTAATGACACTTTCTGGTACTCTCCGTACGAACTCTATGATGGTCGGTTATGATTATTCATATAACAAAGTTGTAAATATATTTAAATCAAACTCTTTTGATCCCCCTCGAGAGATGTGTGAAGGAAACGTCTGGGGCACGAAGTATGGCCGCGGAACGTTCGAATCGATCTGGGACATGGTGAAACGTGGGGTCGAATACGCCAACGCTCCCACTGAGCGTTACGTGGAGGACGGCGAGACCCATGAAACCGGCAAATTTAGTCAGCCGATCGGACGGAACACCACCATCCATCAGGGTGATATGCGTCTCATTGAGGCAGAAGACGAGTACGACGCTGTCATCACAGATCCACCTTACTACAATAACATTCTCTACTCCGAACTCTCTGATTTCTTCTACGTTTGGCTGAAGCCGAGGCTCGAAGACGAATATGACTGCTTCGAGCCCGAGCACACACCCCGGGCGGAGAGTATCGTCGTCAATCCCGCTTCAAACAAGGGAGACACTGAATTCGAGTCAGAACTGAAACAAGCGTTCTCTCGCATCAACACAGCGCTGAAAGACGACGGCGTGGTGGCGTTCACATACCATCACAGTAGCTCAAAATCGTGGGGCGAACTGCTCGAATCGCTCTGTGAAACGGGATTCGAGGTAACGGCAACTTACCCGATTAACTCCGACCTAAACAAGTTCATGAAGGGCGAATCGGTGTCGTTCGACATCGTCATCGTCGCACGTCCAGCTGGCGATCGACAGCCAATCTCGTGGAACTCGCTCCGCCGGAACATCGTTCGCACGGCCACACAGACCCACGAGCGACTCACCGAGAACCGTGATCTCTCGGACGGCAACATCGGCGTGATCGAGATGGGGCGGGCGTTCCACGAATACTCGAAACACCACGGCGCGGTCAATCGTGACGGCGACGTGATGAGCGCGAAGGAAGTCGTCGACGAAATCTACGGTATCATCCAACAGGGTAGCGACCTCGGTGAGATCGACGTTTTCCTTGATCTCCTCGAACTCGACAGCCCGACCTACGACGATCTGAACATGCTGACGCGCGGAACAGACGCGAACTCAGACGAAATGAAAGAGATGTGTCTCTATTGGATGGACGGCGGAGAACTCGTCCTCGGGACGTGGGAAGACGAGAAGCGTCTCGCGTACGTCCAAGACCGGCTGGCTGATGACGAGGCCGGGATGACGCCACTCGATAAGGCTCAGTTCCTGCGCTACTGCTATGAGCAGGGTAAGTCGATCCAGCCCTACCTCGAAAAATGGACTGTGTCTGACGACCTCCGCGACCTCTGCAATGAATTGGCCGACGCCAGCGGCGATGATACCTACCGGCGACTCTTCGGCGGCGACCGAACCATCGGAGACTACTAAGGCCGACGTGGACTTCCCGGCGCTCGGCCGCCGTCGCCACGTCGCACTCCGGTTGAGCCTCTCCCGATGTCGTCACGTGTTGGATCGGATTATCGCACCGTGTTTTATGATAGCTCCCCGATATCAGTCGGGTAATGAGTGGCCGGAAGCCGAGTTTCCAGGATTACGATCGAGAGGAGGCCGAGGAGTACAGCGGATTTCTCCTCAGTAACGCCGCCACGGCAAAGGATTTCATCACCCGAACGACCGATCCGGAGGCGATCCGCTACTTGGTCGAAGACCACACCATCGATGTCGACGTTCCTGGTGCCGGCATCCAGCTCAAAGAAGCGGTCCTCACCTCGGAGACGGCACCGCTCGATGTGAAGCAGACGGTCGCCCAGCGCAACGCCGATCTCGGTGACGTCCTCGTCCCGGACACCGTCGAGCGCAACGCTCGCACCGCACTCGCCGTCGGCAAACCTATCGTGCTCTACGGACCGACCGGCACGGGCAAGACCTACTTCGCAAAGCAACTCGCCTTGGCGACCTGCGTCGACTACGAGGTCCACACCGCGACGCCGACCTGGACCCCGGCGGACATCACCGGTAGCATCCAGCCAGAGACCAAAGACGGCGAGATTACCTACCACCGCCGCGCCGGCTGTGTCTCGCAGGGGATCCAGCAGGCCGAGCGATACGGCGACAACTACGCCGTCATCATCGACGAGATCACTCGTGCGGATATCTCGCAGGTGTTTGGCCCGCTGTACACCGCCATCGAGGACCAAGACCAGGTCATCTTCCGCGACGAGGAGGGCAACGGGCTGACGCTGAACGACGATCTGAAGCTGATCTGTACGATGAACATGTCCGACCGGACGGTCAACGAGTTGGACAACGCAATCACTCGTCGCTTCGCAATGATCGAGTTGAGCCGATACGGCGACGAGGCCAGATCGTCGCTGTTCGACGACTGGATCGGCGAGTTAGAGCCGGGCCCGGACCGCAACATCGACACCGACGAGCTGAAAGACCTCTTCGAGAAGCATCACCGCGGTATCAACGAGGGGACCACGACGAACAGCGAGGGCGGCATCATGGAGTTCGGCCCGATGCACTACGTCGACGTGACGAAGTTCCTGAAATACGCCTGTGAACCGGGCGGGCCCTACGCCGGCGAGGCCATCACGGCGGTCGGACAGGCGTTCGCTACCTACGTCGCGCCGCGTCTTCTGAATACGGCGTCGCTCCCGCAGATCAATCGTATCGCAAGCCACTACGAGACGCTCGACGACCAGTACCGGTTCGACATGAGCGCGCCAGCCGACTTGGCGCGTCGACAAGCCGCCGCCGAGGAACGCGACATGGGCGTCAGCGCCTATGAGTAGGCCAGTACGGTGCGAGTACGGGACGTCGCTGTGTAGCGTCCAAGAGAACCACAAGCTGGTCGTCGAAGGCTGTGACCCGGACCGTGTCGAAGACGAACTCCGTGCGGCAAACTTTGTTCGGGAAGGGAGCAAGTTCGTCAAACGACGCACACGGCTACGCCGTAGACGGTCTAACGCCGACGAGGAGGAGGATGGACTACAAGTTCTCACCGCTCGGATCGTGGAGGATACACTCCACGTAGAACCTTCCGACGTCGTCGGTGTCGTCCGACTGCTGCCGGGGATGAGTGTTCAGATAGAACCGAAGGTTGACTGGGACGACGTCGTCCGGATGCTGTTGACGGTTTATGAGATCGAACGAACAGACTCACCCTACGGGATTCCGCTGGATGAGATGACGACCGGGGGGATCGACGCGTCTAGAATTATCGCCATCTTCGCGATCAACTACGTCCAAGGGTTGCGTACGATCAAGCGAAAGGGGTTCATCCGGAACCTCGAAATCCGCCGCCGGACCGGATTCGAGGGGATCGGTTCGATCGATATGTCACAGACGCTGCTGAACCAGGCAAGCGGGAACCCAGAGCCGACGTGGGTCGAGACTCAAGTCGAGTACAGCAACATCGTCAACGAGACGATCCATATGGCGGGGAAGCTGCTGCTCCGGTTGCTCCAGCAGACACCTCACGAGCAGGCACATCCCCAACAGAACGCCTTGTTTTCGATGGTTCACGCGGAGCTCGAGCGAATCGAGGAACGGGGTGTCAGGAGTTCACAGAAACGTCTCGGCGCGTATCGAGAAATCTCGCTGTCCGATCTTCCGCGGCAACGCCACTACTACCGGCGGGCACTCCACACGTCCCGGTCTATTCTCGCCTCGACTCTTCTCGGACGGGCCGGGAGCGGTCCCGAAGAGCTGCTCGTAGACTACGCGCTCAGTATGAACTCGCTGTTTGAGGACTATACACAACGCGTGCTATCGCGAACGCTCGGGTCGCTCGACGATATTGATCATCTCGACCAACTAGATACAATCGAGTGTGAGGCGGAGCCCCCCGTTTACCCGTTCGAAGGGAATACCGATGCGACCTATTACCCGGATCATCTGCTTACGGACGGTGAAGAGACGCTCGCGGTCTTGGACTCGAAGTACTACCGTGAAGGGAAGAACCCAGCCCACGAGTCCGGATCCCGTTCGCGTATGTTCTCCTACGCGTACCTGACTACGTCCGAACAAATGGCGTTCCTCTGTCCGCTTTATCATCGGACGTCACTCGACGTGAACCGCGCCGGTGCCACGGTGGATATCGTCTCTCCCGACGGAGAATTTTCCTGTGAAAGCTACGAGTCACTCCTCCGAGAATACCTGCTCGACGTGTTAACCGAGTCGTATCCGGAGTTGGGGGTGTTCGACGCCGTCAACGAGGGAATACTCTGTCTCGATACCGCAACCATCGAAGACCTTTCACAAATAAAGGACGTGAACGGACCATTCAGTATTGCGAATCCGTCGTCGTTCGCGAACAAGATCATCTCCGCAATCACGTTCTCTACGAGGGGGCCAAACAAACTCGAGCTTGAGAATGGCGGAGGATGGACGAAATCTCGAATCAAGGACATTTGTACCGAACAGAACGACGATGGGAGTCCAAAGTATCCTCCCGACCAGACGACGTGTGTTCCGGTCTACGATCCCGACGGCAACGACGATCACGGAACGATCACGCTCTTTCTTGTCCGGCAGATGGAGGACGGAAGCACAGCGACAGAATCGGAGACCCGCGCGCTACTATAGCCGCTAGACTCGGAACGGTGTGGCTAGCCACCCATCACGTCGTCGTTTGATCTGGCGACCGAAGATCGGTTCGAGCGCATAGAACTCGCCAGCGATCTGTACTTCGAAACTGTCGCCGACGCTCTGAAACTCTCCGTCAACGGCGAACTGGATCGAGGGGAGTGGGTGCTGATTGTTCAAGAAATCCATCTCGGACCGCATGACCGAAACGAGTCGTTCTCGGAGGTCATCGTCCTCGGTGAGTGCCTCTTCGAGTCCGACAACGCAGACCTCCTTCGGGAGTGTCCGCTCTTCCAGTTGATGGATGAATTCGTCGAGTGGAAGCTGGTAATCGGCCGTGGTCTGGCTCTCTTTATTTACGATGTTGTACATTCCCGCCACTGCGTCGATATCGCTCATCGTTCACCCCGAATGTCTTCACTGTCGTGGCTGGTTTCACTCATGAAAGAGTCCTCGATAGCCGTCGTCGTTCGTAAGTCTGGCTAGCTCTGCCGCCAATTCGACGAGCTCGTCTGTTGTATCCATCTCTCGTTGGTCGCGGAGCTCACCGGTGGTTTCCGACTCCTGTCGGAGCAGATGTATTTTGTCGAGAGGCGTCAGATCTGGGTCCGGGGTCGACGCGAGATACTCCTTCCGGGATTCACCACCCCAGGTAGCGACGTCGAACGTGTCGCCGTCCGTAATAAGCCCCTTGCGCTGGAGGTCATCAGGAGAAACGTTGGTGCTGTAGCAGAGTCGTTGGAGGTCTCGCCGTGACGGCGTCTCTATTTCGAGGAGGCTGAGATAGATCTCATCAGGCGTGATTTCGCCGGAAACGAGGTTCTGGAATTCAGCGACTACTTCGACTGAACCCATTGTCTCTCCCCTACGGTGGACCTGCGCATAGTGTTGCGAGTACTCTCGGAGGCATCGTCCGAGTTCCATCAGTGAGATCTCTCCCTCGGACGGCGATTGATCGCTTTCCTCGATTTGCTCTCTCGCACGCTTGGCTGACCGATGTGCTTTCCGTCGGAGGGCTGACCAGCTAATTGGCTCTCTCTGCGGAGAAGTTACGGGACGTGCGACGACGATAACCGTAACATTCGGCTTATTATCACCGAAAAGCTCGCTCGCGTTCGCAGCGATCGGGTACATGGCTGTCAGCTCGAACTGCGACGAGCATAATGCGTCGACGAGACCTCCCCACGTGTCAGCGTCGCCGTTACGATAGGTGAACACCAAAATTCCATCGTCAGCGAGTACCTCTCGTATTCTCCCGAATGCGGTTCTGAGTTCGTCCTCGAACGTGCCTCCGTCCTTTCCTGTCGCGGGATTAGAAACGATACTGTCCGACCGTGGAGTCGTTTCGGGTTCGAAACAGTCGTACGAATCCGACAGGAGAAGCCGTTGCCAAACGTAGAAGAAATCGGATACCTCCGAGTAGACGACGTTGTCGTAGTACGGCGGGTCCGTGATGACCGCATCGTACTCCTCCTCTAGTGAAACATCACGCATATCACCCTGAAGCAGCGTGTACTCTCCACTGATTAGTTCCTCGAACGATTCTGTCTCATGGAGCTCCTCGTTCTCGAGATACCGCTCAGTCGGCTCATGAGCGAAATCGACCGCGTCACGGAGTTTCTGCCAAGTTGTGGTGAAGGTACCCCTCCCGGCCCTCGTCCCCCAGACGTTGTTCTCCGCGTAGCTCGTCCGTGGAGTGTAGGAGTTCCGACCGAGCGCACCCTCGATCTTGCTCCCCGCACTGTTGTACCGAGCGAAGTTGTTCTGGAACAACAAGGAATCGCTAAACGCCAACAAAAGGAATTCCTTGACGTCGGAATCGTCGATATTGTCGATCGATCGGAGGAGTGTGGCGAGACAGTATAACTGCCTATCATTGAACATGTCTCGCCACGTCTCGTACCCATGCTGGAAGATATCGTTTCCACTAATCGAAGAAGCAGCTGTGATCGAACCGTCCGGAATCTCTCCGTCTGGGGTATACTTCGATAAGTCGTCGTTCTCCGCCCACCGTTTAGCAGCGTCCTCGTAGCGTTTGACATCCCCGGGGCTCGGGGACGTATATCCCTTGTACGTTGACCGCTCTTCCCCCTCGTCCTCACAGTCGGTACAGTAGTACTCTATCGCGTACAGCTCTTCCTCGTACGACTGACCTTCCGCGATCGCGTCGACGATCGGGTATTTGAGCCCGCACGAGGGGCATCCGTACATCCCACCCTGAGACACCGGTCCGTTGGCCGGAATGAACTCGTTCCCACACTCCGAGCAGACGGATTCTGTCGAGATGTCGTTCGTCAAGAAGAGCTCACCACAGTCCGGACAAAGGACATGATCGTGGTCGCTATCCGCGTACCGGCCCTTCGCGACACGGTAGTCTTTGAACAGCGGAATTGTCTCGTCACAAGAGACGCAATCGAGCGAACGGACCCAGAGTGCGTATACGACATCGGCTACGTGGCTGCTGTCATGCGGGCAGTCTGTTTGGTATAGCTCGGTGAGTTCGTCCGAAACGTCTGCCTCAACCTGTTCGAATGCGTCCGCAAGATCTTCCGGGTCGATTTCGGACGCCTCGAACTCTTTCTTTGTCACAAACCACGCGACAGGATTCAGATCAACTCCAGTCACCGAGGCACCGAAGCGGCCGGCTTCGAGTAGGCTGGTCCCCCCACCCATAAACGGGTCGAGAACGGTGCTATCCGCTACCTGGACGTCTTGCGGGTACAGTTCCCAGAGTTCACCCGGAGTTTCCAGATCCACGTTGTCAATCAGTGCGCCGATGTCGAGTTCATTGTCTCCGTTGTCGTCTGTAAACTCCGAGAGAGATGCGTCGTTTCCGGCTCCGGGATAATCGCGGATATTGACCCGGTTTGGGTCGTCGAGCAGCGTGTACAGACAGATAGCTCTGAAAACGCTTCCCAGCTGACGAGCCCACCACTTGTGCATCGTGGTCAGAGGGCGGTAGTGGAGCTTCGCTCGTCCCTCTCGCTCGGCCAGGGCGCTGACTTCTGAAATGGGAAATCCGCGCTCTATCGGCCGACGATCAGGCCCTTCAGCTGGATCAGTCATGTCGATTCGTGGTCCCGAGATGGTATTTGAATCCTCGTCTCATTCGAACTCAAGACTGATGTCGATACCCGTCGCACTCTCAGGGATTCGTTCGAAGATATTGGCAACCGTATCATGTGACTGTCCGACCTGTAGTTGTAGCTCTGCGTGGGTCTTTTCGAACGTCGCATCATCTCCGAAGCCAGCTGGCGCCGCGTCGTCACCCTGGCAAGTGAATGAGACCGCTCCGTAGCTTATCGTGCCTGCCTCGTGGGACTGCTGCCACTCAGATCGAAGGTCAGCCGCACTATCTCCCTGGTATTCGAACGTCCACGTATCGTCTTTCGGGACACGGAAGCCCGCACCGGGGAACCAGTCAGACGGGTCCGTCGAACCCATCGTTCCGAGTTCGTACTCGGGGTCGTCGCCCCCGAGATGGGCCAGCAAGAAGTGTCGCACTTCGTCTTCAGTCGCATCAGGAGCGCAGTTCGTCTGAACGTCGCCGATGCTGAATGTCGTTTCGTCGTCGAGATCTCCGATATATCCGAGGATCTTTTCTCCGGTCTCATCGTCGACCATCGGAACGAGCGTGACGGACAGCGGATCACGGTTACCGAGCGAACTGACGTAGTCGCCGCCGGTGTTGATCCGGTAGCCGTCCGAAACGAGTCCACTCACAGCTCCGCGGAACGCAGATTCCGTCTCGTCACTCGGAAGGAATACCTCGGGATCATTACGTATCGCAGTCAGCACCTGACTTGTGTCCGCCTCTCCTGCCGCATCGATGGCGCCCTCGATACGGGACCGAACCTCGGCCATGCCGAGCCGCTCGGTGTCGGACACGTCACGGAGTGTCGCATCCGACCGAGCCTTGGAGATGATCTCGCTCCCGCTAAACAGGACGTACTGGTCGTCGGCCGCGAGGCGTCCCACCGCCATCATGATGTTGTCGTGGGGGTCGTCACCCTCTACCCAGACGTCCGTTCGTTCCAGAACCTCCAGCTCGAACGTTCCGACATCGACCTCGGTCGTACCGCTGCTGAACTGGCGCCGTAGTTCGTTCTCGACGTCGTCAACTGTCCATCGCTCGACATCGTCCTGTAACACCAGGATCGTGTCGGGACTCAGGTTCTGTAACTCGTCGGTGAAGCCAGTACTACCGTGTGCGAGGACGGGCTTGTCTTCGAGCCCGTCTTCGACCGCGTTGACGACCGCCTGCTTGCTCCCGGGGATCGGGTAAGTCGGATCCATCAGGAACTGTTCGTAGATGTCGTCAATCGTCGCTTCGCCGCGACTACGGAGCCGGTCCTGAACCAGATCCCACACGTGTCGCTGGAGATCAAACGGATCTGCTTCGGCGGCCGCGGCGATATTGCTCGCACTCAGTTCGTCCTCCGCAGAGACGAAGTTCTCGAGCGTCATCTCCGCGGCGTAGTCGAACTCGTTCAGCAGATTGTCTCCGTCGATGACCTCACCGTACGCGCTCCGTAGGCGTTCTTCGAGGTCTTCGGTGTACTCCACGTGGAGTTCCTCGATCCCCTCGACGATCTCGTCGCTCAGGTTCGGGTCGTCTTTGCGGATCTCCGCACCGATCACCTCCTTCGCCTTTCCGAGGAACTTCTCCTGCTGATCGGTCGGCGAGATCTGGTTGTCGTTTTTCGGCTGTACGAACACCAGCGTGTTCCGCCACTGTCGCCCGGCCGGCTGATTTTTGATGATCTCAGCCACGGTCGACTCGCTCCACGGCCCGTTTTTCACGACAACCTTGATGTTCTGGCTATCTGGGACGCTTTCGAGTTCCCCGTCGGCGTTGAATCCGACGGGGTACGAGCCGGCACCGAAGATGGATTCCACCGTCTCCCCGAGGAGCGTCATCGCGTCAGCGTCGTCGACATCTCTTGCGGCGTTTTTCACCAGCGATCGGGGGTTCTCGTCCTCTCGGATGACGAACTGGTCGTCGTTGCGCCACAGGTGGTACACTTCTCCCTGGAGCCGTTCCAGGTCGACGATAATGTCGTTCACCCGGTCGTCGGCGTGGTAGGTGCCCAAAATGATGTCCGAGGTCGTCGCACCTTCGGCGAGCCCTGGCGTGAGCGAGTAGATGAGAACGGTACTGAGGATGGGGCGTCCAAACGGGATGTCCGTGTCGGCCAGCCGGTCGACGATGTCGTCGTAACACCGGTCCGGCCGCGCGTGTTCGACGTTGATGCGGGTGAGTTCGTCGTTGTATTCGACCGCGTCGACCGTTCCGTGAGTGATGATGTCCGTTTCCTGGTGGTTGTCGACGAGTACCTTCGCGAACAGGTACAACATCCCACGGGTGGCGCCGGACTCGGTCTCCGCGAAGTAGCGCGTTTTCAGCGAATCGATCAGCTCCGGATGGAACGGATAGGTCTCCTCCATGTCTCCGCGAAGTCCATCTGGGAGGTCGACGTAATCCGTCCCGTCGTATGCCTGGATGTACTCGTCGACGAGCGATTCGACGGCAGGGGTGTCCACCGACCCGGGTTCGACGAGGCGGTGACGGAGCACATCTCGGATGTCCACCTGATTGGACATGTTCACCTCGACGCGCGTCTGCCGCGAGAGGATATCGTGGACATCAGATCCCTCTCGCAGTACGGAAACGATGGCGAAGAGATTCGTCCGTGAGGTGGTTTCTAGGAGCGCTTGGAGGAACCCCCTGTTGGCGCTCAGACGTCGGCCGTCCAGTGCGCCGAACCAGTCTTCGAGTTCGTCCATGAAGAAGGCGACCGTCCGGTCACCCACCGCGTCCTCGATCACGTCGATGGTCGGGTAGCCGCCCTCCTCGTCGTAGTCTTCCTCAGTGACCTCGTAGTCAAGTGCGTCAAACAGCGGCTCCCAGAGGTATTCGTACTGCTCTTTCTGGAGGGAGACGACGACCGGCAGGGCGTCACGGGGGAGGGTGCCGTCGAAGTCTTCGATCCGGCCGTCCGCCCAGTTTTCAACGACGTCCGGCGAGTCGAAGCAGTGGTACATCGCCACCATCTGGTGGGACTTCCCCGTCCCGTAGGGACCGTACATCTCGTGGATGCGGGTGTTGTCTTCGCCGGAGAACGTGTCGCGGAGCCGCTTCAGCGAGTCCTCCAACCCGCCGGTCAGCAGCGTGCGCTGGAAGAACCGCTCCGGGTCCGCCTCCAGCGACCCCTCGTCGTCTTCGACGTCGTACAGCCGGATCTGACCCTTTATCAGACCGTCTCCCTCGGTCAGTTCTCGACTGAGGGAAAGCACGTCATCGATGTGCGTTCCGGTCGTTTGGTCCGTGCTCATCTTGATTCGATACGTCGGCAGGACCGTTAATGAAGGTACGTATCTTCGGATCGTCCCCGTCCCGCGCTTTCGCCCTCCGAACGCCGGCGTGTTCGAGCAGGCCCACCACTGATCCGGGACGTACCGACCGGGCGTGAGTGGTTCACTTGTCTCGGTTCACTTGCAGTCTCGTACTGGGATTTATTCGTCCCTGTCCAGTTGGCTGCCATATGTCGAGTACGGAGTGGCGTCCGGCCGATGACGAAGACGGTCCGGACGAAGACGTTGGCTTCAGCGACGCACTCGCCGAACTCGCCGTCGAGGACGCTCCAGCGATAGACTCCGTGGACGCCGTTCGTAGGTCCCGCGAAGACGTGTGGAAATCGAACGCTACCCGAACAGAGCCGGAACCCGAATTGAAACGATTTACTCGGACTGGAACTCGCTCATATCAACATCGACGCCGAGCATCTTGAGATAGGTGTCGTCGCCGCTGGCCTCGGCCAGCCCCTCACAGAGTTCGCGGAGGTCATCATCCTCCCACTCCGCGCGGTACTCGCTCGTCGATTTGTCCTCCTCGTAGCGGTACCGGAGGAAGTGCGCTCGTTCGAGCGGCGTCGACTCCCCCGCCCCGGCGTCGACCTTCTCGACGACGTACGCCTGGCGTTCGGCGTCGCTCCAGTCGCCGAGGTGGAAGTCGCCGCCGTCCATCCGGAAGAGCGCCTTCTCGCGGAGTTCCTCCTCGGAGACGTCGCTCCGGCGAAGCAGCTTGTTTAGGTCGTCGTAGCCGGGGTCCCGGCTCCGAAGCAGGTCGAGGAAGATGTCATCCTCGCCGAGCGCGCCCTCGGCGATGATGTCGTAAATCTCCGCGACGGCCTCCTTGGCGGTCATGATCTCACCGTCACGCCGGACCTCATCGTGGTGTTTGGAGTACTCGGCGAAGCAGGCACCCATCGCCACGACGCCGATGTCGCCCTGCGTGAGCTCGCGGTCTTCGAGGCTCTCACGGAGCGTTTCGAGCCGATTCAGGATGTCGATCCGGAGACGGCGCCAGGAGGTTGGTGTCTGTTCGTCGGCGGGGCGGGCAACGATGACGATGTCGAACGAGACTGCCTCGCCCCCGATAAACTTGTGAAGATCAGAGTTGATGGGATACGTCGCCGTCACCTCGAAGCCGGTGTTACACAGCGATTCGAGAAGTTCACCCCACGATTCCTCGTCGCTGTGGTGGTAGGTAAACGCGAGCGTCCCATCGTCTTTGAGTGCTCGATTGATAACCTCTAGCGCTTGACCCATCTCGTGTTCGAAGTCCTCCGCGGTCTTGTCTAAGTAGGGGTTAGTAACGATCGACTCCGCGCGCGGAGTCTTCTCGTGTTGGAAGCACTCGTACTCGTCTTTGAGAAGGATCTTCTGCCAGACGTAGAAGTAGTCCGAGACCTCAGAGTATATGATGTTGTCGTAGTATGGAGGGTCCGTCAGGACCATGTCGTACTCGTTCTCTGTGTCAATGTTTCTCATATCTCCCTGATGAGCCACAGAGTTTTCTCCGGTAGACTGGGCAAATTTGTCTGTTTCCCTCGTCTCACCCCCAGATACATATCGCTCAGTGGGAGAATTTGCGTATTTAACGCCACTAAGAACCATGTCCCAGCTCTTCCGGAATGTGATCATCCCGTACCTTGTTCCCCAAAGGTTGTTCTCCGCTGGACTAGTCGGGGGATCATAAGAATTTGTCCTCCAGATATCTGCGATTTTGGAGGCACTCGCCTGATAACCAACCATCATGGTATTACAGCGTAAGCATTCACTGAATGCCAAAAGAAGGTACTCCCGAGCATTCTTGTCTGTAATTGATTGAATTGATTTTAGAAGCTTTGATAGATTGAGTAATTGTCTGGGGTTATAGAAGTCTGTCCAGGCTTCGTACCCATGGTCGAAGACCGGATTTCGTTCCGATGTCATGTGGCCTGCCGGGATTTCTTCGTCCGGAACATAGTCGTGGAGGTCCGTACGAGTCTCCCATTCTTGCTTCGCGTCTTCGAAGAGCCTCTTGTCAGCTACAGATGCCTGCTTGTAACCCTTGTAATCGCTCTTCTGTTTCCCCTGATTATCGCAGTCCTCGCAGTAATACTCGACTGCGTAGAGTCGCAGATCGTATCCGCTTTGATCCGCGATCCCATCTGTAATCGACTTCTTTTGCCCACACTCGGGGCAGTTGTAGTACCCGCCTCGACTCACGTTTCCTTCTTTCGGCACCCATTCGTGGGCACACTCGTTACACTCGCTCTCCTCCTGCCAGTCGTCGACGAGCGTAATGGCCCCGCAGTCCGGGCAGAGAACGTTGTACTTGTCGTCATTCTCGTAGCGACCCTTTGCGACCCGATAATCCTTGAATAGCGGAACAGTGTGGTCACAAGAGGCGCAGTCGAGTTCTTTCACCCAGAAGTTGTACATCACATCCGCTTCGTGACCGTCTTCATGGTCGTGGTTGGCGTTGGGACAGGGCGTTCGGTAGTACTGTTTGATTTCCTCGGCGACATCCGCTTTGACTCGGTTGAAAGCGGCCTGTAGCTCCTCGGGGTCGGTCCGGCCGGCTTCAAGCTCTTTCTTAGTGACGAACCACGCGACAGGATTCAGGTCGTAGCCGATGGTCTCAGCGCCGAATCGTGAGGCCTCGATGAGCGAGGTACCACCACCCATGAACGGATCGAGGATCTTCTTGTCGTTAATACGGACATCTTTCGGATAGAATTCCCAGAGTGCCTCCGGTTCGTCAACGCTCGTTTCGGCGATCGCCTGTATGAGTTGGTTGGTCGTCAGTCCGTTCGCGCCGAGCGTTTGATTCTCACCGGGCTCATACACTTCGACATCGTCAGTGGTTGTATTCTCATCTAGCAACGAGTATAGCGAAATAGCACGAAAAAGACATCCCGGACGGCGAGCCCACCACTTGTGCATCGTATACAACGGCCGGTAGTGCTGTTTGGCCCGGCTTTCCTTTGCGGCGATCTCGTTCACCCGCTCGATCGGAAAGCCGCGCTCGATTGGGAGTTCGGGACGGCCCTCCGACCCAGTGGAGTGTTCTTGTTCGGACATGTGGAGTCTTATCTTGGCTATCCCCAGCGAACACATAAAACACGCACCTCCGATCTCGGCCTCGTCTCCGAAATTGCTATGACGGCGACGCATGGAGGTGTTATCAACGGAGTAGTGTACTCGATACGTGGATCTCCCAATTGACCCGACTCAAAACGACGCATCACCGACAGATCTCGTCCGCGACCTCCCCTCACAAGCCGCCCGTCGTCGCGTCCTCCAGGCGGCCGACCTCTCTATCGACGTCGACGACCGGAGCTTTCCCGAAACGCTCGACGAACTCTCCCAGATCGAACTCCGGCGGGTGGCCTCGCAGCTCCGATTTGCGGGGACCCGGACGGTCCACTACTACCACGTCGATGGACTCCAGCGAGTGTCTCCCGACGATGCGACCGGCCGAGCTAGAGATGTCAGTTCTTCGGGCGCGTACGGCCCCGAGATCCAGACGGCCGTCAGGGACCACGACCGCGTCTACGTCGTCTGCGACGTGCCCGATACCGGGTCACAGACACAGCTGACGATCTCCGATGAGGACCGAACGACGACCGTGGCCACGTTCGAGCCGCGAACACCGTCCCTCGCGGTACGTACACCCGATACCGAAACCGCAGACGCGACTATGCGAGCAGTGGTAGACTTCCTCGGACTAGACAACGCGAGCCGGATCTCGTTTCTCGACGGCGGCTTTCGCGGCCGATTCGAGGACACCTGTGTGGTCGGCTACTCGTCGGTTCGACTTCTGACCACAGGCAATCGTGGTTCCGCTTCCGAGATTGGGATTCGACCAGAGGAGTCCGGAAATGGGACTCACACTGATGTCCGGACCGACGCAGTCGTGAGTGATCTGCTTCAACGGAATGACACAGAACTCGACGAGGCGACTGGACTCGTGGCAATTTTCGGTGGCGTCCAACCACCGTCAACAGGCGAGCAGTTCCGCCCGCGGGTCACGATCGGGTTCCCCGATGGTCGCGTGCGCTTCGAGCAGTTCGTTCCCGAGCAGGTGCTGCTAGAACTCGACGAGATCGTGCGGGACTCACTCTGAAGAGCCATAGTAGGTTCTGAGGAATTACCAATTCTCGAACTCGCACCATCTGGATCGATTCCATCGCTCATCTATTTCCAAACTGGACATAGATTTATGAGTCAATATTGAATTGGCGTGATTTGTGTCGGGTCACAACACTGAGATTTTTCGTCATATCGACGGAGAGGAACCACTGAATGACTTTTTTGTATCACTCTTGGCTCGATCAGATATCTCTCGGATCCTCAATACGATCCACGACGATATCGAGTTCGGAAATGAGGCTTCTCTCGTAGCCACACAACGCAGCGGCCTACAAGACCATCCGGAGGGGAATACAAAACGTCGAACCTTAGACTGGGTAGTGAGAGATGACGAGAAACTGGTGGGCTATGAGTCTAAGACGAACGATAGTCTAGAATCCGATCAGCTGCGTGAGGAGCGCCGGAAGTTAGATGAGAACGCTCCCAAGAGAGACGTGTATCTCTACGCGATTACGGAGGACGTACGGAAGCCAGACCGATCTGCGGAGTTCACTTGGATGAGCTGGTCAGACGTTGGAAAGGCAATTCACGATATCGAGAACAAATCACCAATAATTCAACTGATGTCAGACATGCTCAAGAATGAAGGCTACGACGGATTTCGAGGGTTTACGCCGTACGAACAAGACGAAGGATGGTTTATTAAACATCAAAACGAAGCCATTGATCTCGCCGTCGAGGCTGCGGAGCGTGCTGAAGAAATAGAATTTTATCACAGAGATCGGATAGACCCTCATAATAGGGTACAAGATAGCGTTTCAACTGTTAAAAGTCGTCCTTCTAGATGTTTAGGACCCTCATATTACGTTTTTCCAAATCATCCAATCGGATACCAGGAGACGGAAACCACGTACAACATTCGTGGGGATTATGGCTGGTATATCGCGATCGTCGTCCCTGCGCTTCATAATCAGGTGTATGTCCAGATGAATGTGTATCTCAGCAAGAATCCGGAATTCAGAGCATTATTTAAACGAAACGCTACGGAGCTGTCAAATATTATTGACACTGAAGGGATGACCGTCTGGCCATCGTGGAATAGCCTATTCCAAGAAGAAACCCCGGACGAATTTGATGATCCGGACCGCATAGAGAAGATCTTCGAGAAAGAAGGTGGGAAGAGGAAATATAAACGAATCAGAATGGGGTGGGAGATCGATACCGAGAAAGAATCTGACGAGATAATTATAGAGACAGCTAGGAAGATGGAGCGACTCCATGAGATATTCTATGATGGGATAACACGGAGAAAGTCGTTTGATTGATTATCCAATCCTAAATACGGCCGACTTCTGAGTTTGCTATTCCGATAGAAATCACAGGAATAGAGCACAGCGACGATATCGCTATTGGAAGTGTGAGATCACCCAAAGGATTTTACCCCGACTCCGTCACGTGTATTTCACGAACCGCACGAAGGCGACGACCCCCGTCACGCTGCGTGACGAACTCAAACCCGTCACTGGGGGTTCGCCTTATATACACCCGGCTGCCGTCCTGTCAATTTGCCCCGTCAGAAAACGTGACGGGCGCGACGGGATTTGAACCCGCGGCATCTTGGTCCGGAACCAAGTGCTCTGTCCGCTGAGCTACGCGCCCTCACGAGCCGGTATCCGCGGCGAGCGTTTAACGCTTCTGACTCGGATCGTCGTCCGAGGCCCGCGGGTCAGTCTGCCACTCGAACGCTTCGGCCGGAGAGTCGGCGGCGGCGCCACCGGCGGACGCGCCGCCGTCGGTTCGGGCTCGGTCGGTCGTGTCGCTCTCGCCGTCGATCGCGCCCGCGGCGTCGAACAGGCGGCCGACGAACAGCAGTCCGGGGCGGCGCTCGACGACGGCGACCCAGACGACGAGCGCCGGGGGCAACACGATCAGCGACGCGAAGTAGGCGAGCGTGATGCTGGCGGCGGTGAGGAGTCCGAACTGCCCCAGGACGGGGGTGATCGCCAACACGAGGACCCCGGTCCCGAGCGCGGTCGTCGCCCACGTGCCCGTGAGCGCGCCGCCCGTCCCGCGGAGCGTGGTGATCACCGCGGCGTCGACGTCGCCGCCGCGCGCGTACTCGTCGTGGAAGCGGTGCGCGACGTGGACGGTGTAGTCGACGCCGAGCCCGATGGTGATCGCGAGAATCGTCGCGGTGATCGCGTTGAACGGGATCCCGCCGAGCCGCATCGTGGCGGTGAGCGTCGCGACCGCGACCGTCACGGGCACGAGCGTGACCAGCCCGAGCGTCGGGCTACCGAGCAACAGCCAGAAGAGGATGACGAGGAACACCGCGGAGAGCCCGAGCGCGGCCGCGAGCGAGACGATCGCGGAGTCGAATATCGTGTCGGCGACCGCCTGAAAGACGACGATCTGGCCGGTCGCGATCGCGTCGCCGCGGTAACGGTCGGCGACGCGGCGGGCGTCGGCGGCGATCTCGGCGTCGCTGGCGTCGGACTCGACGGCGTACACGATCCGCGTCGAACGGTCGTCGTCCGCGAGGTACTCGCCGGTGAAGTCGTCGTACGGCGAGTCGCGCAGCTCCGCGTAGATCCGGTCGAGGTTGCGGTTGGGACGACCGTCGTCGAGCGACGACTCCTCGACGAGCTGTTCGAACTCGGGGTCTTCCGAGGCGTACGCGTCGATCGCGCCCTGGACGCTGTCGGTGCTGGCCCGGCCGTCGACCGTGACGAACGTGTCGGGCGGGTCGCGCTCGGCGCGCGCCAGGCTGCGGAGGGCGGCGTCGCTGGTCATGCGCCGCTCGACGTAGATCGTGACGGTGTCGTCCTCGCTCGTGGCGAAGTTGTCGGAGAGGAAGTTGATCGTCTCCGTGGCGGTGTACTCGCCCGGCTGGAGCGGGCCGGGGAGGTAGTCGACGTACGCCGGCTCCTCGCTCGGCGGCAGGAAGTCGTCGTCCTCGAACGTCGTATCGACGCCGGCGCCGTAGCCCGCGGCGCCGGCCGTGATCAGCAGGACGACGACGAGGAAGACGGCGGGCGCGGGCCGCGAGATCCCCGAGAGCCGCGGGAGGAGCCGACCGAGCGCGGAGTCCTCGGAGCCGAGCGGGCGCGAGCCGAACTCGGGCAGCGAGCGCTCGGCGCGCCAGCGGTCGAGGAGCAGCTTCGCCGCCGGCAGGAAGCCGACGAAGATGACGAGGGTGAAACAGATCCCCAGCCCGGCGACGAGGCCGAACTCGCGGAGCGGCGGCAGCGAGCTCGTGAGGTTCGCGAGGAAGCCGATGATCGTCGTCCCGGCGATGATCGAGTAAGCGACCACGAGCTGACCGAGCGCGCCGCGCATCGCCGTCTCCGGGGGCGCGCCCGCGGCGCGGTCCTCGCGGTAGCGGTTCACCGTGTGGATCCCGAAGTCGATCCCGATCGCGAGGAGGAGGACTGGCACCGCGATCAGCACCTCCGAGAAGGCGATCCCCGCGTAGCCGGTGAAGCCGAACGTCCAGACGACGGTCATCAGCAGCGCGATCCCGCCGAGGACGAAGTCGAACGGGTCGCGGTAGGCGTACGCCAGCAGGCCGAGTATCACCGCGAGCGCCGCGGGCACGACGATGCCGAGCGAGTCGAAGATGACGCGCTGGAACTCGTCGTCGACGATGCCGCTCCCGAACGCGGTGATGTCGCCCGGGGCCTCCTCGGCGACCGTCTGCGCCTCGGACTGGATCGCCTGCGTGTCGGCCGACGCCGGGAACCCGTGGTTGACGACGCCGAGCGACGCCGAGGCCGTTCCGGACTCCTTGTTGAAGTCGTCCGAGAGGAGCGTCGCGAAGCCGGGGTCCCGCGCGGCGGCGGCCACCGCGTCCTCGATCTGCCCGTCGCTGGCGCGCTCGATTGCGTCGCGAGCCGCTTCCGGGGTGTCGGCGTCCTCGTCGAGCTCGGCCGCGACGTCCATCGCCGGCGCGGAGAAGCTGGTTACCCGCAGGCTGTCGCGCTCGTCGAGCCGTTCGGCGGTCGCCAACATGTCGAGGAGCCCGCGGCGGTCGAGCACGTTGGTGTCGCGCTGGATCAGCTGCGTCGTCGGGTCGTCGCCACCGAAGGCGGGCTCGAACTGCTCGTTCACGCGGTCGAGCGCGTCCGACTCCTCGATCCCGTCGGTGAACTGGTCGCTGCCCGCGCTCGCCTCCAACAGCGCCATGCCGGGCGCGAACAGGGCAGTCACGACGAGGCAGGCGATCACGACCCGGCGCGGCTGCTCGATGACCCGATCGGTGATCGCGCCGAACAGTCGGGTGACCGGGTCCATCTATCGGGAGCGGAGTCGACCGCGGAGCCGTGAGATCGCTCCGCTCACCCGACCGCGCTGCCAGACGACCACCCCGCCGACCGCGAGGACGCCGAGCAGGGCGACGATCCCCAGCGGCGAGGAGAGTGCCCCGCTGTCGTCGGCGGTGACGACCTCGACCGGGAGCCGGTAGGTGTCGGAGAGCTGTTCGTCGCCGTCCGCGTCGTCGTATCGGAAGTCGACCGCAGCCGCGTACGTCTTCGGCGTGGCCCCGCCGTCGACCTCGACCTCGAAGGTGACCGTTGTCGCCTCGCCCGGGTCGAGCGAGGTGACGAACGCCTCGTCGTCGGACGACGAGAGCGGCGAGTCGACGAACAGTTTCGCCTGGACGTTCGAGATCGGCTCCGGACCGGTGTTGCGGACGACAGCGTGGTACTGGACGGTCGACCCCGGCGTGACCGCCGAGGGGTCGGTGGCGTTCGGCTCCGCCGGCGACACCGCGAACACGTCCGCCTCGGGCGCGACGTCGACGACAGCGTCGAGCGCGTCGGAGGTGACCACGTCGCCGGCCGATCCGGTCGACACGAGCGAGATGCCCCCGTCGTCCGTCCGCCTTGCGCTCACGCCCTCGTCGGTGCCGATCCCGCGGTAGCGGACGGCCACGTTGACGGTCCGGGGACCCGGATTCGCGTCCGTCCGGAGGCCGGCGTCGAACGTGGCGGTCGCCGTCTCGCCGACCGCGAGGTCGCCGACCGTGTCGCGAGTGGAGCGCGGCACGATGTTCTGGTCCGTCTGGACCGTGTCCTGTCCCACGCCCTCGGGGGCGGGTGCCTGATTGCTGAACACGACGACCGCGTTCTCGATCTCGCGGGGGCCGCGGTTGCGCACCTCGACGGTGAACGAGCCGTCCTCGCCGACGCGCAGCGTGCTGTTGACGGCCTCGGCGACGAACGACTGGGGGGGCAGCGGCGTCACGCCCGTCCGGACCGTCCGGGCGGCCGCGTCTGCGCGCTCGGCGTCGCGGTAGTCGACCTCGAACTCCACCGTCGACGACCGGGCGGTCGCCTCGCCCGCGGAGGCGAACCGGTAGGCGAACGTGCGGTTCTCGCCCGGGGCCCACGCGCCGACGTACGTCTCGGTCGTGCCCGCGTCGGTGGCGAAGGTGAGGTCGGGGTCGATCGGGTTCGCGGCGACGGAGGCCTCGTGTGCGGTCTCGTTGCGCACGTTCCGCATCGTCACCTCGACGATGCCGTTGTCGCCGGCCTGGACGACGCCGTCGACGTCGACGACCGCGAACTGTGCGCGGTCGGTGATCTCGACGGAGACGTACACTGTCTCGGACGTGATCTCCTCGTCGCGGACCGTCGAGCCGTCGTCGACCTCCGCGCTCTCGACGTTCCGGTACTCCAGTCGGATCGGGACGCGGTAGACGCCGGGTTCGGCGTCCTCGTTGGGGACGACTGTGAACTCGATCGGCCCGGTGACCCCGCGGGCGACGTCGCCGACCGTCTGCTCGCCGGTCCGCACGTCGAAGGGGACCTCCCGGTTCGCCTCGTCGCCGGCGAGGATCCGCGCCGTCGTCTCGTGGGCGGTCACGACCTCGCTCTCGAGGTCGTCGGCGCCTTGTTCGTCGATGTCGCCGCGGTTGTTCAGGTTCACCTGAAGGGTGGACTCCTCGCCGGGGACGAACGCGGTCTCCGGCGCGAACGCCTCGATGTCGGGGTCGCCGCGCACCGTGTCGTTGGCCTCCTGCGCGACTACCGCTCCGGTCGCGACGAGGGACACGACGAGAAGCAGGACGACGACCGTCCGGATTCGGCTCATGTTGGTTACCACCGGATTGGAGGCTACGACGTAATACCCTTCGGGAACCCGCGACAACAACGTATCTGTTTCCGTATAGGTGTCGCAGACGGGTCTCGGTAGTCGATGCGACAGAAATTCGATACACACCGGATTCTACCGGTTTGACGCCAGTTGCTGTCGAACTGCCGAGAGGCGCAGAAGCGATCATCAAAACGATCTATCGTTTCGCGATCGCTTTTTTATATACTTAACCGGCGTCAAGCGCCGAGGCTTTGTGGGGGCGTCACGGAGGGCGCATATGGAGTCGCTCCGCGACCTCGGGCTGTCGAGCTACGAAGACCGGGCGTACCGCGCGCTGCTCGCCCTCGGCACCGGGACCGCCGCGGCCGTCGCCGAGGAGAGCGGCGTGCCGAAGGGGCGGATCTACGACGCGCTCGGCGGCCTGGAGTCGCGCGGGCTGGTCCGGGTCCAGACCGACCGGGAGCCGAAGCGGTACGCGCCCGTCGAGCCCGCCGTCGCCGTCGACCGGCTGGTCGAGGCGAAGCGCCGGGAACTCAACCGGCGGATCGAGACGTACGAGTCGGGGAAAGGGGAGCTGATCGACCGGCTGGCGGACGCCGAAACGGCGGACGACGAGTTCTGGACCGCCGCGGTCGGCGCCGACGACTCCCTCGACCTCCTCTTCGAGCGGATCGACGCCGCCGAGGAGTCGATCGTGGTCGTCGCCACCGATGTCTCCGCGCAGTTCGACGTCGACCGCGACGGACCGGCGCTCCTCGACCGGCTCCTCGCGGCGATCCGGGGCGGCGTCGACGTCTCCGTACTCATCTCGCCGAGCGTGTTCGACGACGCGCGCGCCGCCGTCGACGAGGACCGGGCGACGCTGACGATCGCGCAGGGGCCCTTCGAGCTACGCGTCACCGAAGACGCGTACGGGAACTTCTATCTCATCGACGGCGAGGAAGTGTGCCTAGAGGTCGCCGACCCGCTTTCGCCCGACCGGCTGTTCGGCATGCTCGACCTCCGCGACCGGAGATTCGCGGCGCGCGTGAACGAGGGCTTCGAGGCCGCGTGGGCGGACGGGACCGTCGTCGACGAGGTGTGACGCCCGCGGATCCGGCCGCTCGGAGGGTCGTCGGAGCGCGACCTGACCACCAGTCCGGACGGCCGCACCGGGTCCGGATGGATCGGGGCGTCCGCCGATTATCAAAACCGATTTCTCCGGCGCGCAGCTTTATCACCCTGCGTCCGTATCGTCGGTAGAACCCATAGTGACCCTCCGGCCATCCGACACGTCGACGCCCGACCGCGGCGGCGACGAGGGCGACGCCTCGGCGACGGATCCCCCCGAGACCGACGACGCAGAGCGGGCGGCTCGCGCGGAAACACGACCGGAGACCGTCAGAACGTGCGGCGCGCCCGCCGACCGGGAGTCGGGGACTCGCGACGGGGCGCCCCCGGACGGCGGCTCGGTCGAAGCGGACCGGTTCCTCCTCGCCGTCGCCGTGGACGGCGAGGTGTTGTTCGCCGGCCCGTCGGCGACGGACGTCGTTGGCGTCGAGCGCGACGCGCTCGTCGGGAGCGACCTCCTCGACCGCGTCCACCCGAGCGACCGCGACCCGGTGGCCGACGCGCTGTCGGCGGTCACGGCGAACCGGACGGTCACCCACCGCATCCGCCGCGCGAGCGGCGGGTACGCGTGGGTCGAGTCGATCGTCGACGAGGAGCTCGCCCCGGAGTTCGGCGGCCGGATCGTCACGGTCCGTCGAGTCGACGTCGACCGAACCTTCCCAGAGCGCTACCGGGCCTTCCTCGAGTACGGTAGCGACCTCGTCACCGTCGTCGACGGCGACGGCCTCGTCGTCTACGAGAGCCCCTCCGTCGAGGAGGTGCTCGGCTACGAGCAGGGGGCGACCGTCGGGCGCTCCCCGCTCGGCTACGTCCACCCCGACGACCGCGAGCGGGTGACGGAGCGGTTCTATCGCGCGCTCGACGAGCCGAACGCGGCGCCCACCCTGGAGTACCGCTACCGCACCGCCGACGGCGACTGGGTCTGGCTCGAGTCGCGGACGCGCTCGCTGCCGGCCGACAGCCCCGTCGGCGAACTGCTCGTCAACTCCCGCGACGTCACCGAGCGGAAGGCGCGCGAGCGGCGGCTCACCGACCGGAACGAGCGGCTCGACCGCTTCGCGAGCATCGTCTCGCACGACCTCCGGAACCCGCTGTCGGTGATCCGCGGCTCCATCGAGATGGCGCGGCTGCGCGGCGAGACGGAGCCCCTCGAACGCGGCGAGCGCGCCGTCGAACGGATCGACCAGCTCGTCTCGGAGCTGCTCACCCTCGCCCGGCAGGGGACCGGCATGGACGAGCCGACCGAGTTCGCGCTCGCGAGCGTCGCCCGCGACGCGTGGGAGACCGCCGCCGAGGGCGACGAGCGCGCAGAGCTGGTCGTCGCCGGCGACGCGCAGGTGTACGGCGACCGGGGGCGGATGCGGCAGGCCCTGGAGAACCTGTTCCGCAACGCGAGGGAGCACGGGACGCCGGGCGCGGCGGAAGCCGCGGTCGACGGTTGCGAGGACGTGCCGACAGACGGGGACGAGGAGGCGCCGGCGTCCGGCGACGACGCGCTCACCGTGCTCCTCACCGCCACCGACGAGGGGTTCCTCGTCGCGGACGACGGGGCCGGGATCGACCCCGAGGACCGCGGCTCCGTGTTCGAGTCCGGGTTCACGACCCGAGCCGACGGGACGGGGTACGGGCTCGACATCGTCCGCGAGATCGTCGAGTCCCACGGGTGGACGGTCGAACTCCGCTGCGACGCCGACGGCCCCGTCGGGCTCCCGGACGGGCGGCGGCTCCGGATCCCGGAGGGCGCGTGCTTCGAGGTGTGCGCCCCCGATCCGGCCGACACCGACCCCGAGGAGCCCTGGATCGATCGGTAGGGGGAGGACCCGGCGCGTTTATTCCTCGCGGCCGCCAATTCGGCCCGTGAGCGTCGCCGACCTGACGGTCCGGCAGGCCGAGCGCGCCGACCTCCTCGCGGTGGTCCGGATCGAGCGCGCCTGCTTCTCGGACCCGTGGCCGCACGACGCCTTCGAGCGACTGCTGGACGAGCCGGCGTTCCTCGTGGCGGAGCGTGAGGGCGCGGTCGTCGGGTTCGTCGTCGCCGACCGGACGCCGAACCACGGCCGGGACATCGGCCACGTCAAGGACCTGGCCGTCCACCCCGACGCCCGCGGCGAGGGGATCGGGCGGACCCTCCTCCGGTCGGCGCTGACGCGGCTCCGCGCGACCGGCGTCGCGGTCGTCCGCCTGGAGGTGCGCGAGGGGAACGACCCCGCCCGCTCGCTGTACGCCGACGAGGGGTTCGAACCGGTCCGGCGGGTCGGCGGCTACTACCGCGACGGCGAGGACGCGCTCGTGCTCGTCGTCGACCTCGCCGCGTGGGCCGGGCGAGCGGGGTCGGGCGGCGGCGACGGTGTAGAGTCGAGGTAACGCGCCGCACGCCTATCGGCTTGCGGCGCGGGGTTTGCCAAGGCTTAGTGTCCGGGAGGCCGACCCGATCGGTATGAGTTCGGTTCCCGAGCGGTCCGAGATCGACGCCGAGTACAAGTGGGACCTCGACGGCATCTACGCCGACGACGAGGCGTGGGAGGCCGCCTACGAGACGGTTTCCGACCGGATCGGCGAGCTGGCCGACTACGAGGGGCGCGCGACCGAGGACGCCGCGACCCTCCTCGAGCTCCTCGAACTGCGCGAGGAGATATTCCGCAAGCTCCAGCAGGTGATGACGTACGCCCGGCTCCGGAGCGCCGAGGACACGCGGAACCAGGAGTACCAGGCGATGTCGGCGAAGGCGTCGTCGCTCGGCTCCGAGGCGTCGAGCGCGATCTCGTATCTCGACCCCGAGATCCAGTCGCTGACCGAGGCGGACGTGGCGGACTTCGTCAACGACGAGCCCGGGCTCGCGGAGTACGAACACTACTTCGACGACGTGCTGCGCAAGAAGCCGCACACGCGGTCGAGCGAGGTCGAGGAGGTGCTCGCGGACCTCTCGGAGGTCACCGACGCGCCGAGCGAGATCTACTCGATGTTGACGAACGCCGACATGACCTACGGCGTCGTCGAGGACCCGGACGGCGAGGAAGTCGAGATCACGCAGGCGAACTTCACGAAGCTCCAGACCAACCCGGACCGCGAGTTCCGCGAGCGCGTCCACGAGACGTTCTACGACGAGTGGGCCGACGTGCGCAACACGGTCGGCACGTCGCTGGAGAAGGCCGTCCGCGAACACGTCACGAGCGCCGAGATCCGCGACTACGACTCCGCGCGCGCCGCCGCGCTCGACGGTTCGAACGTCCCCGTCGAGGTGTACGACACGCTCGTCGACACCGTCGACGACAACCTCGACGTGCTCCACCGCCACGCCGACCTGAAGGCCGAGGCGCTCGGCGTCGACCGGCTACAGAGCCACGACCTCTACATGTCGCTGACGGGCGACCAGGGTCCGGACGTGGAGTACGAACAGGCCCGCGAGTGGGTGATCGAGGCGGTCGCGCCGCTGGGCGAGGAGTATCAGGAGCGACTGGCCGAGGGGCTCGACTCGCGGTGGGTCGACGTGTACGAGAACCGCGGGAAGCGCTCGGGCGCGTTCTCCTCGGGCACCTACGACACCCAGCCGTACATCATGATGAACTACCAGGACGACATCGCCTCGATGTACACGCTGGCCCACGAGCTCGGCCACTCGATGCACTCCGAGCTGGCGGGCGACGCGCAGCCGTGGCACGACGCGAGCTACGAGATATTCGTCGCGGAGATCGCGTCGACGGTCAACGAGACCCTGCTCACCCACCACCTGCTCGACACCGTCGAGGACGACGAGCTCCGCACCCACGTCCTCGACGAGTACCTCGAACGCTTCCGCTCGACCCTCTTCCGCCAGACGATGTTCGCGACGTTCGAACAGGAGATCCACGAGCGCGTGGAGGCCGGCGACGCGCTCACCCCCGACGCGTTCGACGAGATCTACGGCGATTTGAAGGGGGACTACTACGCGGCCGCTGAGCTCACGGGCGGCATCGAGCGCGAGTGGCAGCGTATTCCGCACTTCTACTACGACTTCTACGTCTACCAGTACGCGACCGGCATCTCCGCCGCGGCCGCGATCGTCGAGCGCGTCCTCGACGAGGGCGACGAGGCCGCCGCCGACTACCGCGAGATGCTGCGGGCGGGCGGCTCCGACTACCCGCTCGACGTGGTCGAACTCGCCGGCATCGACATGGCCTCGCCCGACCCGATCGAGTCCGCCGTCGGGATCTACGACGAGTACCTCGACGAGATCGCGGCGCTGCTCGACCTAGAGTAACGCCGACGCGCGGGAGTCGACTGATCCCTCCGACGGGCCGGCGCAGTCCGGCCCCCGAACGACCGAGCCGGCGGCCCAAAGCATATGATTCGCTCGGCCGAACCCGCCCGCCGGGATGGACCGCAGGCTGCTCGTCGTCCCGGGTGTCCTCCTCCTGCTCGCCCTGATCGCGGACGTGAGGGTCGTCCGCTGGGAGGCGGCGCTCCGCGCGGGACCGGGGCTCGAACGACACCGGACCGTGAACGCGACCGGCCTCCCCGCGAGGTGCGCAGAGGCCGCCGTCGCCCTCGCCGACGGCGACGACGTCTCGATGCGGGGGTATCGGATCGCTCCCGGCTCCCTCGATCTCGTCGTCGAACGCACCTCCGCCTCCGGTCGGTGGGCGCTCGGCGACGCGAACTGCGCGGACCGCCTCGCCGGAGTCGACGACCTGCGCGTCGACGGCCGCTCGTACCGGGTGCTCGGTCAGTACTTGCGCGGGCGGGTTGACCGGACCGCGCTGTTCGGGCTGGCGCGGCTCGGGAGCGGAGTCGTGGGCGTCGGACTGCTCGCGGTCGGGCTCCTCGCGACCGTCGGTCGGGAATCCGAGTGACGGCGGTCGGGAATCCGAGTGACGGCGGTCGGGAATCCGAGTGACGGCGGTGGCCGGTTCCGACCGGCCGCTCACCGGGAACCACCGCCGCTCATCCTCCAATTTTATTAGCTGTCTGAGCAGTTACCGACGGTATGGAGTGGCACGAGCGTTCGGAGGCCGGGGCGGACACGCTGCGCCGACAGGCGGTTCGAATTCCGCTCCCCGACAGGGAGGCGGAACGGGACCTCCACGAGAACATGGCCCGGATCGCGGACGCCGGCGAGCGGAAGGCCCGGCTACTCGACGATCCGGACGTCCCGCTGACGGAAGTGTACGAGGACGAACTGGACGAGATGCGACAGAGCTTCGAGTACCGCTTACAGCAGGTCGCCGGCGAGGAGTACTACGACGTCGCGACCGCGTATCTCGACGGCGAACGCGACGACTGGATCGGAGCGCTCGCCGCGTACTACTTGGAGTGTTACTACCGCTTACAGGAACGCTACACTGTCGACGAACAGATCTTCTTTCTGTTGATCCTCCGATACCCGGACTGTTTCACGGTGAACCTCAGTTTCCTCGGCGGTGAGATCAGCCGAGACGCGGTTCGGTACGAGTCCTCCGCGCTCGCGGACGCGGACCTCACGGAGCGCGGTCAGGAGCAGTACTACGCGGACAGCCAGTACTCCCAACACGAGGCCGCGGAGTACCTCCGCGAGAGCGTCGGCTGTATCCGCGAGGCGTTCCCGGACCCGGACGCGACCTCGGCCGAACGGCGGCAGTACGGCGGGTTCATCCATCTCACCGGACGGCAGGGGCCGACGTTCGCGGAGCTCCTCGACTCCTGGGCTCCGGACCCGGACCGGTTCGACGAGCCGGCCGCCACGCCCGATATCGTTCCGGAGGGGCCGGAGGCAAGACGAGCGAAGCGAACGCTCCTCACCGACGCCGAAGTGTTGATCTGACGGTCGCGGACCGGTCTCGACGGTCGGCGGCAACCGGGCGGACTCGTCGCGGCCCAGCTTGCGGGGACCGGTCCGACCGTCCCGGCACCGATTTACCGCTCCCCCGCGACACGAGTAATCATGGACGAACGCGTACGCGAGCACGCCGAGGTGCTTGTCGACTGGAGCGCGCGGATCGAGGCCGGCGACGACGTGGTTGTCAGCGTCGCGGAGGACGCCCACGAGCTGGGGGTCGCGGTCGCCGAAGCCCTCGGCGAGCGGGGCGCGAACGCCACGACGATGTACGGCTCCGCGGAGCTCTCCCGCGCCTATCTGAAAGGCGTCGAGGCCGGGAACGACGGCGATGTCGAGGCGGACGACTTCGACTCGGACCCCGCGGTCGAGCGCGCGATGTTCGAGGCCGCCGACGCCTACCTCCGAGTCGGGGGCGGGCGCAACACCACCGCGGTCGCGGACGTCGACCGCCCGACCCGGCAAGCGTACGCGAAGGCGCGGCAGGGCGTCCGCGAGGCGCGGATGGACACTGACTGGGTGTCGACGGTCCACCCGACGCGGAGCCTCGCCCAGCAGGCGGGGATGGCCTACGAGGAGTACCAAGAGTTCGTCTACGACGCCGTCCTCCGCGACTGGGAGTCCCTCGCCGACGAGATGGCCGAGATGAAGTCGGTCCTCGACGCGGGCGACGAGGTCCGGATCGTCACCGAGCGCGACGGCGCTCCCGACACCGACGTGACGATGTCGATCGCGGGCCGCACCGCGGTTAACTCCGCCGCCTCCGTCGCGTACGACTCGCACAACCTCCCTTCCGGTGAGGTGTTCACCGCGCCGTACGACACCGAGGGCGAGGTCTTCTTCGACGTGCCGATGACGATCGACGCGACGCGGGTCCGGAACGTTCACCTCGCGTTCGAGGGCGGCGAGGTCGTCGACTTCTCGGCGGAGTCCGGCGAGGAGGCAGTCGCGGACGTCCTCGACACCGACGACGGCGCGCGGCGGCTGGGCGAGCTCGGGATCGGGATGAACCGCGGCATCGACCGGTTCACCGACTCGATCCTCTTCGACGAGAAGATGGGCGACACCGTCCACCTCGCGGTCGGCCGCGCCTACGACGCCTGCCTGCCGGAGGGCGAGTCCGGCAACGACAGCGCGGTCCACGTCGACATGATCTCCGACGTGAGCGAGCGCTCCCGGATGGAGATCGACGGCGAGGTCGTCCAGCGGAACGGGACGTTCCGGTGGGAGGACGGCTTCGAGGCGGAGAACTGACCCTGTCAGAAACGGGGCAGCGAAGGGCGGACCGCGGCTATTCGGTCGCCGCCTCGATAGCCGCTTCGAGGTCGGCGACGATGTCGGCGGGGTCCTCGATGCCGACGGAGAGGCGCACCATGTCTGGGGTGACGCCGGCGGCCTCCTGTTCCGCTTCGGTCAGCTGCTGGTGCGTTGTCGACGCCGGGTGGATGACGAGCGTCTTCGCGTCGCCGACGTTCGCGACGAGCGATGCGAGGTCGGCCTCCTCGACGGTCGCGCGAGCCGCCTCGTAGCCGGCCTCCAGCCCGAACGTGAGCATCCCGCCGTAGCCGCCTTCCAGGTACTCGCTCGCCTCCTCGTGGGTCTCGTGGCTCTCCAGCCCGGGGTAGTTCACCCACGCCACGTCGTCGTGGTCGTCGAGGTACTCGGCGACGATCCCCGCGTTCTCGCAGTGGCGGTCCATGCGCAGCGGGAGCGACTCCGTCTGCTGGAGCGTGTTCCACGCGTCGAACGGCGACTGCTGGTCGCCCAAGTCGCGCAGGCCGCGAGTGATCGCCGCGAAGGTGAACGCCGCGTCGCCGAACCGCTCGGCGAAGTTGATCCCGTGGTACGCGGGGTTGTCCTGCGCGATCTCGGGGTACTTCTCGGCGTGGTCGGCCCACGGGAACGAGCCGCCGTCGACGACGACGCCGCCGACCGTGGTGCCGTTGCCGGTGAGCCACTTCGTCGTCGACTCCCAGACGAGGTCCGCGCCGTGTTCGAGCGGCCGGCAGAGCGCGGGCGTCGCGAAGGTGTTGTCGACGAACAGCGGGGCGCCGTGTTCGTGGGCGATGTCCGCGATCCGCTGGATGTCGGGCGTGACGAGTGCGGGGTTGCCGATCGTTTCGAGGTGGACGTAGGCGGTGTCCTCGTCGATCGCCTCGGCGTACCCCTCGTAGTCGAGCGGGTCGACGAATCGCGTCGAGACGCCGCGGCGCTCGACGGAATGGGTGAGGTACGTGTAGGTGCCGCCGTACAGCGCCGACGACGTGACGACGTTGTCGCCCGCCGAGGCGAGCAGGAAGGTCGTCACGTCGAGCGCGGCCATGCCCGAGGCGGTCGCGACCGCGCCGACGCCGCCTTCGAGCGATGCGATCCGCTCTTCTAAGGCGGCGTTGGTCGGGTTCATCAGTCGAGAGTAGACGTTGCCGGCCTCCTCTAAGGCGAAGAGGTCCGCGGCGTGGTCGGCGTCGTCGAACTGGTAGGCGGTGGTCTGGTAGATGGGGGTCGCACGCGCGCCGGTCGCTGGGTCCGGGTCGGACCCGGCGTGAACGCTTCGCGTGCTGAACTTCCGGTCGTCGTCCCCCTCGTCGGATGGCATGGATCGACCTTCCGCCGCCGCGTAGTTAAAGCCGACCGGCATACGCGGGCGTTTCCGGTATCTCCGAGATAGGGGGCGAGAATGGCGGGGCGGAGACGAGAGCGACGGCGGCGCCGAAGCGCCGGGCGCAACGCGCTCCGCCGCGACGACTCGTGCCAACCGTTAACAGCGTCGGGCCGTAACCTCACGTATGGGAACACAAGGTCCGCGCGGCGAGTCCGCCGAGCTGGAGGATCTGCTGGCGGAGGTCCCGGACGGGGTCTGGCAGTACCTCGCGCTCGGCGTCGCCCTCCTCGTCGCCGTCGCCCTCCTCGGGCAGAGCCTCGCGTTCGGCGTCGCGGCGCTGGCGGTGCTTTTGGCGGCCGTCACGGTCGTCAGCGCCGTCGAGATCGTCGACGCCTACGACAAGGAGGCGCTCACCGTCTTCGGCGAGTACCGCGAGCTGCTCGAACCGGGCGTCCACCTCATCCCCCCGTTCGTCTCGCGGACGTACGCGTTCGACATGCGGACCCAGACGATCGACGTGCCGAGCCAGTCGGCGATCACGCGGGACAACTCCCCCGTGACCGCCGACGCGGTCGTCTACATCAAGGTGATGGACGCGAAGAAGGCGTTCCTCGAAGTCGACGACTACAAGAACGCCGTCTCGAACCTCGCACAGACCACCCTCCGCGCCGTCATCGGCGACATGGAGCTCGACGACACGCTCTCGCAGCGGGAGCTGATCAACGACCGGATCAACGAGGAGTTAGACGAACCCACCGACGAGTGGGGGATCCGCGTCGAGGCCGTCGAGGTCCGCGAGGTGAGCCCCTCACAGGAGGTCCAGCGCGCGATGGAGCAACAGACCGGCGCGGAGCGCCGCCGCCGCGCGATGATCCTCGAAGCGCAGGGTGAACGCCGCTCCGCGGTCGAGCAGGCCGAGGGTGACAAGCAGTCCAACATCATCCGCGCGCAGGGTGAAAAGCAGTCCCAGATCCTCGAAGCGCAGGGGGACGCCATCTCGACGGTCCTCCGCGCCCGCTCCGCCGAGTCGATGGGCGAACGCGCCATCATCGAGCGCGGCATGGAGACCCTAGAGGAGATCGGGAAAGGCGAGTCCACCACCTTCGTCCTCCCGCAGGAGCTCACCAGCCTCGTCGGCCGCTACGGCAAGGCCCTCTCCGGCTCCGACGTTCAGCAGATGGAGGGGCTCGACGGGAAGGAGTTCGACGAGGAGACGGAGAAGCTGCTCGGGTTGGAAGACATCGAGAGCGCCCTGGAACAGATCGACACCGTGGCCGACGACGACCTCCGCACCGACGAGACCCGGGACGGGGACGCGGCCCGCGACGTCGACCTCGCCAAGCAGGAGGCGGCGACCCGCGAGGCCGACCGCGACATCGAACTGGAGGCCGAAAGCGAGCGGCCGAGCGACTGAGACGCGCGGGCGATCGTGAGCCGGGTCAGGGCCGCCAGCGGTCCGGGTCGACCGCCCAGAGGAGGGCGACTGCGACCGCGCCGCCGACTCCTCCAGTGACCAACGAGAGGGGGTCGGACGCCCCCGCCGCGAGCGCCGCGAGCAGCAGGACGGAGCCGGCGAGGAGGGCGACGGTGTCCTCGGTTGTCGTCGCGCGGACCACCGGCGCCACGGCGCCGCCGACGGCCGCACCGGCGGCGATCCGCGCGGGCGGACCGGTCGTGAGGACGGCGTGTGCCGCCGGGTTCGTCGCCGTCGCGGGGGCCGATCCGGGCGCCGCGACGAGGCCGACGCCGAACGCGAGCGCGGCGACGGCGCCGAACGCGGGCGCGACCAGCGCCGCGCGGGCGGAGCCGTCGCCCCCGGTCGCGGCGGCCGCGCCGCCGACGAGCAGGACCGACCCGGCCGCGAGGAGCGCGGGGGCGGCGAGCGACGAGAGAGGAGCGGGTGCGGTCAGTGCGATTCCGTCGGCCGCGGACGAGGAGGGGACGAACGCCGGCGCGACCGTTCCCGCGAGACCGACCGCGGTGACGCCGACGACGAGGAGGGCCGAACCGAGGAGTCGACTGCGGAGTGACATGCGTGGCCGGAAGCGTCCCGGCCACAAAACGATCGCGGGACCGAGCCGGGATCGCGGCGGAGGGGGGCCCGACCGTCACACCGTGATGCCGGCGCGCTCGTCGCCGATGGCGACGATCACGCGCTCCGGGGGGCCGCGCTCGTCCGCGAGGCGCAACAGGAGCGTCTTGACGACCGGCTCGTCGGCGTCGATCTCGCCGCGGACGCCGCCTTGGTCGACGGCGATCCGAAGCGAGTGGTCGCCGGTGCGGCTGATCCCGCCGAGCCGGAGGCGGACCTCGGGCGCGGTGAGCCGCTGGGCGATCACTAAGATCGCGTCGCCCCCGTCGTCGACGAAGTCGGTGCGCTCGACGAACGCGCGGGACTCGGTCGCGTCGGGTTTGAGCGCGCCGCGGGCCGCGGCGGCGGACCGGAAGGAAGCGGCGTGAGTCGGTAGCTCCTCCGGGCGCGCGAGGACGCTGCGCGCGTCGACCATCGGGTTGCCGTCGACGTACCGGCTCCGCACGCCGAGGTCGCGCGGCGTCGAGGCGGCCACGTCGTGGAGGCGGTCGACGCACCCGGCGGTGGCGACCGCGAGCGCTCCGGAGACGACAGCACGACGGTACACGGGCGAGAGTGTGGCACAGCGACGTAAAAACCCCGCCGCCACGGTGACGCGGGCTGAGAATCGGGCGCTACTCGTCGATCATCGGCGCGGGCACGCCCTCGTCGCCGCCGTCGATCTCGAACGCGCGGCGCAGCTCCGCGATCCGGTCGCGGATGTCGGCCGCCAGCTCGAACTCGAGGTTGCTCGCGGCCTCATCCATGCGGTCCTCGAGGGCCTCGATCTGGGCTTTCGCCTCGGCTTCGCTCTCCACGTCGCCGACGCTGACCGACGAGGTGTCCGTCTTCGAGCCGGGGAGGTTCGTCTCGCTGACCGGCTTGTCGATGGTGGTCGCCTCGTAGCCGTGCTCGGCGTTGTACTCCAGTTGGATCTCGCGCCGGCGCTGGGTCTCCTCGATCGCCGCCTCCATCGAGTCGGTCACCTCGTCGGCGTAGAGGACGACCTCGCCGTTGACGTTGCGCGCGGCCCGCCCCATGGTCTGGACGAGCGTCGTGGTGGAGCGGAGGAACCCCTCTTGGTCGGCGTCGAGGATGGCGACGAGGCTCACCTCCGGGATGTCGAGCCCCTCGCGGAGCAGGTTGATCCCGACGAGCACGTCGATGTTGCCCAGGCGGAGGTCGCGGATGATCTCGTGGCGTTCGAGGGTGTCGGTCTCGTCGTGCATGTACGCCACGTCGACGCCCGCTTCCTCGAGGTACTCCGTGAGGTCCTCGGCCATCCGCTTGGTGAGCGTGGTGACGAGGACGCGCTCGTCGCGCTCGATCCGGTCGTCGACGCGCTCGAGGAGGTCGTCGACCTGCCCGGTGGCCCCCGTCACCTCCACCTTCGGATCGACGAGGTGGGTCGGCCGGACGATCTGCTCGACGATCCGGTCGGAGGTCTCGCGCTCGTAGTCGCCCGGCGTCGCGGAGACGTAGAGGGTGCGGTCCGTCTTCTCCTCGAACTCCTCGAACGTCAGGGGGCGGTTGTCGTAGGCGGTCGGGAGCCGGAACCCGTTCTCGACGAGCGAGTCCTTCCGCGACTTGTCGCCCTCGTACTGCCCTTTGATCTGCGGGATCGTCTGGTGGGACTCGTCGACGACGGTGAGGAAGTCGTCGGGGAAGTAGTCCAGCAGGGTGTAGGGGGCGTCGCCGGACTCGCGGTCGTCCATGTGGACCGAGTAGTTCTCGATCCCGGAGCAGTAGCCCGCCTCCCGCAGCATCTCGATGTCGAAGGTGGTCCGCTCCTCGATGCGCTGGGCGGCCACGAGGTCGCCCTGCCGCTCGAAGTAGCTCACCCGCTTCTCCATCAGGTCCTCGATCTCCGCGATCGCCTGCTCCAGCTTGTCGTCCGGGATCGAGTAGTGCTCCGCCGGGTGGAGCATCACCGCGGGCTCCTCGGAGACGACCTCGCCGTGCATCGGGTCCACCTTGATCATCCGGTCGATCTCCTCGCCCCACAGCTCGACGCGCACCGCGTAGCGCCCGTACATCGGGTATATCTCGACGGTGTCGCCCCGGACGCGGAACGTCCCCTGCGTGAAGTCCACGTCGTTGCGCTCGTAGTTCAGGTCGACGAGCCGGGTGAGCAGCTCCTCGCGGCCGACCTCCTCGCCGACCTCCAGGCGGAGCGCCATGTCGCGGTAGTTCCCCGGGTCGCCTAGCCCGTAGATGGCCGAGACGCTCGCGACGACGATCACGTCGTCGCGGGTCAGCAGGGAGCGCGTCGCGGAGTGGCGCAGGCGGTCGATCTCCTCGTTTATCGACATCTCCTTGTCGATGAACGTGTCCGTCTGCTCGACGTACGCCTCCGGCTGGTAGTAGTCGTAGTAGGAGACGAAGTACTCGACGGCGTTGTCCGGGAACAGCTCGCGGAACTCCTCGTACAGCTGGGCCGCGAGCGTCTTGTTGTGGGCGAGAACGAGAGTGGGCTGGTCCAACTCCTCGGCGACCCACGAGACGGTGTTGGTCTTCCCGGACCCCGTCACGCCGAGCAGCGTCTGCTTTGTCGCGCCCGACTCGTACCCCTCGACGAGTTGCTCGATCGCCTCGGGCTGGTCGCCCGCGGGCTCGAACGGGGCGTCGACGCGGAGCGGGCGGTCGACGGTCGGGCGGTCCTCCGAGAGGGGGGAGTCGGCGTCGCTCACGATACGCGTCGTTGGGCGGCGAGCCACTTGAGCGGCGCGGCTACGTCGGTGACTGCGACGAAACCGGTTCCGCGCGGACGGTTCCGCTCGGGGAAAAACCGATTACGGATCCGGCGGAACACCCGGTCGTGTCCCTTCTCACTCCCCCCGTCGCCTTCGGCGCCGCCCTAGTGCTGTTCGTCTGGCTCGCATCCGGCGTCTGGGTGAACCTCGACGCGCACGCCCGCGGAAGTGACTATCCGGCCGTCTGGGGCGTCTTCGCACCGCTCTCGGGAATTGTGCTGCTCTACTACCTGCTGTGGTGGCGCCGCGGACGGTCTCGCGAGTACCCGCCGTCGCGGTGGGAGCGGGCCACCGCGATCGTCGCCGTCGCCGGTCCCGCGGGGCTGGTCGTCGGGAGCCTCGTCTCGCCGCCCGATCCGATCTCCCAGCTGACCGTCTGGCCGGTCGCGTTCGCCGGCTGCCTCCCCGTCGCGTACTGGGTGGTCGGAAGAAGATTCGACGCGACCGGCGACTCGTATATAAGCGGTTGGTAACGAATCGGCGACGAACACCGCCAAAGCCCCAACTGCGAGGGCGCAGTACGCTTGTTGCGCTCCTCGGTTGCTCACTCCGTTCGCTCCCTGCGGTGCTTACGTCGTCATCAGAACGCTCCGCGTTCTGATTGGCTCATGAGAGCTTCGCTCTCCTGAACGCCTACTGCGCCCTCGCGGCAGCGTGGCGCTACGCGCCACGGGCAGCCGGCGGCTTCGCCGCCGGCGACTACCCCTTTGGGTCCCACCCCGCACGGCACCGCGCCTCACACCTCCCCAGCCTCGTCGGTCGCCGTCGCTTCGCTCGGCGACCGACTCCCTCGCGCGTGCGGTTCGCGGCCTGACGGTCGCTCACCGGCACGCGCCACCGCATCTGTTTATAACCAGTCTCGCGTCGCTACCAGTCCCGCCCCTCCGGACGAAAACGTTTCCCCCTGTCCGCGCGACGCTCCCCGTATGCGCATCGCCGTCCCCAACAAGGGCCGCCTACACGAGCCGACGCTCTCGCTGTTGGAGCGCGCGGGGCTCCACGTCGAGGAGACCGCCGACCGCCAGCTGTACGCCGACACCGTCGACGAGGACGTGACGGTGCTGTTCGCGCGGGCGGCCGACATCCCCGAGTACGTCCGCGACGGCGCGGCCGACCTCGGCGTCACCGGCCTCGATCAGGCGGCCGAGTCCGGCGGCGTCGTCGACGCCGCGAGCGCGGCGGCCGAGGGCGACCTCGTCGACCTGCTCGACCTGGGCTACGGTTCCTGTCGGCTCGTCCTCGCCGCGCCCGAGGCCGGCGGGGTGTCGGCGGTCGAGGACCTAGCGGACAGGACGGTCGCGACCGAGTTTCCGAACGTCACCCGCGACTACCTCGACCGCGTGGGCGTCGACGCCGACGTGGTCACGGTGACGGGCGCGACGGAGCTGACCCCGCACGTCGACATGGCGGACGCCATCGTCGACATCACCTCGACGGGGACGACGCTGAAAGTGAACCGGCTGGCGGTGATCGACGACGTGCTCGACTCCTCCGTCCGGCTGTTCGCGCGCCCCGACGTGGTCGACGACACGAAGGTCGAGCAGGTCGTGACCGCCTTCGAGTCCGTCCTCGCCGCGGACGGCCGTCGCTACCTGATGATGAACGCGCCGAAAGAGCGGCTCGACGCAGTGAAGGACGTGATCCCCGGGCTCGGCGGCCCGACCGTGATGGACGTCGAGGCCGACGAGAACGGCAACGGGATGGTGGCGGTCCACGCCGTCGTCGACGAGCGCGACGTGTTCGAGACGATTTCGGAGCTCCGGTCGGTCGGCGCGACCGGCATCCTCGTCACGGAAATCGAGCGCCTCGTGGAGTGAGCGAGAGGCGAAGCGGTCAGTCCCCCGCGTCGTCGCCCTCGCCGATCAGCCGCTCTTTCTCGGCGCGCGACAGCGACTTGACCGCGTACTCCCGCGACATCGCCGCCGACTTCGAGTCGAACGACTCGACGTGGCGGAGGGTGACGGGGGTCCGCCCGCGGGTGTACTTCGCGCCCTCGCCGGCGTCGTGTTCGGCGACGCGCCGCTCGACGTCGGTCGTGTACCCGGTGTAGAGGGTGCCGTCGGCGCACTCGATGACGTACACGTGGTGGTCGGCCACGGTCGGCCGTCCGAGCGCGAGCGGCAAGTGTGTGCGGGTGTGCCCGGAGGGGCAGGCGAACGGAGCAGTCGCTCCCCGTGCGCTCGTCCTTCGATCGGCGTTTCGCCGGTCAGTCCCCGGTTCGAGTCCGCTCGCGAGACACCTCTGCGATGCCCGCGTTCGCGGAGCACTTCGGGCACGCGTTCAGGTCGCCGCGTTCGTCCGCGAAGACGCGAGCGAAGCGGTCCGAGACGTGCGACCCGCAGTGGTCACAGCGTGGCATGTGATGCCGACGTGCGTCGGCAACTACCATACGGGCTCGACGAACTAATACCCTTTTTCGACCCAGTCGGCTGCCGGTATACGGTCGGTTAAGAGAGTCCGGATGTCGCCGGATCTCCTCGCTCGATCCCCCCGCTCACTCGGCGCGCGCGGCGTCGACCGCGCGGGCGATCAGCCCGGCCTGCGCACCGGCGACGAACCCGGCGTCGACGTTGACGGTCGTCAGCACGGAGCACGACTGAAGCGCCCCCTCCAAAGCCGCCACTCCCTCGCCGCCGACGCCGTAGCCGGTCGAGACGGGGAGCGCGATCACGGGGGCGTCGACGAGGCCGGCGACGACCGTCGGGAGCGCCCCCTCGCGACCCGCCGCGACCACGACGGCGTCCGCCTCGCGGACCCGGTCGGCCTGGTCTACGATCCGGTCGAGGTTGGCGACGCCGACGTCGTCGACCCGGTCGACGGTCGCCCCGATCTCGCGGGCGACGACCGCGGCCTCGCCGGCGACGGGCGCGTCCGCGGTGCCGGCGGCCACGACCGCGACCGCGGCGTCGAGCGAGGGGAGTTCGAAGTCGGCCGCGTGCGCGACGACGGTCCCGGTCCGATCGTCGCGCTCGACCGTCGCGTCCGGTCCCACGTCGCCGACCGCCGACGCCACCGCGGCCGCCGTCGCCTCGTCCGCCCGCGTCACGAGCGCCCGGCCGGTGGTGTCGAGCGCCGTCGTCGCCAGGGCGGCGACCTCCGCGGGTGTCTTCCCCTCCGCGAGGATCGCCTCCGGGATCCCGCGGCGTCGCTCGCGGGCGGCGTCGAAGCGCCCCGCGTCCGTGGTCGCGTAGCCCGCGAGCCGCGACTCCGCCTCCTCGATGCCGATCTCACCCGCCTCCAGCGCCGCTAACGTCTCTCGCATGGGGCGTCGTCGGGGGCGGCCTCGGTCGAAGCTGTCGGTTCGAGCCGGGCGCGCCGCGCGCGAGGTCGAGCCGGGGTCGAAGCGCGTTCGCGAGCGTCACGCGACGACGCGCGCTCCGTCCGGACCGCGCTCGGAGCGGGGTCGGGCCGCGTTTCGCGTCGTGCTCGCGGCGGGGCGGAGACGAGAATCTCACAAGACTTATACGCGCTTGTACTCGCGGCCTCCCGCGAACGGGCCGCACGGCGCCCCTCGCGGTCGAATTCAGGAACTCTTATTAACCATCACCGGGTAGGCCCGATCGCATGGCAGACCTCATTGTCAAAGCGGCCGTCAAGGAAGCCCTGGACGACAAGAACGTCGCTTCGGACTTCTACGACGCGCTGGACGACGAAGTGGACGAGCTGCTCGAAGACGCCGCGCGCCGCGCCGAGGCCAACGACCGGAAGACGGTCCAGCCGCGCGACCTCTAAGACGGAACTCGTTTCCGTTCCATTTTATTTGCGTGCCGCCCGCCGAGCGGCCGCGCTGCGGGGCGTCGCCCGGGGATATCAGACCGACTCGATCCGGACGCCGGACTCGGTGCCGACATGTATCTCGTCGGTCATCCCGACGAACAGCCCGTGCTCGACCACGCCCGGAACCTCGGCCAGCGTCGCCGACAGGGCGACCGGGTCGGCGATCTCGCCGAACGCGCAGTCGAGCACGAGGTTCCCGTTGTCAGTCACCACCGGACCGTCCTTCCGCTCCGCGCGCCGCAGCGTCGGCTCGCCGTCGGCCTCCCGGACGGCCGCGGCGACGGCAGTCCGCCCCGATGGCAGCACCTCGACCGGGACCGGCCGGTCCAGCCGCGGCGACTCCTTCGAGGGGTCCGCGACGACGAGGAAGCGGTCGGCCGCGGCGTCGACCAACTTCTCGCGGGCGTGGGCCGCGCCGCCGCCCTTTATCAGAGCCCCGCCGGTGTCGGGGGCGCCGCCCCCGTCGACGCCGGTCGCCACCTGGTCCGCGCCGTCGATGGCGAGGTCGATACCCGGGCCGTCGAGACCGACCGCCTCGGAGAGGTCGAGGCAGGGAATCCCCGCCCCGACCGCGAGTTCGCGGCTCGCGAACGAGGTCGGGACGCCCCGGACGTCGAGGCCGGCGTCGACCCGGTCCCCGAGCCGCCGGATCGCGTGCGCCGCCGTCGACCCCGTCCCCAGTCCGACCACGTCGCCGTCGGTGACGGCCTCGGCCGCCGACTCGCCGGCGCGCCGCTTCATCGCGTCGCTCCCGCCGCTCGTCTTCATGCGACGAGGTGCGGGCGGAGCTATTGAAAAGGCGTCGGCGGTTCGCTCCGACCGCGCGACCGCCGAAATGTATTACTCGCGACGCGATCAGTCGGAAGTGTGTCCTCGGCAACCGCTGTCCTCCCGCTGTTCGGCCTGACGCTCCTCGGTGCGATGTTCGTGACCGCGGCGCTTCAGTCGCGCGGTCGACTCCCCTTCGCGGTCCCCGAAGGCGCGTACGTCGCCGTCTCGGTCGGGGCCGTCTCCGTCGTCGCGCAGTCCCTCGTCGGGTCGGACCGAGAGACCGTCGCGATCCTCGCCGTCGGGGCCCTCGCATGGGCGACTGGGTACGAGACGGCGCGTGGTGACGACGAGAGGTAGGTCGCCGCCTACTCCAACCGGTCCAAGACGGCCTCCGCGTCGTAGGCCAAGGAGAGTTCGCGGGAGCGGCCGCGGCCGTCGACGTCGGCGTACTCCGCGTCGATCACGCCGAGCTGATCGAGCTTGTTGATGATCTCCGAGTAGCGGGTGTAGCCGAGCCCCGTCTCGTCGTTAAACGCGTCGTACACCGCGCCGGCGCGCTCGCCGTCGTGCTCGGCGAGGACGCGGACGAGGTCACGCTCGGAGTCGGAGAGCCCGCGCAGCGACCGCGAGAGGTGGACGTGCTTCGACTTGTCGTACGCGTCCTCGACGTCCTCCTTCGAGACGGTCTTCGAGGCGCGCATCTCCGCGTTGAGCCCGGCCCGGCGCAGGAGGTCGATCCCGACCCGGAGGTCGCCGCTCTCGGCGGTGAGGTCGGCGACCCGCTCCAGTTCGGCGTCACCGATGACGCCCTCGTGGAAGCCGCGCTTGGCGCGCTCGGCGAGGATGTCGTAGATCTCGGTCGCGTCGTAGACGGGGAAGTACACCTCCTCGGGCCGGAAGACCGACTGGACACGGGTGTCGAGGTCGTCGATCACGTCGAGCCCGAGGTCCGAGGAGACGACGATGACGCCGATCTTCGCGCCGGAGTGCGCCTCGTGGGCGCGGAGGAGCGAGTACAGCGTGTCGGAGGCCTCGTTCTCGTAGAAGAGGTAGTTCACGTCGTCCAAGGCGACGACGAGCACCTCGTCCTCCTCGACGAGGCGGTCGGTGATCTGGCCGAACAACTTCTTGAAGGAGATGCCCGACGACGGGGGTTCGTACTCGAAGATCCCCTCGAACAGCCGGGAGAACACCGCGTAGCGCGTGGAGTCGACCTGGCAGTTGACGCGGACCGTCCGCACCTCGGTCCGGGCGCCGAGCTCGCCGAAGAGCTTCTGGACCGCGGTGGTCTTGCCGGTTCCCGGCGGTCCGCGAACCATCGTGTTGAGCGGGCGGGAGCCGCGAACCGCGGGGCGGAGCGCGTACTTGAGGTTCTCCAGTTGGCTCTCGCGGTGGCGGAACGTCTCGGGGACGTGGTCGATCTCGAACACCGACTCGTCGCGGAACACCGACTCGTCCCACGAGAGCATGTCCCCGCCGTCCCCGGTCATGCGAGTACCACGAGAGGCCGCGCACTTAACCGTTGCCCGGCGTCGGGGCGGAACTGAAACTTGTCGCGCCAGCGTCGGATAAGAGCGATTCCGCCGATCGGTCGTTCACTCTCGGTCCGGCAAGCTTCCGTCCGCGTCGGGCGAGATATCCGCCGGGTCCGCCTCGCCTCCCGCGTCCGCCTCGCGGCGCAACACCAGCACGTGGCGCGTCAGCGACCGGTGAACCCGGCGCTCGAACGCCGCGTCGACGGTCCACCCGGCGTCGCGGGCGGGGCCGCGCCAGTCGCGGTCGGCGATCAGCACCGCGCGCGGCGCGACCCGGGCCGCCTCCGCAAGCGCGCCCGCGACGAGGTCGGCCAGCTCGTGGCGCGCGATCTTCGACTGTCGGCCGTAGGGGGCGTCGAACGCGACCCCGTCGACGGCGTCGTCGGGAAGCGGGAGCGCGGTCGCGTCGCCGCGGGCGACGTGCCAGTCGGGGGAGGGAGCGTCGGCGTCGTCGGCGAGGTATGCGCGGAAGTTCCGCCGCGCGCCGTCGGCCATCTTCGCCTGCGCGTCGCAGGCGACCGCGTCGGCGCCGACGAGGCCCGCTTCGAGGGGGAGACCGCCGGTGCCGCACATGGGATCGAGCAGGGTCCGCCCGGGGGCGGCGCCCGCGAGGTTGGCGTAGGCGCGGGCGTCGGCCGGGGCCATGCTCCCCGGCTGGAAGAAGGGGCGGTCGGTGGGGCCCGGCGCGAAGTCGCGGGCGGCCTCGGCGGCGACCCACCCGAGCGCGCACAGGTCCGCGTCGCCGCCGTCCGCGCCGGCCACCGCGTCGTGTTCGGCGCGCGGGCCGGCGGCGAAGAGCGCGCGGAGGACGTGGTCGGGGTCGTCGAGGTCGACGTCGAACCCGCGGTCGACGAGGACGCTCCCGAGTTCGCGCTCGACCGCCTCGGTGGAGACTCCCGACGTTCCCCGGACGTTGCGGGCGCGGACCGCCACGCTTCCGGAGCGGTCGAGCGGCGCGGCGCGGAGCGCGGCGACCGCGGCGTCGACGTCGGCGTCCGTCCGCGCGACCGCATCGTGGGCGGCGCGCGTGTACGCGAGGCGCCGGACGTGCGCGCCGTCGATCCCGCCGGTCCGAGCGATCCCCGGCGCGAGGAGGTCGACGCCGGTCGCCGCGGTCGCCGCTTCGCGGGCGGCGAAGGCGTCGGTCTCGCCGGCGAGTTCGAGCCAGTACACGCCGACCGCTCCGCGCGGCGACGCCAATAGCGTGGCGGTTCCGACCAGCCACCTTTTTAAGTCGTTCGGGCGAGGATGGAGGTAATGAGGGCCGACCCGAAGGAGACGATCACCGTCGAAAACGTCGTCGCTTCCACGGGGATCGGGCAGGAACTCGATCTCCAGAGCGTCGCGATGGACCTCGAGGGCGCCGACTACGACCCCGAGCAGTTCCCCGGGCTCGTCTACCGCACCACGGACCCGAAGTCGGCCGCCCTGATCTTCCGCTCCGGGAAGATCGTCTGTACGGGCGCGAACTCGGTCGAGGCGGTCCACGAGAGCCTCGACATCGTGTTCGCGGAGCTCCGCGCGCTCCAGATCCCGATCGAGGACCCGGAGGTCACCGTCCAGAACATCGTCACGTCGGCCGACCTCGGCGAGAGCCTGAACCTGAACGCGATCGCGATCGGGCTCGGCTTGGAACACATCGAGTACGAGCCGGAGCAGTTCCCCGGGCTCGTCTACCGGCTCGACGAGCCGGAGGTCGTCGCGCTGCTCTTCGGCAGCGGGAAAGTGGTCGTCACCGGCGGCACGAGCCCCGCCGACGCCGAGGCAGCCGTCGACGTGATCGTCGAGGAGCTGAACGGCCTCGGGCTGTTGGACTGACGCGGCGAGCCCGCGATCGAGACGGGGCCGCGATGCGGCGACACCGCGACCGCGTTCCGCGATCACTTTTACCCGTCCCCGCGTATGGCGACCATGCTCTTACAGACGGTGACGCCGGTCTCCGTGCTCGGGACGACCGTCCTGTTGGCGCTGTTCCTCTGTCTCACCGCGCACGTCGCGGCCCGGAACGTCCTCGGCGACGCCGACCCGCGGCGGGCCCTCTACATCGGCCCGCTGCCCGCGGTGATCAGCGTCGCCGGCAACGGGCTCGAACTCCCCGGGGGGCTCATCCTCCTCGCGGCGCTCCTCGTCGACGGGACGATGTTCTGGTGGAGCTACGAGCAGCCGCGGCGGGCGGTCGCCGCGATGACGCTGATCCACGCCGTGGTCACGACGCTGCTGGCCGGGCTCCTGATCCTGGTCTCGATCCTGCTCGCGTCGATGCCCGGATAGGACGGCCGGAAGTGACGTCGAGGCGAGCGCCCGGGAAAGTGACGTCGAGGCGAGCGCCCGGGAGCGAGACCGCGCGCCCGCGTCACGGCGACGGCGGCGGGCCGTCGTACGCGTCGTGGTCCTGATAGAAGTTCAGCATCGCGAACTTCAGCTTCGCGGGGTCGACGTCGAGCAGCTCCTCGCGCTCCTCGGGCGGGAACGCGGACCGGACCGAGTACTTCCCCATGTCGGCGGTCGTGTAGCGCCGGTCCGCGAGGATCCGGACGCCGTAGTCGTCGGGGCCGCGGATCACTCGGCCGAGCGCCTGTCGCGTCTTGCGGATCGTCGGGACCTCGACCGCGTACGTCCACCCCGGGTCGCGGGCGCGGTCGCGGTCCGCGAACGCGCGGTCGTAGGCGTCCTGGACCGCCTCCGTGCGGTCCGAGAGGTGCGGGTACGGGACGCCCACGACGACGACCGTCCGGGCGTCGTCGCCGTCGAAGCTCACGCCCTCGCCGAGCGTCCCCCACAGCGAGGTGAACAGCGCGGCGCCGTCGCTCTCGACGAACTCGCTGCGGAGCCGCTCCTCGTCCTCGCCCGGCCCGTCGAGGTGGATCGGACCGAGGTCGACGGCGTCCGCCGCAGCGCCGCCGGCGGCGCTTCCGCCCCCGCTCGCCCCCGCGAGCCGCTCGTGGTAGCGCTCGGCCTCGGCGTACGACGGGAAGAAGGCGAGCATGTTGCCCGGGGTAAAGCGGATTGCGTCGCGGAGCAGCGACGACACGGCCTCCTGCGTCTCCGGGTCGTTTCGGTCGGCGGCGAACAGCGGCGGCACGTCGGCGGCGAACGTCCGGCGGTTCGCCTCGGGGTACCCCATCTCGTAGGCCATCGAGGCGACGTCCTCCAGCCCCAGCACGTCCTCGGTCACGTCGAACGGGCGCAGCGTCGCGCTCATCAGGACCGAGGCGGCCACCTCGTCGAACAGCTCGCTCGTGACGCTCCGCGGGATACAGGTGTACAGCTCCGCCCGGCCGTACACCTCGTCGGTGCCGCCGTCGCGCCGGACGGAGAGCACGGGATACTGGCCGAACTCCGCGCCCTCGTCCATCCACGTCGAGACGAACCGGGCGGCCGCGAGCGTCTGCGACTCCGACCGGGTGGTCGCCTCCCCGTCCCGGTAGCGGCGCTCGTACTCCTCGTCTATCGCCTGGCCGAGCTGGACGGCGAGCTCGGTCTCCGCGTCGATCCCCGTCCCCTCGTAGTTGCGGAGGAACGCGAGCGTGAGGTCGTCGCGGCGGTCGTCGTTGGCGACCGCAATGTCCTCCCAGTTCTCCGTCACGGACTCGGAGCCGCCGAAGCCGAGCGCGTCCTCGTACGTCTCGACGAGGGCGTCGCGGAAGGCGCGGAGGACGTTCTCGGCGGGCTCCGCGCGGGAGTCGTCGCTGTCGGCCACCTCGTCTAAGGCGGCGTCGAGCGTGTTCTCCGTCAGCGTTCGGGTGGCGTGGTCGCGGGCGGCGTCCTCGATGTTGTGCGCCTCGTCGAACACGGTGATTATCTCGCTCGGGTCGCGGTCGATCCACCGGAAGAACTGCTCGCGGATGTTCGGGTCGAGCAGGTGGTGGTAGTTACAAACGACCAAGTCGACCCCCTCCATCCCCTTCTTCAGCAGCTCGTAGCCGCACAGCGCGCGCTCGTCGGCGTACTCGTACACGTCGTCGGGGGTGCGGACGTCCTCGAAGAGCCACCCGAAGAAGTCGTCCGTGTCGCGGGTGAGATTGTTGCGGTAGTGTTCGCAGACGTTCGCGGCGTCGTACTCCTCCATCTCCGCCTCCAGCTCGTCGAGTTCGTCCATGACCGACTCGCGGGCCTCGGCGGCGCCCGTATCGCCCTCGCGGCTCTCGGCCAGCAGCTCGCGCTGTCGCGACTCCAGCTCGCGGACCTCGCTCTCCGTCTCGACCATCTCGCGGGTGGTGTCGCGGAGGGTCTGACACTCCTGGTAGTCGACGTCGATGTGGCACATCGACGACTTCCCCTTGAACACGACCGCGCGGATGGGTTCTTCGCGCGTGATCGCGCGGGCGTCCTCGACGAACTGCCGCATCTGCTGGTGGACGTTGGTCGTGATGACGACCGTGCGGTCGTGCTCGCGCGCGTGTTCCAGCGCGGGCACGAGCGCCGAGAGGGTCTTCCCGGTCCCGGGCGCCCCCTCGAACAGCACGTCCTGTCCGCGGTCCAGCGCGTTGGCGACCCGGTCCATCGCCTCGCGCTGGTTCGGGTACGGCTCCTCGTACGGGAAGAACCGCAGGTGCGGCGACTCTGACACGGGGCGGAGTTCGGCGGCGTCGGCTAAAAGGGGTCGGGTGGCGGGGCGGAAGTGGTCCGGGCCGGCGGGGTCGCCGGACGACCGCGACGCGACCGGCCGCGACGCACCCGCCTTTTTAACGCCCGGCCGCGACCACTCCCGACAACGAATGTTCGACGAGATCCTCGAGAAGTTCGAGGGGTCACCCAGCCAGCAGGCGGTGATCCGGCTGTTCTTGGAGCGCGGCTTCTCCGTCAACGAGGAGGGGCGGGTCGTCTCCGGCGGGATCGAGATCCCTTACACCGGCATCGCGCGCGAGCTCGACGTGGACCGGCGCGTCGTGGACTCGACGACCGACGCGATCCTGGCCGACCCCGAGCTGAAGCGCATCTTCACCAACATCTCGTCGGTCCCGAGCCTGATGGACCTCGCCCCGGTCCTCGACCTGACGGTACTCACCATCGAGGTCGCGGCCGCCGACGAGGCCGGGATCGTCGCCGAGGTGACGGGGATCCTGGCCGACCGCGGCGTCTCGATCCGGCAGGTGCTGAGCGAGGACCCCGAGTTCACCGACGACCCGAAGCTGTACGTGATCACCGACGCCGAGCTGTCGGGCGACCTGCTCGTGGAGATCCGCGACCTCGGGTACGTCCGCCGCGTCGGCTTCTGAGGACCCGACCGCCGGGTCGCCCCTGACCCCTCGACCAGTTTCACCGCGCGACGGAGCGGGCCGCTCCGACGAACGCTTTCGAGAGATAGCGAACCGCGACCGAGCGGTGACGCTCGGCGAACTTCACTTTCACTCGGGTGTAAACCAGTCTTTATACGGGATGGCAAACAAGCACTGTGTACATGCCTGAAGACGAACTCGAGGACCTCCCCGGCGTCGGCCCGGCAACCGCGGACAAGCTCGTGGACAACGGATTCGAGAGTTACCAGTCGATCGCCGTCGCGAGCCCCGGCGAGATGTCGAACACGGCCGACATCGGCGAGTCGTCCGCCGCCGACATCATCAACGCCGCCCGCGACGCCGCCGACGTCGGCGGCTTCGAGACCGGCGCGAGCGTGCTGGAGCGCCGCCAGGAGATCGGCAAGCTCTCCTGGCAGATCGACGAGGTGGACGACCTGCTCGGCGGCGGCATCGAGACGCAGTCGATCACGGAGGTGTACGGCGAGTTCGGGTCCGGGAAGTCACAGGTTACCCATCAGATGGCGGTCAACGTCCAGCTAGAGCCGGAGAACGGCGGCCTCGACGGCGGCTGTATCTTCGTCGACTCCGAGGACACGTTCCGACCGGAGCGGATCGACGACATGGTCCGCGGGCTCGACGACGAGATCCTCGCCGACGAGATGGAGCGCCGCGAGATCGAGGGGACGCCCTCGGACGAGGAGGCGCTCGAAGAGCTCGTTGAGGCGTTCCTCGACCAGATCCACGTCGCGAAGGCGTTCAACTCCAACCACCAGATCCTGCTCGCCGAGAAGGCGAAGGAGCTGGCCGGCGAACACGAGGAGACGGAATGGCCGATCCGGATCGTCTGCGTCGACTCGCTCACCGCGCACTTCCGCGCGGAGTACGTCGGTCGGGGCGAGCTTGCGGATCGCCAGCAGAAGCTCAACAAACACCTCCACGACCTGATGCGGATCGGCGACCTGTTCAACACCGCCATCCTCGTCACGAACCAGGTCGCGTCGAATCCCGACTCGTACTTCGGCGACCCGACGCAGGCGATCGGCGGCAACATCCTCGGACACGCCTCCACGTTCCGGATGTACCTCCGCAAGTCGAAGGGCGACAAGCGGATCGTCCGCCTCGTCGACGCGCCGAACCTCGCCGACGGCGAGGCCGTGATGCGCGTCCAGAACGAGGGTCTGAAGCCGGAATAACGGTGTTTCCGGGACATCGGTCGGCGGAGAGGGCAGTCTGACACCGCCGAGATATCGATTCCGTCGAGGGACCGCGAGACGGGTTGACAAACGTCTACTTCTGCCGACGAGGCCGGAACGACCCGAATTCGGGACGGAGAGCCCGTGCGACGCCCAAGCGCGGGACGGCGGCGCGGCAATACTCGCCAGAGGGGACCGCGCCCGCCCCGAGAGCGCCGCTCGGCGACGGATCACGCCGAAATAGATAGCTGAGCTACACAACGACCGTCGAGTTCGAGCGCAACAATTGCGGCGGAACCGCGAGAAAAACGTCCTTATATTCCATAGCCACGTCCTTATATCGGACGACCGCCGTATTATCAACCGTGTTTTTTGTGAAACTCAACTCTAACGTTTATGTATAGGCGTTCCCGGGAATCGAAACGTGATTCAGCACATGAACACGAGCGAAGCACGGTTTGAATCGGACGAGCGTTCAGTAGAGGTGGATGAATTGTGACGGGCGGCGTCCTCGCCACGATCGATCCGAGCACGTTCGCGTCCGCGATGAACGGGACGTGGATCCTTGTCGTGACGTTCCTCATCTTCTTCATGCACGCCGGCTTCGCCATGCTGGAGGCCGGGCAGGTGCGGTCGAAGAACGTCGCCAACCAGCTGACGAAGAACCTCCTGACGTGGAGCGTCGGGGTGGCGGTGTTCTTCCTCATCGGCACGGCGTTCACGAGCCTCGTGAACGGGTCGTCGGGGATCGCCTCCGCCGCGGGATCGCTGTACTCCGGCGGCGAACTCGCCGTCGAGTCGGGCGTGGTCGGTCCCTACGTCAACTGGCTCTACGGCGCGGTGTTCGCGATGACCGCAGCGACGATCGTCTCCGGGGCGGTCGCGGGTCGCGCGAAGCTCCGCGCGTACGTCACCTACACGTTCCTCCTGGCCGCGGTCATCTACCCGATGGTCATCGCCTTCACGTGGTCGGCCTCCGGTGACGGGCTCGTCGCACAGCTGACGGGCACCGCGTTCCACGACTTCGCCGGCGGCATGATCGTCCACGGCATGGGCGGCATCGCGGGCCTCACGGCCGCGGCCATCCTCGGGCCGCGGATGGACCGCTACGGGAAGGACGGCTCGACGAACGTCATCCCCGGTCACTCGCTGACGTTCGCCGTGCTGGGGACGCTCGTCCTCGCGTTCGGCTGGTACGGCTTCAACGTCGGCACGGCGTCGGTGGTCAGCGGCGGCGTGTTCAACACGCTGACGCTCAACCTCGTCGCGATGGGGACGACGATCGCGATGGCGTCCGGCGGGATCGGCGCCGCGCTCGTTGTCTGGGCGAAGACCGGGAAGGTCGACACCCTCTACGTCGCCAACGGCCTGCTCGCCGGGCTCGTCGGCATCACCGCAATCCCCGACACCACGGCATGGTGGGGCGCCGTCGTCGTCGGCGGGCTCGCCGGCGCGCAGCTCCCGATCGTCTTCGAGTTCGTCTCGGACAACCTGAAGATCGACGACGTCTGCGCGGTGTTCCCGGTTCACGGGAGTGCTGGCGTTCTCGGGACGCTCCTCTTCCCGTTCGTCGCCGCACCGGGTCAGCTCAGCGCGGGCATCGGCGCCCACTTCGTCGCTCAGCTCGTCGGCGTGGTCATCATCGGCGGCTGGACGATCACCGCAACCGGTGCGGTCTGGTACGTGCTCAAGCTCGCCGGCGAGGCGCGCGTCACCGCCGAGCACGAACAGGAGGGCCTCGACATCTCCGAACACGGCGTCGAGACCTACCCCGAGTTCGGCGGCGACCGCGTCGCGACCGACGGCGGCCCGTCGGTGATCGACACGACCGAGTCCGATGGGGAGTCTCCCCGGGCCGACGGCGGCGCGGCGGCCGGCACGGACATCAAGATGGTCACGGCGGTCGTCCGCCCCGACAAGCTCGGAGACATCAAGCAGGCGCTCGCGGAGATCAACGCCCCCTCGCTGACGGTGACGAACGTCTCCGGTCGCGGCAGCCAGCCCGCGAAGAAGGGCCAGTGGCGCGGCGAGGAGTTCACCGTCGATCTCCACCAGAAGGTGAAAGTCGAGGTCGTCGTGGCCGACATCCCGGCCGACGAGGTCGCGGACGCCATCGCCGACGCCGCGAAGACCGGCGAGGCCGGCGACGGCAAGGTGTTCATCATGCCGGTGGAGGACGCGCTCCAAGTCCGCACCGGTGCGACCGGAACGGAGGCGGTGTAGCGACGCTCCCGGCGGGCAGACACCGCGCACGGATCGACGGACGGACTTTTTTCGGGCGGGCGTGACGGCGGTTCGGCAACTACTTTCAGCCCGCCGACCCAACCGGTCGGTATGAACCACGAGCGCTCGCGCGAGTTGTACGACCGCGCGCTGTCGGTCATGCCGGGCGGCGTCAACTCCTCGGTCCGGGCGACGATGCCGCACCCGTTCTTCGTCGAGCGCGGCGACGGCGGCCACGTGATCGACGCCGACGGGAACCGCTACGTCGACTGGGTGATGGGGTACGGCCCCCTCCTTTACGGCCACGACCTGCCCGACCCGGTGGAGGCGGCGGTCCAGTCGCACGTCGCGGAGGGACCGATGTACGGCGCGCCCACGGAGATCGAGGTCGAACACGCCGAGTTCGTGGCGCGGCACGTCCCGAGCGTCGAGTCGATCCGCTTCGTCAACTCCGGCACGGAGGCGACCGTCTCGGCGGTCCGACTGGCGCGCGGCCACACCGACCGCGACAAGATCGTCGTGATGCGGGGCGGCTACCACGGCGCGCAGGAGTCGACGCTCGTGGAAGGGTCGCCGGGCGACGCGCACCCGTCGACGGCGGGGATCCCGGAGGCGTTCGCCGAGCACACCTTGCCGATCCCGTTCAACGACCCGCAGGCGGCGAAGGAGGTGTTCGCGGAACACGGCGACGAGATCGCGGCCGTCCTCGTCGAGCCGATACTCGCCAACAAGGGGATCGTGATGCCCGTCGACGGCTACCACGAGACGCTGCGGGACCTCTGTGACGACCACGGCTCGCTACTGATCTTCGACGAGGTGATCACCGGGTTCCGGGTGGGCGGCCTCGGCTGCGCCCAGTCGAAGTTCGGCGTCACCCCCGACGTGACGACGTTCGGGAAGATCATCGGCGGCGGCTTCCCGGTCGGCGCGATCGGCGGGAAAGCGGAGATCATCGAGGGGTTCACGCCCGCTGGCGAGGTGTTCCAGTCCGGCACCTTCTCCGGGCACCCGGTGACGATGGCCGCCGGGAAGGCCGGGCTGGAGTACGCGGCCGAAAACGACGTGTACGAGCACGTCAACCGCCTCGGTCGGCAGCTCCGGGAGGGGATCGCCGAGATCTGCGCCGAGCGCGCGCCGGAGTACACCGTCGTCGGCACCGACTCGATGTTCAAGACGGTGTTCACCCGCGAGGCGCCGGACGACGTCGACGCCTGTTGCGCGGGCGGCTGTCGGCAGGACCCGGACTGCGCCCGGTACGACTCGTGCCCGAAGACGGGCGCCGACGTGGCCGACGCTGCGACCGACCGCTGGGAGCGGGTGTTCTGGCAGAAGATGAAAGACCGAGGCGTGTTCCTCACCGCGAACCAGTACGAGTGTCAGTTCACCTCCTACGCGCACACGGAGGAGGACGTCGAGACGACGCTCGAAGCGTACCGCGAGGCGCTGTAGACCGGGCGACCGGCGATTTCCGGGCCGTCCGGCAAACCTTGCGCGCGCCGGGCGGTGCGGAACAGTTTTATATCGGAGATCGGTACATACACGCGATGACCGCAGTGGCTCGTCTCGACGCCGCCCTTCTCCGAGGCCGACGAGCCCTGCGACCGCGACGAGATGTCCGACCGCCGCGACCGGCTTCCGGCGCGGCGCGACGACGAGGCCCTTCGGGCCAGTAATCTTCATCCCTCGTCGCGTTCGCGCCGTTCCGTTCCGGAGAGTCTCGACTATCGTCACCGCGAGCGGCCGCGCTGTCTTTTTCTTACAATCTTGAAACCGCTGAATTTAAGACCGTAGGCCGGGTGTACTCTGGTAATGACGAGCGTTGCACTCGCGTTCAGCGGGGGACTCGACACCACGGTCTGCGTACCGCTGCTGAAAGAGGAGTACGGCTACGACGAGGTCATCGGCGTGAACGTCGACGTCGGCCAGCCCACCGAGGAGTTCGACGAGGCCGAGGAGACCGCCGAGGCGCTGGGGCTCGACATCCACGTCGTCGACGCGAAGGATGAGTTCGCGGACCTCTGTTTCGACGCGGTGAAGTCCAATGCCAGCTATCAGGGCTACCCGCTCGGGACCGCCCTCGCGCGCCCGGTCATCGCCGAGGCGATCCTCGGCGTCGCCGAGGAGCAGGGCTGTGACGCCATCGCCCACGGTTGTACGGGGAAGGGGAACGACCAGCTCCGGTTCGAGGCCGTCTGGCGCGGCTCCGATCTTGAAGTGATCGCCCCCGTGCGCGAACTCGGCCTCACCCGCGAGTGGGAGATCGACTACGCCGCGGAGAAGGACCTGCCCGTCAAGGCCGGCGACGGCGGCGTCTGGTCCATCGACGAGAACATCTGGTCGCGCGCGGTCGAGGGCGGGAAGCTGGAGAACCCGAACTACGAGCCGCCGGAGGACATCTACGAGTGGACCGCCGAGCCGGAGGGCGAGACCACCATCGAGGTGACGTTCGAGGAGGGGATCCCCGTCGCCGTCGACGGCGAGGCGATGGACCCCGTGCCGCTCATCCAGCACCTCAACGAGCACGCCGGGGGGTACGGCGTCGGCCGCACCGACGTGATGGAGGACCGCATGCTCGGGCTGAAGGTGCGCGAGAACTACGAGCACCCGGCCGCGACGGTCCTGCTGACGGCCCACCAGGCACTCGAAGATCTCGTCCTGACGAAGAACGAGCGCTCGTTCAAGAAGGGGATCGAGCAGGAGTGGTCGGAGAAGGCGTACGAGGGGCTCGTGTTCGCGCCCGTCGTCGACGCGCTGAACGCCTTCGTCGACGAGACGCAGGACGTGGTGACCGGCACGGCGACCGTGAAGGTGTCCGGCGGCGACTGCCGCGTCGTCGCCCGCGACTCCGAGTACGCCGTCTACTCCGAGGAGATGGCCTCGTTCAACACCGAGGACGTCGCCGGCATCGCCCAGTCGGACGCGACGGGCGTCGCGAAGTACCACGGACTCCAGGAGCGCCTCGCCAACGACGTGAAGGCGAGCGTCTCGAAGCCCGAGCTCGCGACGGACGGGTCCGGCGAGACGGACGGGTCCGACGCGGACGATAACTAGATGACCGACGACGATCCCGACGCGAGCGACGCGGACGAGGCGGCCGGCGGTGACGACACCGCCGTCCGGCGCGAGCGCTTCAGCGGCGGACCCGCCCGCGAGTTCCTGTCGAGCCTCGCGGCCGACGCCGCAATCTTCGAGGCGGACCTCGCCGTCGACCGGGCGCACACGGTGATGCTCGCCGAACAGGGGATCGTCGACGGCGGGGTCGCGGGCGAGATACTCGCCGCGCTCGACGAGGTGGAGGCCACCGGCCACGGCGCGCTCCCGGACGGCGAGGACGTCCACGAGGCGATCGAGACCGCCGTCATCGACCGGGTCGGCCCGGACGGCGGCCGGATGCACACCGCCCGCTCGCGCAACGACGAGGTGGCGACGTGTATCCGGTACCGGCTGCGCGAGGACCTGCTCGACGCCGCCGAGGCGACCGTCGCCGCCCGGGAGGCGCTCGTCGAGGTCGCCGAGGAACACGCGGAGACGGTGATGCCGGGGTACACCCACCTCCAGCCGGCACAGCCGACGACGGTCGCGCACTACCTGCTGTCGTACGAGGGCGGGCTCGCGCGCGACACGGAGCGGCTCCTGGACGCGTACGACCGCGTCAACCGGTCACCGCTCGGCGCGGCCGCGTTCGCCGGGACGCCGTTCGACGTCGACCGCGACCGGACCGCGGAGCTGCTCGGCTTCGACGGGACGGTCCGCAACTCGATGGACGCCGCCTCGGCGCGCGACTTCCTCGCGGAGACGGCGACGGCGCTCGCGACGCTCGCGACGACGCTATCGGGGCTCGCCGAGGACCTGATCGTTTTCTCGAACAAGGGGGTCCTCGGGCTGGCGGACGCGTACGCCTCGACCTCGTCGATCATGCCCCAGAAAAAGAACCCCGACACGCTGGAGCTGACCCGCGGCGTCGCGGGCGACGCGATCGGGGAGGCGACCGGTACGTTGAGCCTCCTGAAGGGGCTGCCGCGGGCGTACAACCGCGACCTCCAGCGCGCCCACGCGAGCGTCTTCGATATCGCCGGCGACGTGCGCGAAGCGACCGAGATCGCTGCGGGCGCGGTCGCGACCGCCGAGTGGGACGCGGACGCGCTCGCGGCCGCCGCGGGCGAGGGGTTCTCGACGGCCACGGGGGTCGCCGACCTGCTCGCGATGGCGGGCCTCCCGTTCCGGACCGCCCACGAGATCGTCGCGAGCGCCGCCCCCGCGGTCGGAGACGGCGACGGCCCAGCGACCGCCGCCGCAAAAGTTGACGAGGCCGCACAGGCGGTACTGGGCGAGTCCCTCTTCGAGCGCGTGTCCCGCGACGAGGTGGAACGCGTCCTCGATCCGGCCGCGAGCGTCGCGAGCCGCGACTCCGCGGGCGGCCCCGCGCCGGAGGCGGTCGCGGCGGACCTGACGGCCGCGACCGCAGGGATCGACGCGGACGCGACGGCGCTCGACGACCGCCGCGAGGCGCTGGCGGCGGCGGCCGAGGCGCTCGACGCGGAGGTGGCGACGTATGAGTGATCGTGGGACCGACCGCGGTGGTCGCCGCGGGCGGACACCGAACCGGCCGCCGCCGCCGAACCGACCGCCGCAGCCGGACCGACTGCGACGACCGCCGCGACCGGGGGTCGACCGACGACCCCCGGTCGCGAACTCGTCTCCGCGAGGGGACGAACAAGTAACTAGGATCTGATAGTCCGGTTCGTCCGGGCGCTTTCGGCCGCTCTCGAACCGATAGCCGGTGCTTTAGCTAGTGTATATTTTTTGGTAAGTTCGGAAGATTTATAGTATCGAGTCACCCAGAGTGGAGTACGATGACAAGCGACACCGACACGCTGACCGCGGAGGACCCGATCGCGGGCGAGGAAATCGAGATCCCGGCCGACGTGGAGGTCGGCGAGATCATCGACAGTCCGGTCACGGGGACCGAGCTGGAGGTCATCTCGCTCGACCCGGTCGTCTTGGAGGAGGCGCCAGAGCTCGAGGAGGATTGGGGCGAGTAGATGGCGACGACCGCCGCGGCCGCGACACCCGAGTGGTCGACATGCGCGTGAACACCGACCCGAACGGAGGGGAATCGACGTGCGCGTAGGCGTCCTCTACTCGCGGATCCGGAAAGACGAGAAGCTCCTGCTCGGCGAGCTCCGCGAGCGGGGCCACGACGTGGCGAAGATCGACGTGCGCAAGGAGCGGTTCGGCCTGGACTCGACGACGGCCGCCGTCGACGACCTCGACCTCGTGGTCGACCGCTGCCTGTCGACGAGCCGGTCGCTGTACGCGACGCGGTTCCTCGACAGCTACGGCGTCCCCGTGGTGAACGGCCCGGAGACGGGCGACGTCTGCGCCGACAAGGCGAAGAACTCGCTCGCGCTCGCCGAGGCGGACGTGCCGACCCCGGCGACGGAGGTCGCGTTCACGACGGAGGCCGCCCTAGAGGCGATCGAGTCGTTCGGCTACCCGTGCGTCCTCAAGCCCGTGACCGGCTCGTGGGGGCGGCTGATGGCGAAGATCGACTCGCGGAACGCCGCCGAAGCGATCTTGGAACACAAGGAGACGCTCGGCCACTACGAGCACAAGGTGTTCTACGTCCAGGAGTTCGTCGACAAGCCCGGCCGCGATATCCGCGTGCTGGCGGTCGACGGCGAGCCGGTCGCGGCGATGACGCGCTCCTCGGACCACTGGCTCACGAACGCCGCGAAGGGCGGCGAGACGGAGCCGTTCGAGCTCGACGAACGCGCGACCGAACTCGTCGAGAAGGCCTCGGAGGCCGTCGGCGGCGGTATGCTCGGCGTCGACCTGATGGAGGTGGGAGTCGAGGCGGAATCGGACACCGCCGAGACCGGCGTCGGCGCGGACGGCGACGGCGCGGCCGACGACTATACCGTCCACGAGGTGAACCACACCGTCGAGTTCAAGGCGCTCGACGCGGCCACCGACGTCGACGTCCCGGCGCGGGTCGTCGACTGGCTGGAGGCGAAGGCGACCGAGCTGGCCGACGGAGCCGTCGCGGGGGCCGACGCGTGACCGTAGACGCCGAGGCCAGCGGCGCGGCCGCCGACGCCTACACCGCCAGCGTCGTCGGCGGCACCGGGTTCACCGGCGGCGAGCTGCTGCGGCTCCTCGCCGGCCATCCGAACTTCGAGGTCGTCCAGGCGACCTCGCGGTCGGCCGACAACATGACCGTCGGGCGCTCGCACCCGAACCTGCGCGGGCTCGATCTTCGCTTCTCGGACCCCGAAGACCTCGAATCGGTCGACGTGCTGTTCGCGGCGACGCCGCACGGCGTCTCGATGGAACGCATCGACGAGTTCACCGAGGCCGCCGACACCGTGGTCGACCTCTCGGCGGACTTCCGGCTCCCCGAGGCCGACGCCTACGACGAGTGGTACGACGGGCACGAGTCGCCGGAGTACTTGGAGCGCGCGGAGTACGCGCTCCCGGAGATCAACCGCGGGAACCTCCCCGGCGCCGACCTGATCGCCGGCGGGGGCTGTAACGCGACCGCGACGATCCTCGGGCTGAAGCCCCTCGTCGACGCCGGCGCGCTCGGTCCCGAGAGCGGCGAGGTCGTCGTCGACGTGAAGGTCGGCTCTTCGGAGGGCGGCGCGGGCGGCGGCGCGGCCTCCTCGCACCCGGAGCGCTCGGGCGTCGTGCGCCCGTACGCCCCGACCGGCCACCGCCACGAGGCGGAGATAGAGGCGTACATCGGACTCTCCGTCTCCTTCACGGTCCACGCGGTCGACATGGTCCGCGGCGCGAGCGCGACGTGTCACGTCTTCCCCGACGAGCCGGTCTCGAAGGGGGACCTCTGGGGCGCGTACCGCGACGCCTACGCGGACGAACCGTTCGAGCGGATCGTCTCGGGCGGGGGCGGCGTCTACCGCTACCCCGAGCCGAAGGCGGTCGCCGGGACGAACCACGGCGAGGTCGGCTTCGAGCTCGACCCCGGCAACCGCCGTGTGGTCGTCTTCTCGGCGATCGACAACATGATGAAAGGCTCCGCCGGGCAGGCGGTCCACGCGGCGAACGTCGCCCTCGGACTGCCCGAGACGGCGGGCCTCGAGTTCGCCGGGCTCCACCCGGTGGGTGCGCCGTGACGGGGAGTGGTTCCGAACCGGCGGCCGAGCCGCCCGTCGTCGTCAAGGTCGGCGGCGCGAAGGCGGTCGACCCGGCCGGCGCGGTCGGCGACGTCGCGCACCTCGCGGCCAACGGGCGCCCCGTCGTCGTCGTCCACGGCGGCTCGACGGTCGTCGACGAGACGCTCGAACGGCTCGGCATCGAGCCCGACTACGTCGAGTCCGCCTCGGGCGTCACCGGGCGGTTCACCGACGCGGAGACGATGGAGGCGTTCGCGATGGCGATGGCCGGCAAGCTCAACACCGAACTGACGGCACAGTTCCGCTCGGCCGGAGTCGACGCGGTCGGCCTCTCCGGGGTCGACGGCGGCCTCCTTGCCGGGCCGCGTAAGTCCGCGGTCCGCGTCGTCGAGGACGGGAAGCGGAAGATCCGGCGCGGCGACCACTCCGGGCGGATCGAGTCGGTGAACGCCGACCTCCTCGCCGGCCTCCTCGACGGCGGCTACACGCCGGTCGTCTCGCCGCCGATGGCGGGCGACGAGGGCGACGGCGAGGTGACGGCGGTCAACGCCGACGCCGACCGCGCGGCCGCGGCGGTCGCGGGCGCGCTCGACGCCGACCTCGTCCTCCTGACCGACGTGGCGGGCGTGTACGCCGACCCGGACGACCCCGAGACGCGCATCGACGCGGCCGCGACGCCCGACGAGTTGGCGGCCGTCGAGGACGCGGCCGAGGGGTTCATGGGCAAGAAGGTGATGGCCGCGAGAGAGGCGCTCGAAGGCGGAGCGGGCCGCGTCGTGATCGCGGACGCCAACGTCCGCGACCCGGTCGTCGCCGCGCTCGGCGGCGAGGGGACGACAATCGAGCGGGCGGCGCTCGGCGGCGACGGAACAGCGGGGGGAGACGACGAGGCAGCGGACGGCCAAACCGGAGAGGCGGACGGCGACAGCGGACCCGCCGAGCCCGACGGAGGTGAGACCGCGTGAGCGGCTTCGTCTTCTCGGAGAAGCCGATCGGGATCGCCTCGGGAGATGGGGTACACCTCACCGACATGAACGGCACGGAGTACCTGGACTTCGGGGCCAGCTACGCCTGTACGCCGGTCGGCCACTGCCACCCGGAGGTCGTCGACGCCGCGACGAGCCAACTGGAGGAGCTGCTGTACGTCCAGGCGTCGTACCCGCACGCGGCGCGGACGGCGCTGTACGAGCGGTTGGCCGAGGTCGCGCCCGTCGACGTCGACAACGTCTGGCTCTGTAACTCCGGGACGGAGGCGAACGAGGCCGCGCTGAAGTTCGCCCGGCACGCGACGGGCCGCGAGAAGATAATCGCGACCACGCAGGGGTTCCACGGCCGGACGATGGGGACCCTCGCGACGACGTGGAAGGACAAGTACAAGGACGGGTTCGGCCCGCTCGCGGGCGGCGTCGAGTTCGTCGAGTACGGCGACGCCGAGGCGATGCGCGAGGCGGTCGACGGGGACACCGCCGCGGTCATCTTGGAGCCGCTCCAAGGCGAGGGCGGGATCAACCCCGTCCCGACCGAGTACCTTCAGGCTGTCCGCGTCGCGACCGCCACCTCCGGCGCGGCGATGATCCTCGACGAGATCCAGACCGGGCTCGGGCGCACCGGAGACATGTGGGCCGCCGACCGCCACGACGTGGTACCGGACATCCTCACGACCGCGAAGGGGCTCGGCAGCGGGCTCCCGATCGGCGCGACGCTGTGTCGCGACTGGATCGCCGAGGACTCGGGCGATCACGGCTCGACGTTCTCCGGCGGGCCCGTGGTGTCGGCCGCGGCGGGCGCCACCCTTGACGTGATCGAGCGCGAGGACCTCCCGGCCCACGCCGAGGCGGTCGGGAACTACCTCCGCAGCGAGCTCCGCGACCGCCTCGGCGACGACGTGCGCGACGTGCGCGGCGACGGGCTGATGGTCGGGATCGAGGTGCGCCGCGGGTCGAACCGCCTGCTGCGCGACCTCGCCATCGACCACCAGATCCTCGCGCTGCCGGCGGGGCGGACCGTGCTGCGCCTGCTGCCGCCGCTGACGATCGAGCGCGAGCACGCCGACGCCGTCGTCGACGCGATAGCCGAGGTGGTCGGCTGATGGCGGCCGGCAAGGAACAGGATCGGGAGGGCGGCGAGGCGGCCGACGACGCCGCGGCCGGCGGCACCGACGTCGTCGCCGGCGGCGGCTACCCCGCGGCCTGCGACACGCCCACCCGGAAGCTGCTGTACGACATGGTCTCGATCCCCTCGCCGTCGCGCAACGAGGAGCGGGCGGCCGAGCGCCTCGTCGACTTCTTCGAGGCGAACGGCCGGGAGGCGTGGATCGACGAGGTCGGCAACGTCCGCGCCCCGGCGAACGACGCCGTGCTCCTCACCTCGCACGTCGACACCGTCCCCGGCGACATCCCTGTCGAGGTGCGGCCCGCGCCGTCCGAGGACGAGCTGCCGGAGCCCTCCGACGTCCGCGTCGGCGACCCCGGCGACCCCGTGTTGTGGGGTCGCGGGTCAGTCGACGCGACCGGACCGCTCGTCTCGATGGCGGTCGCCGCGGTGAAGACCGGCGTCTCCTTCGCGGGCGTCGTCCGCGAGGAGGTCGACTCCGGCGGCGCGCGCCACCTCATCGGCGACCGCGACGCGCCGGAGGCGGTGGTCAACGGCGAGCCGTCGGGCTGGCAGGGGATCACGCTCGGCTACCGCGGCCTGCTCGAGGGGACGTACGTGAACACCAGCGAGTCGGGCCACTCCTCGCGGCCGGAGCCGAACGCGATCCAGCACGCGATCGACTGGTGGCACGGCGTCGAGAAGGCGTTCACGCCGGACGACGCGGAGACCGCCGTGTTCGACCAGGTGACGACCAAGCCCATCTCGGTCGACGGCGGCCTGAGCGACGACGGCCTCGCCGTGGAGGCGACAGTGGACGTCCAGCTGCGGATCCCGCCGTCGCGGCCGGTCGACGAGATCCACGAGCTCGCGGAGGCGGAGCTGTCGACCGGCACCGTCCGCTGGGGCGAGCCGATGCCGCCCGTGATGGAGAGTCCGCGGACCGACCTCGCGCGGGCGTTCCGCGTCGCGATCCGGTCCGCGGGCGGCGACGTGCGCCTGCTCCGGAAGACCGGCACGAGCGACATGAACCTCTTCGCGGCCGCGTGGGACTGCCCGATGGTCACCTACGGGCCCGGGAACTCCGACCTCGACCACGCGCCCGACGAGCGGCTCCCGCTACCCGACCTCGACCGCGCCGTGCGCGTGCTGACCGAGGTCTGCCGCGAGCGACTGTAACCCGACGCACCTCCCCGAAACCGACTGTTTTCGAACGACACCACCACCCGACACCACACCAACGATGCCCCTCGCAACCGACGACTTCCTCGACATCGACGACGTGACGCCCGCCGAACTGGACGCCCTGCTCGACCGCGCCGCCGCGATGAAGGCGGGCGAGACCGACCCTCGACTCGGGGACGCGACGCTGGGGATGATCTTCGAGAAACCCTCGACGCGCACCCGGGTCTCCTTCGAGACGGGCATGACTCGACTCGGCGGCCACGCGATGTTCCTCGGCCCCGACGACATCCAGCTCGGCCACGGCGAGCCGCTGAAGGACACGGCGCGGGTCCTCGGCCGGTACGTCGACGGCGTGATGGCCCGGCTGTTCGACCACGAGGACGTGGAGACCCTCGCCGAGTACGCCGACTGTCCCGTGATCAACGGGCTCACCGACGAGGCGCACCCCTGTCAGACGCTCGCCGACCTCCTCACGATCCGGGAGACGGTCGGCGAGGACGCCACGGTCGCGTGGGTCGGCGACGGCAACAACGTCGGGCAGTCGTTCGTCGTCGGCGCGGCGATGGCCGGCGTCGACGTGGAGGTCGCCACGCCCGCCGACTACGGGATGGACCCCGACGTGTTCGACCGCGCCGCCGAGTTCGGCGCGGACGTGGCGCCAACGGCTGATCCGGCGACCGCTATCGAGGGCGCCGACGTCGTTTACACCGACGTCTGGATCTCGATGGGGCAGGAGGACGAGCGCGAGGAGAAGCTCGCCGCCTTCGACGGGTTCCAGGTGAACGCCGACCTGCTCGCGGACACCGGCGCGAAGGTGATGCACTGCCTGCCCGCGCACCGCGGCGAGGAGATCACGGACGGCGTGCTCGAATCCGACCGGGCATTGGTCTGGGACCAAGCGGAGAACCGGATGCACGCGCAGAACGCGCTGCTCGTCGAGCTGCTCGGCGAGTCGTGAGGGCGCCGCTGGCGGGGCCGAACCGGAACTGCCGCGGCCTCACCGGCGGTACGGCGGCTCGCGGTCGTCCATGAGGAAGACGCTGTCTTGGTTCGGGTCGAAGTACACCTCCAGCGCGCGGAGGGCGCCCACGTACGCCGCGACCGCGGCGAACACGAACGAGATAGCTGCCGGAACGACGAGGCCGAGGACCATACCGAGTCGATCCTGCCGCGGCGGACTAATGCGTGTCGGCGGAGCGGAGCCGCGTGTCGGCGGAGCGGAGCCGCGTGTCGGCGGAGCGGCGGCGCGTGCCGACGAGCGCCCGCGGGGCGCGAGTCGCACGCGCGAGGGACGCGGTGAGCGACGGGCGACCGAAGGGAGCCCGGAGTGAACCGCGAGGCTGGGGCGGTGTGAGGTGCGGCGCCGTGTGGTCGGGGCGGGACTCGAAGGGGCAGTCGCCGGCGGCGAAGCCGCCGGCTGCCCGTGGCGCGTAGCGCCACGCTGCCGCGAGGCCGAAGCACGCCGCAGTAAGCACCGCAACGAGGGAGCGTCAGCGACCGAGTGAGGCGCGCAACAGGGCGCGCGAGTCTCGCGGCTAGGGCTTCGGAGGTGTCGTCGGCGATCAGCAGGTGTCTGCGTAGAGCCGGGCGGCTGGGGATTGGGAGGCGGTCGCCGTAGAACCGCAGTTCACGAACGACCGAGCGTCTGAGGCGCTGACAGTGCCTGCCGTCGATCCGCAATCAGTGGTAGAAACAGCACCGACCGGATCTAGTTCCCGGTCCAGCGCAGTATCGCGAGCGTCCCCTCGAAGAGGGCGATCATCGTGAGCGTCACGATGATCGGCGCCATCCCGGTCGGATCGGGGCTGAACAGGAACGCGATCCCGAGGAACGACCCCCAGAAGATCAGCCGCTTCGCCTCCAGCCACTGCCGGGTGACGAGGTTCATCATGATCGCGAGCATGATGAAAAGCGGGATCTGGAAGACGATCGCCATGAACGCGAGCATGATGACGATCAGGTTGAACGTCTCCGCGAGCCCGAAGGCGATCGTCGCGGCGTCGGAGGTGTAGGTGGTGAAATACGAGAAGATCGCGGGCAACACGAGGAAGTGCGCGAACGCGATCCCGACACCGCCTAAGATTAGGCTCGTCGGGACCGCCGCGAGGTAGTAGCGGCGCTCCGTCTCGTAGAGTCCCGGGCGCATGAACCGGTACGTCTCGTAGACGAACGCCGGGAGCCCGACCACGACGCCCGCGAGACCGGCCACCTTCAGGCGGGTGAGCGGGAGTTCGAGCGGGCCGTACAGCCGCGGGCGGTTCTCCAGCGGCGCCGGGATGTGGTAGCTCCAGAAGTAGTTGATCAGCTCCGTCGACTCGGTGACGACGACGAGCGTCGCCAGCCCGCCGATGAGGAAGACGACCGCGAGCCGGCGCATCATCTCCTCGATGTGCGCGGCCAGCGGCATCTCCTCGTCCGTCTCCGGCCCTTCGATACCCTCGAACGGCTCGTCCTCGACGGCCGTGGCGGCGTCGGCGGTCGGTGCGTCCGCGGTCGTCGCCGGCGTGCCGCCGTCGCCGAGGCTCTGGCCGTCGTCCGTCGCCGGGAGGCCGTCAGTCGACGGGTCGGCGGCGTCCGCGGAGCCGGTGGCCGCGGAGGCGGCCGAGTCGGCGTCAGCGGAGGCGGTCGAGTCGGCGTCAGCGGAGGCGGTCGAGTCGGCGTCGACCGCGGCGGGGTCCACCTCGGGTCCGACCTCTGCTTCGACCTCGGACTCGACGCTCTCGGACGCGGCGTCGACGGACTCGACGCTCTCGCCGCCCTCTCCGGCGGCGTCGCTCTCGGGTTCGTCCTCGTCGGTCGACCCGTCAGCGGCGGCCGAGTCGTCGTCGCGCGGCCGGTCCGAGTCGTCCATTCAGTTGCCCTACGCGACCGGGCGGTTATCAACCTTTTCGGATGGCTGCGTCGCGCGGGGGCGAAACCGGGTCTCGCGGCGGCGACGGAGCGACCGAAGCGGCGGCCTGGCCGGGCCCGGCGGGCTCGTAACTGCTCAACGGCCCCGCGACGGCTCGGTGGCCGGAGCGCCCGCGGTCGAAAAGGTTGATAACGGCGACGACCGTCGCCTTTCGTATGGCGAGCGCCCTCGACGAAGACACCCAGCAGTCGATCGCGGAGGGCCGCGAGACGGCGAAGGCGTTCCTTCGATCGATCCAGAAGGATCTCCAGAAGGTGTTCGTCGTCTTCCTCATCGGCTTCCTCGCGACGTTCTGGGCGCTCCGAACGTACATCTGGGACCGGCTGCGGGAGGTGACCGAGTCCAACATGAGCGCCGCCGTCGCCGAGGAGGCGGACATCATCGCGACGACCCCGTTCGAAGTGATCCTCCTCCAGGCGAAGATCGGGCTGATCGTGGGCGCGATCGCCGCGATCCCGCCGCTGATCTACGTCACCCGCGACGAACTCCGCGCTCGCGGTATGTGGCCGCAGTCGCCGATCGCCCGCTGGAAGCTCGCGCTCCTCGGACTGCTCGCCGCGGGGCTGTTCTCCGCCGGCGTCGCCTACGGCGTCTTCGCCTTCTTCCCGCTGATGTTCGGCTTTCTCGCGGAGTTCGGGCTGGAGGCCGACATCCAGCCCACCTACGGGATCGTGATGTGGACTGAGTTCATCGTCTTCCTCTCCCTCTCGTTCGGCCTCGCCGGACAGATGCCGATGGTCATCACCGGGCTGTCGTACGCCGAGATCGTCCCGTACGAGACGTTCCGCGACAAGTGGCGCTACGCGGTCGTCGCCATCTTCGTGTTCGGCGCCGTCTTCTCGCCGCCGGACCCGTTCACCCAGCTACTGTGGGCGTTCCCGCTGGTCGCGCTGTACGGCTTCAGCCTCTACCTCGCGAAGCTCGTCGTCACGGCGAAACGGAGCTCCGACCGGATCGACGTGCTCGGCGCCGTGCGGAACCACTGGAACGTCGTCGGGGGGGCGACCGTCCTCGGTGGCGCGCTCGTGTACGGCTTCTACGAGTACGGCGGTCGAACCGCGGTCAACGACCTGCTCCGGCTCGCGGGGAGCACGCGGCGGTTCCTCGAACCGGGCGCCGGGCTCGGCGTCGACCCGACGACCGCGCTCGGCGTCTACGCGGCCGCGTGGGCGATCGCGTTCGCGGCCGTCGCGACGCTGTGGGCGGTGTACACCGACCTCGACACCGCGAGCGCGGGCTACCGGTACGGCGACCCGACCGCCATCGACGTGGGCGAACTCGACGCCGCGGGCGTGCGGGCGGCCCCCGCGGACGCGTTCGCCGAGATGGGCGAAGAGGAGTCGCTCGCGCTCGCGCAATCCGCGATCGACGACGACGACCCGGAGAAGGCGCAGGCGATCCTCGACCGCTTCGACGAGGCGAACGAGGGGAGCGACGGCGACAGTGGCGCGGACGGCGACGGCGGCGCGGACGACGCCGGCGAGGACGGGCTCGTCGGGAACGTCCAGAACCGGACCTCGCGGGCGAGTTCGACGTTCCTCGCGGAGCTCACCGACGGCAACGAGGAGGAGGCCGAAGACGACATCGGCGGCTACTACACGGACCTCAAGTTCATCTTCGACTCGCTGCGCACGCGGTCGTTCCGGATCGTCGCGGTGTTCGGCGCCGTGATGGCGGCCGCGTTCACGTGGCTGTACCTCGGCGGGCTCGGAACGGTCCGGGGCGACCTCGAACGGCGCGTGCCCGCGGAGGTCGAGGGCGGGATCAACATCATCACGCTCCACCCGGTCGAGGCGCTCATCTTCATGGTGAAGTTCTCGGTGATGCTCGGGATCTTCGCCGCGTTCCCCGTGGCCCTCTACTACGCGTGGCCCGCGCTCCGCGAGCGCGGCTTCGTCGCCGGGCGGCTCTATCAGGTGTACCTGTGGGCGGGCGCGCTCGGCGCCGGGATGATCGGCGGCTTCGCGCTCGGGTACGCGTACATCGCCCCCGGGATCATCGGCTGGCTCGTCACCGACGCGCGCCTCGCGGACATGGTCATCACCTACCAGGTGAGCGACTTCCTCTGGCTCGTCATCTACACGACCATCGGGATCGGCTTCCTCGCGGACATCCCCATCGCGATGGTCCTGCTGAACAACGCCGGCGTCCCGTACCGCGTGTTCCGCGCCCGCTGGCGCGAGGTGACGATCGGGATCTTGCTCGTCGCGGCCGTGTTCACCCCCGCCGACGTGATCACGATGTTCCTCGCGACGATCCCGTTGATGTTGGCGTACGGCGTCGGCGTCGGCGTCCTCTTCCTCGTCACCTTCGGGGGGCGGCGGGACCTCTCTCCGCCCGCGGAGTTCGTCGGGGAGTGAGTCCCCGCGCTCGGCGCGGCCGACGGCGAGAACGGGCGCTGCCGGTCCCCGCGACCGACGACTATTCCCGCGCGCGCCCGCAACGGACGAAGTGAAATGAGCAAGGACTACATCGAGGTCCGCGGCGCCGAGGAACACAACCTCAAGGACCTCGACGTCCGGATCCCGCGGGAGGAGTTCACCGTCGTCACCGGGCTCTCTGGCTCGGGGAAGTCGTCGCTCGCGTTCGACACCGTCTACGCAGAGGGACAGCGCCGCTACATCGAGTCGCTGTCGGCGTACGCGCGCAACTTCCTCGGACAGATGGACAAACCGCAGGTGGAGTCCGTCGAGGGGCTCTCGCCGGCGATCTCGATCGACCAGAAGAACGCGGCGAACAACCCACGGTCGACGGTGGGGACCGTCACCGAACTCCACGACTACCTCCGGCTGCTGTACGCCCGGATCGGCACCCAGTACGACCCCGTCACGGGCGAGGAGGTCGGCGAGCAGTCCGCCCAGGACATGGTGAAGCAGATCCTCGACCTGCCCGAGGGCACGCGGGCGAAGATCGCCGCCCCGGTCGTCCGCGACCAGAAGGGCGCCTTCGAGGACTTATTCGAGGAGCTGGTGAGCGACGGGTACAGCCGCGTCGAGATCGACGGCGAGCCCGTCGATCTCACCCTCGACGACCCCGACCTCGACGAGAACTACGACCACACGATCGACGTGATCGTCGACCGCGTTCGGGTGGCCCCGGACGCGCGCTCGCGGATCACCGACTCGGTCGAGACCGCCCTCGAGGAGGCGGGCGGCGTCCTCAAGCTGATCGTCCCCGACCCGCCCGAGGACGTTCCCTTCGCGTCGAACGCGCGCTCGACGGGATCGCTCGCGGCCGACGCCGACGGCGACGACCGCCTCGTCGTCGAGTTCTCCGAGGAGCTGGGCAACCCCAACTCCGACGTACAGTTCTCCGCGATCGAGACGCGCTCGTTCTCCTTCAACAGTCCGTACGGCGCCTGCCCGGAGTGCGAGGGGATCGGCTCGACGAAGGAGGTCGACGAGGACCTCGTCGTCGAGGACCCCTCGAAGCCGCTGAAGCACGTGTTCGAGCCGTGGAGCTACGACCGCACCTACTACTCGCGCCAGCTCGACAACGTCGCGGAGCACTTCGGCGTCGACCTCGACACGCCCTTCGAGGAGCTCGACGAGTCGATCCGGCGGCAGTTCCTCTACGGCACCGACGGGATGGTCCACTTCGAGTGGACGACGAAGAACGGCACGCGCGAGAAGACGGAGCGCTTCGAGGGCGTCATCCCCAACTTGGAGCGCCGCCACGTCGAGACCGACTCCGAGCGCGCCCGCGACCACATCGAGGAGTACATGGCCGTGACCACCTGTCCCGAGTGCGAGGGCACCCGACTGAAGGAGCAGTCGCGGCACGTCCTCGTCGCCGGCACGTCGATCACCGAGGTGAACGAGCTGTCGATCGCCGACGCCCGCGAGCACTTCGAGGGAATGGAGGCGGAGCTGAACGAGCGCGAGACGACGATCGCCGAGGAGATTCTGAAGGAGATCCGCGCGCGGCTCGGCTTCATGGAGGAGGTCGGGCTGGAGTACCTCACGCTCGACCGCGAGGCGTCGACGCTGTCCGGCGGCGAGAGCCAGCGCATCCGGCTCGCGACGCAGGTCGGCTCCGGGCTGGTGGGCGTCCTCTACGTCCTCGACGAGCCCTCCATCGGCCTCCACCAGCGCGACAACGACCGTCTGCTCGACACGCTCGAAGGGCTCCGCGACCTCGGCAACACGCTGCTCGTCGTCGAACACGACGAGGAGACGATGCGGCGCGCCGACGAGATCATCGACATGGGCCCCGGCCCCGGCAAGCGCGGCGGCGAGGTCGTCGCGCAGGGCGACTTCGACGAGGTGGTCGGGACCGACGAGTCGGTGACCGCCGACTACCTCGCGGGCCGGAAGTCGATCCCGGTGCCCGACGAGCGGCGCGAGCCAGACGGCGAACTCGTGGTGACGGGCGCGCGCCAGCACAACCTGAAGGACCTCGACGTGCCGATCCCGCTCGGCACGTTGACGACCGTCACCGGCGTCTCCGGCTCGGGGAAGTCGACGCTCGTCAACGACATCCTCTACAAGGGGCTGGCGCGAGAGATGAACGACAACACCTCGGTCGATCCCGGCGCACACGACGCGATCGAGGGGCTCGACGGGGTCGAGACGGTGCGGCTCATCGACCAGTCGCCGATCGGGCGGACGCCGCGGTCGAACCCCGCGACGTACACGGACGTGTTCGACCACGTCCGAGAGCTGTTCGCGGAGACGAAGCTCTCGAAGCGCCGCGGCTACGAGAAGGGCCGCTTCTCGTTCAACGTGAAAGGCGGCCGCTGTGAGGAGTGCGGCGGGCAGGGGACCGTCAAGATCGAGATGAACTTCCTCTCGGACGTGTACGTCCCCTGCGAGGAGTGCGGCGGCGCCCGCTACAACGACGAGACGCTCGACGTGGAGTACAAGGGGAAGACCATCGCCGACGTGCTCGACATGAGCGTCGCGGAGGCGTACGACTTCTTCGAGAGCCACCGCGGGCTCGAACGCCGCCTGAAACTGCTGAAGGACGTGGGGCTCGGCTACATGGAGCTGGGCCAGCCCTCCACCACCCTCTCGGGCGGCGAGGCGCAGCGCGTCAAGCTCGCCGAGGAGCTCGGCAAGCGCGCGACCGGCGACACGCTCTACCTGCTCGATGAGCCGACGACGGGGCTCCACAAGGAGGACGAGCGCAAGCTGATCGACGTGCTCCACCGCCTCGTCGACGCCGGCAACACCGTGGTCGTCATCGAACACGAGCTCGACCTCGTGAAGAACGCCGACCACGTGATCGACCTCGGCCCCGAGGGCGGCGACGGCGGCGGCGAACTCGTCGCGAGCGGTACCCCCGAGGAGATCGCTCGGGAAGACGCCTCGCACACCGGGCGCTACCTCCGCGACATGCTGCCCGACGTGGACCTCGACGGCCCCCGCGACGACCGGCGGAAGCCCGCGGTCGCGGACGACGACTGAGCGGCGTCTGTGGCGGCTTTCGGGGCGAAATTGGGAAAAGAACTTTTGCTCGACATCGCTTGACACACGGTCATGGAACGACGGTCGTTCCTCTCCGTTGGCGGCGCAGCGGTCCTCGCGCTCGCGGCCGGGCGCTCCTCCACCGCCGAAGGCGCCGGCGGTCCCGCGGCGGCGGTCGAGGCGTACTACCGGCGGGCGAGCGCGAGCGAAGACGCAGAGGCGTTCGCGGCGGACGTTCCGGCGCTCGCGCACCCCGTCTCCCCGCTCTCGACGCTCGCCGAGGACGTGCCGATGGCGTTCGACACCACGGTGAGACAGGAACTCGCCGACGCCGCGGTCGTCGAGGAGAACGTCTCGGCCGACCGGATCCGCTCGATATCCGGATTCCTGTCGGCCTCGCTCACCGACGAGGAGCTGGAGTCGATCGCCGCGGAGAACGCGGTCGTCTCGGCGACCGTCGTCGGTGGCGACGGGGGCGAGTTCGAGCGTCGGTGGCTCGTCGCGACCGACGACGGCGAGTGGGGCGTCGTGTGGCCCGGCGAACCGGAGGGACCGGTGACAGTCGTCAGGGAGTACTACCGGCGGGCGGGCGAGGCCGAGAGCGCGGCAGCGTTCGCCGACGACGTCCGGGAGCTCTCGCACCCCGCGTCGCCGCTGGGCGAGGTGGCGGCGGACGTGCCGGGCCTCTTCGACGGCGCGCGGCGTCAGGGGCTCGTCGAGGCCGCCGTCGTCGCCGAGGACGTGGACGCCGAGCGCGTCCGGAGCGTCTCGGACTTCTTCGCCGGGGCCGCGGACGACGAGACGATCGAGACCGTCGCCGCGGAGAACGCGGTCGTCTCGGTGACAGTCACCGACGGCGACGGCGACGAGTTCGAACTGGAGTGGCTCGTCGCGACCGCGGACGGCGAGTGGCGGCTCGTCTGGCTCTGAGGGTGCGATCGTAACCGGGACGACGCGGCGCCGAGACCGTCGCGTTACCCCGCCGTCGGCCGACGGCCGGGCGATCCGACGGCTCTCGCAACGACGAGGAGCGCGATCAGGTCGACGGTGAGCGCCGCGATGGAACCGAAGCGGAACAGGATCAAGAGACCCAGTACCGCCACGGCGAGCCCGACGGCCGCGCGACGGGCGCGGTCACGGTCGGGGAGCAAGCGGGACACCTGAGCGCCGACGCCGACCTGCGCCGCGAAGAGGAGGACGCCGAACGGGGACACGGCTGGCATACGGCTCGATTCCGACCGAGCCTGTATGAATATGTCGGCGGGGCGACGAACGCCCGGACGGGGCGTGGGTCGGGGCGACCGCCTCGCGGCGGTGTCGGAGCGGCCGAGGCGACCCCCGCGACCCGCATCTTGATGCCGCGGCGCGCCGTCGCCCCGGTCATGCGAGAGATCACGACGGACGACGTCCCGGAAGCGCTCGGCCCGTACTCGCAGGGGATCGTCTCGGGCGACACGGTCCACGTCTCCGGGAAGACGGGCGTGGACCCCGACACGGGGGAGGCGCCCGACTCGGTCGGCGAACAGACGACGCAGACGCTCGAAAACGTCGCCGCGATTCTGGAGGCGGCGGGGACGACCCCGGACGCGATCGTGTCGGCGACCGTCTACCTCACCGACATGGACGACTACGACGCGGTGAACGAGGCGTACCGGTCGTTCCTCTCGGAGCCGTACCCGGCGCGGACCTGCGTCGAGGTGTCTCGGCTCCCCGCGCCGCTCGACGTCGAGATCACGGTCACGGCGGAGCTCGACGGCGGCGACTGAGTTCTCGGGGCGGGGGGAGACCCGCTCCCGGCTCAGAACTTCTCCAACAGGTCGCCGTAGAACTCGCCGCCGCGGTCGTCCGCGAGCTTCTCGACGATGAGCTCCGGCGTCGACCGCGCGAGGTGCCCCTTCTTCGGCGAGCGGTTCACGCGGAGTTCGCCGTCGACGAGCCCCGCGGCCTCGATGCCGTCGACCGCGACTTCGAAGTCGGTGGCGGCGCGGATCTCGCGGGCGAGGTGCGAGACGAAGACGGCGGTCGCGTCCTGGTCGTCGAGCGCCTCCAAGATGCCCGCGATGATCTTCGCGGAGGCGCCCGGCTCGGTGATGGATTCGAGTTCGTCCACCAAGACCAGCCGACCGTCGGCGCCGTCGACGAGGTCGCCGAAGTCCCGCAGCGTCGCCTCGAACGCGCCGGCGTCGAGAGTGCCCTGCGACTTCGCGTAGTAGTGGATCTCCTCGAACCGCTCGACGGTCGCCGACTCGGCCGGCACGGGCATCCCCATCTGTGCGAGCACGACGACCAGCGCGACCAGATCGAGCGTCGAGGTCTTCCCGCCGGAGTTCACCCCGGAGAGCAGCGTCGCGCCCGACACGCCGTAGTCGACGGGCTCGACATCGGGGAAGTCGACGTCGAGGAGCGGGGAGCGACCGCCCTCGATGCGGAAGCCGGCGGGCGGGGCCTCGCCGCCGTCGTCGTCGCCCGCCGGCTCGACCACCTCGGGCAGCGTACAGTCGAAGTCGCGCGCGAACCGCGCGACGGCGAGCTCGACGTCGAGCTCCAGGGCGTCGCGGACCAGCTCCTCGACCGGCTGGCGGAGGTCCCCGAGGTCGCTCGCGAGGTCGGCCTTCAGCTTCGCCGCCCGGCGGTCCCGGGCCGCGGAGAGCTCGGTCCGGAGCCGCGAGACGGCGCTCTCGTCGTGGTCGACCGGGAAAGATGGGTCGCCGCCGAAGACGCGCTCCGCGAGCTCCGCCTCCTCGGGTTCCAGTCGGAGCGCGTCGGCGAGGTGTTCGCGGGCGGCGTCGACGGCCGCGTCGTACTCGTCGGCGAGCTCGCGGTCCAGCAGGGAGTCCACGCGGGCGCCCTGCTCGACGAGGGAGAGGAAGTCGGTCCCCTCGATGGTGACGTCGCGCTCGCGGATCGCCTCGCGCAGCCGGTCGTCGGCGACGGAGGCGGCCGTCGACACCGCGGCGTCGAGGTCGTCGACGGCGGCGGTGAGCCGGTCCAGCTCCGCGTCGCCGGCGATCGTGCCGTCGTCGTCGAGCCGCGAGAGCGCGTCGCGCAGGCGGTCGAGGGCGACCGGAGGGCCGCCGCCCGAGACGGGGTCGCCGGCCGCCGCGGCCGCCTCGTGGACCGCCGCGGCCGCCTCCAGCCGGTCGCGGTTCTCGGCGAAGAAGGCGAGCAGCCGCTCGGGCACCGTCTCCGCCGGCGCCTCCAGCGCGTCCGGCCGCACGCTCACGTCGCCCTCCACGTCGAGCCCGGCGAACGACTCGTCCAAGACGATCACGGACGCGTACGAGCGGCCCAGCTCGGAGACGTCACGCGCGTCCTCGACGGTCTCGACGGAGAGCTCGGGAACCTCCGCCTCGGCGCGCGCGAGCGTCTCGGCGTCGGCCGTCGCGAGGCAGCGGTCGCGGACGCGGACGGTCGGGGGGTCCGACAGGGGCGCGCAGTCCGCGAGCGCCTCGCGGACCGCCGGGTCGGGGTCGCGGTCGGCCGCGGCGGCGGCGAACGACTGCGCCTCCGCGATCCGCGAGGCGGACGCGCTCGGGTAGAACGTCTCCAGCCGCTTCGCCGCGTAGTCAGTGACGGTGCGCTCGCGCAGCAGGTCGATCGCCTCCCGGTACAGCTCGCGGGCGCGGTCGGTGGCCAGCACGCGACCGTCGTCGCCGTGGCGGCGCCGGATCGCTCCGCGAGCGATGCGGGCCGCGCGGGCCTCGTTGACGCCCGGCGCGCGGGCGATGGCGGCCACGTCGCCGGACTCGACGGTCGCGACCGGGTCGTCGAGTTCGCGCAGCGAAGCGGCCGTCTTGGCGCCGACGCCGGGGATCGCCTCCAGCTCCATCTACCCGCCGGTATCACGGCAACGGTGTAAAGCGTGCGGGTCGCTCCCGCGGATCCCCGCGGCGTCCGGCGGGTCGGGGGGCGGCGCGCGTCTCAGAGCGAGGACCAGCGCGCCGGGTGCGACGCCCTTTTTCGCGCTCGTCGCCAACGCCTGCCATGAGTCAGGACGCGCGTGCCGTCGGCGACGGGTCGCTCGACCCCGAGGCGGCGGCGAAGGCGGCGACCGCCCGCGAGGCGCTCGGCGAGCGCGACGGGGTGCTCGTCGCGTTCTCGGGCGGCGTCGACTCCGCGGTGGTGGCCGCGCTGGCAACGGAGGCGCTCGGCGACGACGCCGTGGCGTGTACCGCCCGCAGCGAGACGCTCCCCGCGGCGGAGCTCGACGACGCGAAGCGAGTCGCCGACGAGATCGGGGTCCGCCACGAGACGGTGACGTTCTCCGAGCTCGACGACCCGAACTTCGTCGCCAACGACGGCGACCGGTGTTACCACTGCCGGACCATGCGGCTCGGCCGGATGTACGAGACCGCGAAGGAGCTGGGGATCGACACCGTCTGCGACGGGACGAACGCGGACGACCCCGGCGAGGGGCACCGACCGGGGCTCCGCGCGGTCGAGGAGCTCGACGTGTTCTCGCCGCTGCTCGACGCCGGGATCACGAAGGCGGAGGTCCGCGCGATCGCCGAGTCTCGCGACCTCTCCGTGGCCGACAAGCCCTCGATGGCGTGTCTCTCCTCGCGGATCCCGACCGGGCTGGAGGTCACCGAGGAGCGGCTGACCCGCGTCGAGAAGGCGGAGCGGGTGCTCCGCGAGTGGGGCTTCGAGGGGTTCCGGGTTCGCGACCACGACGGCCTCGCACGCGTCGAGATCGCCCCCGACGAACTGGAGCGCGCGCTCGACCCGGCCTTCGCCGACGCCGTCCACGAACACCTCACCGACCTCGGCTTCGAGTACGTCACCCTCGACATGGCCGGCTACCGAACCGGGAGCGTGAGTCCGGGCGGCGAGGAGGTGGGCGACGGGGATGCGGGCGACGAGAACTCCGACAACGCGAACGGAGAGCCCGCCGGGAGCGACGCGGCGGACGACGGCGCCGACCTCGGGCGGCGGTACCCGCGCTGAGGCGCCGGCGACCGCCGAGAGCGGCACCGGCGCCGGAATGAGGGCGGCGTTATCACCGGAGAGAACCCGGCGGGAACGCTTATAACCCGTGTTACTAAAGCGACACCTATGCGGGAGGCACAGACGCTGGCGGTGATCGCCGGCGGCGTCGGGGGGGCCGTCGGGGCGTTCGTGGGCGTCGCGATCGGCGGCTCGGCGCTCTCGGTGACGATGACCACCCTCGGGGTCGCCACCGTGGTCGGCGTCGGCGTCATCGCGAGCGCGGTCATCGCCGGCGACGTGGAGTTCCTCGCCGACGCTGACGGCGAGTGAGGAGGGCGGCGCGAAGCGCTGCGACGCGGCCGAAAGGGGCCGGGCGGGCGCGAGTTCGGAGTACCGTTCAAATGCGAGTTTCACGTAAACGGACACGATGGCCGCTGCGGCGTCGTTCTGGGAGGAGTGCGACCGATACCACGAGCTCGCGGAGCGGTTCCAGCGCGGCATCGAGATCACCCACCCCGATCGGCTCACCGGGCGGAGCGGCTACTACAGCGAGTGCGGCTGCGCCTGGTGCGCCGAGGAGGTCAGGTACTTCGAGTACCGCGGCGAGCGGCTGTGAGCGGGCCGTGTCCGAGAGGCGCTCCCGCCGGTGAAAATCGGGGGCGACCGCGCGCTTCAAGGCCCCGCCGCGACGAACGGACGCCATGAGTCTCATCGCGTTCGACTTCGACGGGACGCTCTCCGACTCCGAGATGACGGTCCTGCTCGCGGAGCGGGCGGGCGTCGCCGACGAGGTCGCCGAGATCACCGAGCGGGCGATGAACGACGAACTCAGCTACGCCGAGAGCCTCTACCGGCGCGCGGAGCTGCTGGAAGCCCTTCCCGAGGCGGAGGTCGAGGACGCGTTCGACGCGGTGCGGATCCGGCCCGGCGCCGCGCGTCTCATCGAGCGCCTCCGCGACGAGGGGCACCACGTCGCCGTCCTCACCGGGGGGTTCGAGCGCGGCGTCGAGGCGGCGCTCGCTCGCGAGGGGGTCGCCGTCGACACGATCGTCGCCAACCGACTGCCGACCGGACCGGACGGCGCCCTCACCGGCGAGGCGGAGGGACCGCTGATCGAGGGGACGAAGGACGACGCGCTCGCCGACCTCGCGGCCGAGGTCGGCGTCCCGATGCGCGAGACGGTGGCGGTCGGCGACGGCGCGAACGACCTCCCGATGCTGGAGGTCGCGGGCCTGGCGGTCGGCTTCGTCCCGAAGTCCGCGGTGCGGCCGGTCTGTGATTCGGTCGTCGCCTCCATGTACCGGCTGGGGAAGGTGCTGGAGGCGCACGGCGTCCTCGCGGCCGGGGACTGATCACCGAACCGGTTCGGGCCGGCGATACCTGACCACGTTGGGCTGAAGGGTTAAACAGAAACGGGGGCGATATGTTGGCATGAGCGTCTTCGCCGGGGTGGTCCGATGCTACCGACGCTGACGTATCTCCAGTTTCATCTCGTCTTCAGTCTCCCCGTGCTGGCGCTGCTGTGGTACCTCGCCCCGCGGTACGAGGCGACGCGGCAGCGCCGGGCGGTCGGTGGGATCGCGATCCTCGTCGCCATCGCGTACGCCTACACCACCCCGTGGATCAGCTACATGATCCGCCGGGGCGCCTGGGGGTACGCGGACGGCGCCGTCGTCGCGCGGGCGCTCTCGATCCCGCTCGGCGAGTACCTGTTCTTCGCGATCCAGACGATCGTGGTCGCGTTCGCGCTCCACCGGATCGGTTTCGATCCGACGTTCCGCGAGGGCGACTTCGACCGCGTGCCCCGGGCCGCCGGCGTCCTCGTCGGCCTCGCGATGGTCCCGATCGGGCTGGGGCTCGCATGGCTCGACCCGTCGTTCCTGTACCTCGGCGGGCTGATCGCGTGGGTCGGGCCCGTCCTCGCGCTCCAGTGGGGCGTCGGCGGCGGCTACCTCGCGCGCACGCCGCGGCTGTGGATCACGGCGACGCTCGCCCCGGCGGCGTACTTCTGGGTCGCCGACCGGATCGCGATCGGCATGGGGACGTGGTACCTCTCGCCGGAGTTGACGACCGGGATCGCGGTCCTCGGCCTCCCGATCGAAGAGATGCTGTTCTTCGTCGCCGCGGGAGTGATGACGATCAACGGCCTCGTCTTGTTCGAGTGGGTGCTCGACTGGAACGACCGCCGCCGGGCGGCGGCGGACGCTGTCGCCGGCGCCGGGTCGGAGCCCGAGCGGGACGTTCGCGGCCCCGAGTCCCCGGCCGACCCGGACCCGGACGTGGTCGATGACTGAGGCGTCGGAGGCGTCGCGGAGCGCGGCGGACGCCCGGTCCGTCGCGACCGCGGGACGCGGGGCCGACGAGAGCGTCGGCGACGGGCGCGACGCCGACCCGGCGGCCGAGCGGGTCGACCGGTGGTTCGCGCGACGTCCGGCGCTGGCGCTGGCGGCGCTGTTGCCGGTCGGCGCCGCGACCCCCCTGTTTCCGGTCGAACTCGGCGTCGCGACGTTCGCGCTCGGCACCCTCGCCGTCGGGATGGCGCACGGGGCAGTGGACCACCTCGTCCCCCTACGGGCCGCGCCGGGCGTGTCGCTCCGGCGGTCGATCGCGGTCGTCTCCGTCGGCTACGCGGTCCTCGGCGGGGCGGTCGTCGCAGCGTTCTTCGCCGCGCCCGTCGCCGCGTTCGTCGGGTTCATCGCGCTCACGTGGCTCCACTGGGGGCAGGGCGACGTGGCGACGCTCGCGATCGCGGGCGTCGACCACCTCCCCACCTCGGCCGAGCGCTGGCTGGCGCTTATCGTCCGCGGCGGCCTCCCGATGGGCGTCCCGCTCCTCGCGCACCCCGAGGAGTACCGGCTGGTGGCCGAGTGGATCGTCGGCCTGTTCCTCGTCGACGGGGGCGCGGCCGCGACGGCCGTCGACCCCCTGTTCGCGCCCGCGGTCCGCGCCGGGGTCGGCGTCGGGATGGCGGCCGCGACGCTGGCGTCGGTCGGGCTCGGCTACCGGCGGGTTCGGAGCGGGCGCGACGCCGGCGGCTGGCGCCGCGACGCCGGCGAGCTGGCCGTGCTGTGGGCGTGGTTCCTGCTCGCCGCGCCGGTGTTCGCGATCGGGGTGTACTTCGCGCTGTGGCACGCGCTCCGGCACGTCGGCCGGCTCGTCCTCGTCGACCCAGCGGCGGCGAGCGCGGCGTCGGCCGGCGACGCGGTCGGCGCGCTCGCCCGCTTCGGGCGCGACGCGGCGCCGCTCACGCTCGGCGGGTTCCTCGTGGTCGGCGCGGTCGGCGTCTCGGTCCCCGCGGGCGTGGCGGCGCCGGGCGACCTGCTCGCCGTGTCGCTCGTCGCCATCGCCGCCATGACGCTCCCGCACGTCGTCGTCGTGGCGTGGCTCGACCGGCGGGAGGGAGTCTGGCGGCCGGGCGCCGGGGCCTGATCGGCGCCGACCGGAGGCGGCCGGTGCCGGCACCGCACCGCTCTTGGTCGGCGACGGCGTCCGTCCGGTAGATGGACGAGATCGCGATCCGCGAGCCGCGACCGGGCGACGCCGAGCCGCTGGAGGCGCTCATCACCTCTCATTTCACCGAGGGGAGCTCCTACGGCGTGGACCTCGGGATCGACGACCCGACGTACCACGTGCTGGTCGCGGTCGAGGGGGACGCCGTCGAGTCGGCGGGAGACGCGGTTGACGGCGAGAGTGACCGAACCGACGCTGTCGACGGCGAGGGCGACCGGGACGGCGCGATCCTCGGCGTCATGGCGCTCCGCGAGTTCACCGATCCGACCGCCGTCGCCGACGAGATGTACTTCTTCGACGACCCCGACCTGCTGCCCGCCGCGGAGCGGTACGGCCACCTCGAAATGGGGTACGTCAGGGAGGGCGCGACGGGTCGGGGGATCGGCAGTCGGCTGCTCGGTCGCCTCCACGAGGCCGGCGCGGAGCGGGGCGTCGACCTGTTCCTCGCGGACTCGTGGTACCACGGCGGCGACGACTCCCCGGAGAAGCTGTTCGACGCGCACGGCTACGAGACGATCCACCGCGACCCGATCGAGCGCCCCGCGGCGGAGTGCCCGAAGTGCGAGGAGACGTGTACCTGCGAGGGCGCGCTCGCCGTGCGGCGCGTCGCGGGCGACGCGACCGACGCGGAGGCGAGCCGGTCGTGAACCACGACCGCGTCCACGCCAGGGAACCGTCGCACCACGTCGACCAGTGGTCGGTCGGCGTCGTCGAATCGATCGGCGAGCGCGACGGCCACTGCGTCGTGACGGTGCGGCCGATCGTGCCGGAGAGAGAGGCGGGAGGAGATGAAGCGGTGGCAGACGGGGACCGCGGCGAGCCCGTCGAGTTGACGCTCACGCTCGCCGTGCGGGACCTGTTCGTGAGCCGGCTCCCGATCGACGACGGCGAGTCGCCGGTCGGCGAGCGCGTCTGGTACCGGGAGCGGGGCGGGTGAAGGAGGGACGAGCGGAGCGGGCCGTCGCTACTCTAGCTGGTGGTAGTCCAGCTCGTGTCCCTCGTCGAGGGCGGCCTGGACGGCGTCGCTCGGCTGATCGACCGGTTCGGTGCGGAGCGTCATGCCGCCGACGTCGGCCGCGTCGAAGTAGACGTTGCGCCGCCAGTCGGGGTCGGTGTCGGGGTGGTCGGTGCGGTAGTGCGCGCCGCGCGACTCCTCGCGTTCGAGCGCGCCGCGGAGGACCGCCTCGGCGGCGACAAGCATGAAGCCGGCGTCGACGGCGAGCTCGAACGACTCGCTGGTGACCGGCCCGACGCGCATGTCCGCGGCGCGGTCGCGGACGGCGGCGAGGCGGTCGAGCCCCTCCCGGAGCGACGACTCGTCGCGGAGGATGCCCGCGTGCTCCCACATCAGCTCGCGGAGGTCGGCGAGCACCGCGTCGACCTCGTTGGCGCCGTCGTTGTCCGCCATCGCGCGCAGGTCGCGGAGGTGCGGCTCGACGGTCTCCTCGCGGAGGGCGTCGGGCACCTCGCCCGGGCCGTCGACGCGGTCGGCGATCCGCTCGCCCGCAACGACGCCGTACGCGACCGTCTCGGCCAGCGAGTTGCCGCCGAGGCGGTTCGCGCCGTGAACGCCCGCCATCGTCTCCCCGATGGCGAAGAGGCCGTCAACGTCGGTCTCGCCGTGGTCGTCGACGGCGACGCCGCCCATCCCGTAGTGGGAGGTCGGCGCGACCTCGACGGGCTCCTCGGCCATGTCCACGCCGAGGTCTTGGAACCGCTCGTACATTCTGGGGAGCCGCTCCTCGATGAAGTCGGCGTCGCGGTGAGAGATGTCGAGGTAGACGCCGCCGTGCTCCGTGCCGCGCCCCTCGCCGATCTCGCGGGCGATGGCGCGGGCGACCACGTCGCGGGCGTCGAGCTCCATCTGGTCCGGAGAGTAGCGCTCCATGAACCGCTCGCCCTCGGCGTTGAACAGGCGGCCCCCCTCGCCGCGGACGGCCTCGGTCACGAGGCGGCCGCTCCACGGCGCCCACTCGGGGTCGGCCTCGTCGACGGCCATCCCCGTCGGGTGGAACTGCATGAACTCCATGTCCATCAGCGACGCGCCGGCGTCGAAGGCCAGCGCCGCGCCGTCGCCGTTGTTCTCGTCGTCGCGGGAGGTGTGCCGGTTGTAGATCGCTGCGTGGCCGCCGGCGGCGAGAACGACGGTGCCCGCGTTGAACAGCACGAACTCGCCGTCGTCCATGTCGAAGCCGACCGCACCGTGGACGGCCTCGCCGTCGGAGACCAGCTTCGTGATCATCACGTTCTCGCGGTAGGGGACCGACAGCGCCTGCGCGCGGTCGACGAGCGTGTTCAGCAGCGACTCGCCGGTGTGGTCGCCGGCGAAGGCGGTCCGGCGGAACGACTGCGCGCCGAAGAACCGCTGGTCGATCGCGCCGTCGTTGGTGCGGGAGTACGCCATCCCCCAGTCGTCGAGCTCGCGGAGCCGCTCGGGCATCTGCGCGGTCACTGTCTCGACCTTCCCGGGATCGTTGATCAGGTGGCCCTCGTTGAGGGTGTCCGCCGCGTGGATCGCGGGCGAGTCCTCGGGGTCGTGGGTCCCGAGCGCGCCGTTGATCCCGCCCCGAGCCCACGTGGTGTGGGCGTCGCCGTGTCCGCGCTTCCCGAGGACGAGCACGTCGTCGACGCCGCGCTCGGCGAGTTCGATCGCCGCGCGCGCGCCGGCGGCGCCGGCGCCCACGACGAGGACGGACACGTCCTCTCGCGCGTACTCGACCGGCTCGTCAGTCGGGGCTCGTTCGTCCATGTTCGAACGGAGGGTCCGGAGACGGGTAAGCCTCACGCGCGTGTGCGTGCGCGCGAGAAGGCGGCGCGAACACACGACCGAGGACGGTCGGCGCGTCCCCTATCGCTCCGCGTCCCAGCCGGGCGTGCCGGGCGCGCCGGCGTCGTCCTCGACGGCGCGGGCGAGGCGGTCGCGCGCGTCGCGGTCGAGGCCGACCCGCTCGCGTCGGCGCCGGCGCGCTCCGTCCACTCGCGGATCGCGGACCCGACCCACGAGTCGGCCTCGCGGGCGTCGTCCCGAGCCTCGGCCATGCGGTCGCGCGTCACCGACAGCGATCCGGGGCGAGAGCCGACGGCGGCGCCGGCGAAGCGGGCGCGGTCGTCGGCGGTCGCCCCGCCGTCGCGGAGCCGGGCGACGACGCCGTCGAGGTCCTCCGGGTCGGGGTACGCGAACACCGTCGCGCCGAGCGCCTGCGGGCCGAACGCGGGCGCCGGGAGGTCGTCGGCCGGCTCGTCGTCGAGGAGCCGGTCCCCGCCCCCGGCGGCCTCGACGCGCTCGCACTCGGTCTCGGCGTCGAGTTCGAGGTTGTGACCCGGGTAGCTCGAACAGGTGCGCGGGTAGCGGTCGTCGCCGTGGATCCGGCACTGGAGCGTCGTCGGGTCGAGGAAGGCGCAGGCGCCGAGCCAGCGCGGCTCGTCGGTCCCGATCGGTGCGACCGGTTTGGGGGGCTTCCGGAGGCCGACGACGAAGACGGGGCGGCCGTCGATCGCGGCGAGGTCGGTCCCGTCGATCCGAACGCGCTCGTCGCGCTCGGCCGGCTCGAACAGTCGGGGGACCAGAGCGTCGCCCAGACCGTCGTCGACGATGCCTACGACCTCGTCGCGGGTGAGCGGGACGAGGTCGTAGGTGTCGTCGAGCGGGGGACGAGGCCCGGTGCGGTCTGAGCCCGCCGCGGCCGGATCGAGCGGACGCCAGTCGACGCAGCAGCCGGCGCAGCCCTCACAGCGGAGTTCCATACGGCCCTGCCAACGGTTCGCAGTGTGATAAGTTGTCGGTGGAACGCGAACCGGACGCGAACCGAGTCCGGACGGAACGCGAACCGGGCGCGTCCCGGACCCGGACCGTTTTGCCGACCCCGGCCGAACGTCGTCACGAGATGGACTCGGAACGGGCGGAACTCGGACGGCTCGCGGTCCGGATCGTCCGAGAACACGAGGCCGCGGCGGTGACGCCGGGGGTGGTCGTCCAGCGGCTGGCGGTCGAGTACGACCGCGAACACGAGTACAGCGAGGTGTTCGACCTGCTCCACGAGCTGGAAGAGACGGGCGAGCTCGTATACCACAACGGGGAGTACAACGAGTTCGCCGCGCCCGAGTGACCCCGAGCGACGCCGCCTCAGAGCTCGCCCTTCGTGCTTGGCGTGTCGCTGCGGCGCTCGTCGAGCCGGGTGGCGTCGTCGAGCGCGCGCGCCAGCGCCTTGAACAGCGCCTCGACCTCGTGGTGGGCGTTGTCGCCGCGCTCGACCGCGGCGTGGAGCGTCAGCCCGGCGTTGTGGGCTACGGAGAGCGCGAAGTGGTCGGCCATGACGCTGGTGAACTCCCCGACAGACTCCTGTGAGAACTCTCCGGAGAACTCGTAGTACGGCCGCCCCGCCACGTCGACGACAACGCTCGCGACCGCCTCGTCGAGCGGGACGCGGCGGTCGGCGTACCGCCGGATGCCGCGCTTGTCGCCGAGCGCCTCGTCGAACGCCTCGCCGAGGCAGATCGCCACGTCCTCGACGGTGTGGTGGTCGTCGATGTCGAGGTCACCGTCGCAGCGGACCGTGAGGTCGAACAGGCCGTGCTTCGCGAACGATTCGAGCATGTGGTCGTAGAAGCCGACCCCCGTGTCGACCTCGCTGTCGCCGTCGCCGTCAACCGCGAGCGTGAGTTCGATGGTCGTCTCGCTCGTCTCGCGGGTGACGGCCGCGGTCCGGTCGTGGTCGCTCATACCGGCCCGTCGCGGGGGATTCGTAAGTCGGTTGCGGGTGGCGCGGGGGCCACGGCGGCCGACCGGCGGCGGTCCCGGTCCGCGCTGGGGCAGGCGGGCCGGGTCAGTCAGACCGAGGCCAGCGGTGGATATTTGTCGCGTCGGGGAGGCGTCTCTACACGTATGGACGGCCCCGAGCCCGACGAGACGCGCGACACCGCGCCTTCACCCGCCGACGTCGAGGACCCCGACGCCGTCGACGCGGACACCGGAGAGGGAGAGCTCGAACGGACGATCGGGCTCGCCGGCGGCCTCGCGATCGGCATCGGCACGATGATCGGTGCGGGGATCTTCGTGTTCCCGGGGCTCGCGGCCGAGAACGCCGGACCGGCGGCCGCCGCGTCGTTCGCGATCGGCGCAGTGGTCGCCCTGCTGGTCGCGCTGCCGGCCGCCGAACTCGCCACGGCGATGCCGCGCAGCGGCGGCGGCTACTTCTTCATCTCGCGGGGGCTGGGCACCGGCCCGGGCGCGGTGGTCGGGCTCGGCCTCTGGCTCGGGCTCGTGTTCGCCTCCGCGTTCTACCTCGTCGGGCTCGGGAGCTACGCCGGGCAGGTGTTCCTCGAGGCGGGGATCGCGCTCCCGGTCGACCCTGCGGTCCCGCTCGGCGTCGCGTTCGGCGTCGGGCTCACCGCGCTCAGCGTCTTCGGGACGGAGAACACGGCGGCGCTCCAGAACGCGATCGTGATCGTGTTGCTCGTTATCCTCACGCTGTTCCTGAGCTACGGGAGCCTCGACGCGCTGGGCGTCTTCGGGGCCGAGAGTACCCCCGAGCGCTTCTTCCCGCCCGGCGGGGCGCTTCCGGTCCTCCAGACCGCCGCGCTCGTGTTCACGTCGTACCTCGGCTTCGCGCAGGTCGCGACGGTCGCCGGGGACATCAAGGAGCCCTCGCGGAACCTCCCGCTGGCGATGGTCGGCTCCGTGGTCGTGGTCGGCGTCTTCTACGTCGTCACCATCTTCGTGGCGACGAGCGCGTTCGGGAGCGCGCGGCTCGGCGAGTTCGGCGAGACCGCGATGGTCGAGGTCACCCGCGAGTTCGTCGGCTTCCCCGGCGCGCTCGCCATCGTGATCGCCGGGCTGCTGGCGACGTTCTCCAGCGCGAACGCGTCGATACTCAGCGCGTCGCGGGCGGTGTACGCGGTGAGCCGCGACGACCTCATCCCCGAGGCCGCGAGTCGGGTCAACCTCGCGTACGGGACCCCGCACGTCGCCTTGGGGCTCGCCGGTGGCCCGATCGTCGTGCTCGCGGCGACGGGACAGGTGGAGCTGCTCGCGGAGGTGGCGTCGTTCCTCCACCTCGTGATGTACGGCCTGCTCTGCGTGGCGCTGGTCCGGCTCCGCCGCGAGCAGCCCGACTGGTACGCGCCCGCGTTCCGCTGTCCGGCCGGGGTCCCCGTCGCCGCCGTCGGCGGGGTCGCGAGCTTCGCGCTCATCGCGTTCATGCAGCCGGCGTCGATCGGCGTCGGCGTCGCGATCATGGTCGCCGCCTACGGCTGGTACCGGTACTACGCGACCGACGTGGAACTGAGAGGTGACTTCTAAGATGTCCGACACACCCGCGAACGACGACGAGGCACAGCCCGGGACCGGCGAGAACGACTCAGGTCCCGAACCCGACGGCGAGGGACCGCCCGAGTCCGGGGGGGACGCGCGGCCCGACCCCGACCGGCCGTCGGTGTTGGTCCCGCTGGCGGTGTTGGAGGGGGAGTCGCTCCCCACCGGAACGCCCGAACTGCTCGCGAACGCCCGCGTCGTGCTGCTCGGGTACCACGTGATCCCCGACCAGACCGCGACCGAGCAGGCGCGCGAGCAGTTCGGCGAGAAGGCCATGTCGAAGCTCGACGAGTTCGCGGCCCGGCTCGCCGCGGCCGGGGCCGACGTCGAGACGCGGCTCGTGTTTACACACGACAAGGAGACGACGGTCGACCGGCTCAGCTACGAGTACGACAGCCTCGCGGTGTTGGTCCCGAACAGCACGGACCGTGTGGAATCGGTCCTCGTGGCGCTCCGCGGGACCGTCGGCGCCAGCCGGAACGCCCGGCTCGTCGCCGGCCTGTTCGCCGACGCGGGCGTTGCGGTGACGCTGTACCACGCGCTCGACGAGGGGGAGTCCCGCGGCGACGGCGAGGCGTTCTTGAACGGGGTGAAAAGCGACCTCGCCGAGCGCGGGGTCGACTCGGACCGGGTCGAGCTGGTGGTGGAGACCGGTGACGTCCCGATCGACGACATCGCGAGCCGGGCCGAGTCGCACGACGCAGTCGTGATGGGCGAGACCGACCCGTCGGTCACCACGTTCGTCTTCGGGATGCCGTCGGAGCAGATCGCCGAGCGCTTCCTCGGCCCGGTGTTAGTCGTTCAGCGCGAGCGTCCGGAGGAGTAGTCGGCGGCGACGCCGCCGGGAGCGCGTCGTCGCCGGCTGAGTAGAGCGCTCAGGCCTCGTCCGCGGCCGCCTGTGCCTCTCGGAGCGTGAACTCGCCCTCGTATAACGCCGTCCCGACGACGACCGCGGCCGCGCCCGCCTCCTTCAGCGCGACCACGTCGTCGACCGCCGCCACGCCGCCGGAGGCGATCACCGGGATCTCGACCGCGTCGACCACGCTCGCGACCGCCTCGCGGTCGATCCCATCCAGCTGCCCCTCCACGTCGACGTTCGTGAAGAGGATCGCGCCGGCCCCCAGTTCCTCGTAGCGGGCGGCGGCCTCGGCGGGGTCGAGCCCGGTCCCCTCGGTCCAGCCAGAGACGACGACCTCGCCGTCCTTCGCGTCGAGGCTGACGACGACGCTCCCCGGGTGGGTCTCGTCGATCTCCGCGACGATCTCCGGGGTCTCGACCGCCGCGGTCCCGAGGATGACGCGGTCGAGCCCCAAGTCGAGCAGCGCGCGCGCGCCCTCGGCGGCCCGGATGCCGCCGCCGAGCTGGAGGCCGACCGCGTCCGCGCCGTCGCCGCCGACCGCGTCCACGACCGACTCGATCGCGCCGGCGTTGACGCGCTCGCCCTCGAACGCGCCGTCGAGATCGACGAGATGGAGGGTTTCGGCGCCCGCCTCGACCCAGCGCTCGGCGGCCGCGACGGGGTCGCCGTAGCGCTTGCCCGTCCCGCGCTCGCCGCCGACCAGCTGGACGACCTCGCCGTCCTGCACGTCGACGGCGGGGATCACTTCGAACTCCGAGAAGTGGCTCATGCGGGACTGAAGCCCGCGACGGCGATTAAACGGGTCGGTTCGAGGCGGAAGGAGGGCCGAGCGGGGGGGGCTCCGGGGGGCCGTCGGCTCACACCACCGAGATGAGCAACTGCGAGACGTCCTCGTCGTAGGCGGCGGGGTCGGTCGCGAGCGCCTCGGCGCTCTCGGCGCCGGCGAGCCGTCGCACAGCGCTCTCGGCGTCGATCGAGTCCGGCAGCGCCGCGTCGAAGGCGTCGAGAAGGGGATCGGTCGGATACGCGCCGCCGGCGACGATCACGTCGGTTCCGTCGTGCCAGACGCCGAGGCGGGCCCCGATGTCGAGGGGTCGATCGAGTCCCGCGGCGGTCCCGTCCGGGAGCGGGACCTCGCCGTCGAGCGCGTACTCGCCGGTCAGCCGCCACACGGTCGCCGTGTTGCCGGACCGGACGGTGGAGATCCCCTCGTCGGCGATTTCGACGTTCTCGATGCCAGCGCTCCGGAGCTGCCCGCGGAAGGCGTCGGTCGCGGCCGCCTCCACCTCGCGCATGATCCGCTCGCGCCCGATCTCGGCCGGGAGTCGGTCGACGGCGGGCCGGAGGTCGATCCGCGTCGCGAAGAAGACGACCGGCGACCCGGACCCGCCGAGCGTCTCGGCGAGCGCGTCCGCGACGGGCGCGTACTCGTAGATTCCCGTGTGTTCGAGCGCCCGGACGGTGACGGGACCGTACGACCGCTCGAACACCGTCCGCTCGAACTCGTCGGTCCGTCGCCAGTCGTCGATCCGGTCGCTCGTCACCTCGGGGGCCGGGACTGGCCCGTCGCGGGCGCCGAGACAGCCGGCGAGCCCGGCGACGCCGACCGCCGCGCCGCCGGCGATCAGGCGGCGTCGGGTGGTCGTCTCGCGTGGGGGCGGCGTCGCCGCAGATCCGTTCGTCGGACGCTGCTTCATACGAATTCGACGGCCGCGACGGGGAAATCGGTGTCGCCCCGACCCGGATCCCTTATGTAACCACCGAGTACAACAACCGAGTGATGACCGACGACGAAAGCAGGACACGGCGGCGACGCGCTCGGCCACACACCCGACGGCGGTTCCTGACTGCGGCCGGGGCGGCGGGGGCCGTCGCGCTCGCCGGCTGTAGCGCGGAGCAGGTCGACGACGGGGGCGACGGCGGGGACGGGGGCGGCGGCAACGGAACCGACGACGGCGGATCGGAGAGCGGCGACGGCGGCGACGAGACGCCGACCCTGACGGTCGCCACGTACACGAACTTCATCGACGCGCCGTCGGTGAGCCCCGGCGAGTGGCTCAAAGAGGAGTTCGAGAGCCGGTACGACGCCACGCTGGAGTGGGCGACGCCCGACAACGAGGTGAACTACTACGTTGAGCGCGCCGCCTCTGGCGCGGGCATCGACGCCGACCTCTACGTCGGGCTCACGACGGAGGACCTCGTCCGCGTCGACGGGGCGCTCGACGAGGACCTCTTCGCCGAGGCGGGCGACGTCGACGGGCGCGACGCGGTCAAGGAGGGACTCCGGTTCGACCCGTTCGAGCGGGCGGTCCCGTTCGACACCGGCTACGTCAGCCTCGTGTACGACAGCACGACCACAGAGGCGCCGGAGACGTTCGACGGACTGCTCGACGACGAGCACGCGGGCGCGCTCATCGCGCAGAACCCCGGCGGCTCCGCGACCGGGCGGGCGTTCCTCCTCCACACGATCAGCCGCTTCGGCGACGGCGGGGTCGCGAGCGACGGCGACGGCGAGGCCGTCGCGGGCGGGGACGGCGACCCCGACTACGACTACCTCGACTACTGGGCGGAACTCCAAGCGAACGACGTGCGCGTGCTGGGGAGTTGGGACGACGCGTACGCGGCGTGGAGCGAGGGGGAGGCGCCGATCGTCGTCTCCTACTCCACCGATCAGGTGTTCGCGGACATGGAGGGCGCGGACCTCCAGAAGCACCAGATCCGCTTTTTGAACGACCAGGCGTACGCGAACCCGGAGGGGATGGCCCTCTTCGCCGACGCAGACGAGCCCGACCTCGCCCGCGAGTTCATGTCGTTCATGCTGGAGCCGGACGTTCAGGGGGAAATCGCTCAGCGCAACGTCGCGTTCCCGTCGACCGACGGCGCGGAGCTGCCGAGCGACTACGCCGAGCTGGCGAAGGAGCCGGCCGACCCGGTGACGTTCACCTACGACGAGCTCCAGGGCTCGGTCGACGCGTGGGTCGAGGCCTGGGAGCGGCAGTACGCCGGGAACTGATCGCGTGTCCGACGAGGGACCGAGCGCGTGACCGACCACGACGGGCGACTGTCTCGGCTCGGGAACTGGGCCGAGGCGCACGCGCTGACGGCGCTCGCGGTCCTCACCAGCGCCGCACTCGTCGTCGCCTTCTACTACCCGACGGCGACCGTCCTGATTGAGGCGGTCGTCGTCGACGGCGCCGTCACCCTCGGCGCCTTCGCCGAGGTGCTCACCGACCCGTTCTACTTCGGCGAGCTCGCCCGGCTGCTGTCGGGCGAGTCCCCGGTCGCGGTCGCGCGGGCGCTCCTCTCGCCGGACCGCCGGCTCGGGATCGTCGGCTTCACCGCGTACCAAGCGGTCCTCTCGACCGTCGCGAGCGTCGCCCTGGGCCTCCCGGCCGCCTACCTGCTCGCGCGCTTCGAGTTCCCCGGGCGGCGAACCCTGCGCTCGCTCACCATCGTCCCGTTCGTCCTCCCGTCGATCATGGTGGCGGTCGGGTTCGTCGCCACGTTCGGCGAGAACGGCACGTTGAACGCCGCCCTGACGACGCTCGGACTCCCGCGGGTCGAACTCATGTTCACCCTCGAAGCGGTGGTGATCGCCCACGCGTTCTACAACGCGCCGCTGGTGGCGCGCGTGACGACCGCGGCGTGGGAGTCGGTAGACGCGAGCGCGGTCGAGACCGCCCGCAGCCTCGGCGCCGGGCCGGTCCGGGCGTTCGTCGACGTGGTCGCGCCGCAGGTGTACCCCGCCGTCCTCACGGGCGCGGCGCTGACGTTCGTGTTCACCTTCGGAACCTTCCCCATCGTCCTGGCGCTCGGGGGGTTCGAGCTCGTGACCGTCGAGGTGCTCGTCTACCGGTTGGTGCGGGACCTGAGCTACGCCGAGGCCGCCGTGCTTGCGATCATCGAACTCGCGGTCTCGCTCGGCGTCCTGCTCGCGTACCTCCGGTACGAGGCCCGGCAGTCGACCGGCGCGCGCGGCGCTCGGCCGCTCCCCCGGCGCCCGCTCTCCCCGCCCGCCGCGACGCTCCGCGAGCTGTTGCCGCGGGCCGGGCTGGCCGCCTACGCGGTCGTCGCCGGGGTCGTCTTCCTCGCGCCCATCGCGTCGATGGTCCTCGCGTCGGTGACCGGCGGCGACGGCGCGCTCACGCTCGACCACTACCGATTTCTGGTCGAGCGCCAGCAGACGGGGGCGGCGTTTCAGGTGCGGCCGTGGCCCGCGATCCGGAACTCGCTCGCGTTCGCGACGGGCGCGACGCTGCTCGCGCTCCCGATGGGCGTCGTCGTCGCGGTGTTGACCACGCGGCGGTACCGCGGGCGGACGCTGGTCGACGCAGCCGCGATGGCGCCGCTGGCGGTGTCGGGGATCATCGTCGGGCTCGGTCTCCTGCGGGGGCTCGTCTTCGGCGTCGAGATCGGGGGGTGGCGGATCGCCGCGAGCGGCGCGGCCGCGATCGTCGTCGCGCACGCGGTCTCGGGCTACCCGTTCGTCGTGCGCACCGTCTCGCCCGGGCTCGCCGGGCTGGACCGCTCGCTCGTCGAGTCCGCGCGGGCGCTCGGCGCCTCGCGGGCGCGGGTGATCCGGGACGTGGAGATCCCCCTCGTCTGGCCCGCGGTCGTCGCGGGCGCGGCGTTCGCGTTCGCCGTCTCGATCGGCGAGTTCACCTCGACCGTCGTGCTGGCGACCGGCGCCGACGCGTACACGATGCCCGTCGCGATCGAACGGTTCATCGGGCGGCGGCTCGGACCGGCGACCGCCATGGGCGTCGTCCTGCTCGTCGTCACCGGGGTCAGCTTCGTCGTCATCGAGCGGCTCGGGGGTGACCACCGTGGGCTCTGAACCGAAGTCGGAGTCTGCGCCCGACCCACCGGTCGCGGTCGAACTCGACGGGGTGACGAAGCGCTACGGCGAGACGGCCGCGGTCGACGACGTGCGCCTCCGGGTGCGGGAGGGCGAGTTCTTCACGCTCGTCGGTCCCTCCGGCTGCGGGAAGACGACGACGCTCCGCCTGATCGCCGGGTTCGAGGAGCCGACGAGCGGGACGGTCCGGTTCGGCGGCGAGTCGGTCGCCGGCGTGCCCCCGGAGGACCGCGACGTGGGCGTCGTCTTCCAGAGCTACGCGCTGTTCCCGCACATGACCGTCGGAGAGAACGTCGCGTACGGGCTCAACTTCGCCGACCCGCCCGACGGCGTCACGCGCGACGAGCGCGTCGCGGAACTCCTCGAACTGGTCGACCTGCCGGACGCCGCCGACCGCGACCCGGAGAGCCTCTCGGGCGGCCAACAGCAGCGGATCGCGATGGCGCGGGCGCTCGCGCCCGGCCCCGACGTGCTCCTCCTCGACGAGCCGATGAGCGCGCTCGACGCGCGGCTCCGCGAACGGCTCCGCGCGCAGGTGAAGCGGATCCAGTCCGAACTGTCGATTACCACGATATACGTCACGCACGACCAGGAGGAGGCGCTGGCCGTCTCCGACCGCGTCGCGGTGATGAACGACGGGACGCCGGAGCAGGTGGCACCCCCGCGGACGGTGTACCGCGAGCCCGCGACGCGGTTCGTCGCGGAGTTCGTCGGCGACAATAACGTGTTCGCGGGCCGCGTCGTGGAGTCGCTCGGCGAAGGCGAACTCGCGGTCGACGTCGACGGCGGCGACGAGACCCTCCGCGTCGCACCCGGGGGCGGCGGCGATGCGGGGGAGGGCGCGCCCGCGACGAACTCGCCCGAAGTCGGCGACCGGATCGCGTTCTGCGTCCGTCCGGAACACCTGCGCGTCGCGAGCGCGGGCGGGGCAGGAGGCGGCGAGACCGCCGCTCCGGTCGGCGAAAACACGCTGCGCGCGACGGTCGCCAGCGCGGAGTTCCTCGGCGAGACGACGCGCGTCACGCTCGACTGGGGCGACCGCGAACTGCTCGTCCGGACCGTCGACCCCCTCGACGGCGCGGTCGCGGTCGGGTTCGACCCGAGCGACGGACACGTTATCGACGCGGAGCAGCGCTGAATCCCTCACGGTGGCGCGTGCCTGCGAGCGGCCGCCCTCGGCGGCCGCGACGGAGCGCGCGAGGTCGCCGGCGCTACGCGCCGGCTGCCAGAGAATCTTCGATTCTCGCTGGACGCGGTGAGCGCTCGGAGAGCGCGAACCGCGAGGCTGGGGAGGCGTGAGGCGCCGTGCGGTTGCGGTCGGGCGGGACTCAAAGGGGCAGCCGGCGAGGCGGGCGCAGGCGACGTAAGCACCGAACGAGGGAGCGACAGCGACCGAGTGAGGCGCGCAGCGAGCGTGCGCCCGCCCCGCCGGCTGGGGCTTTGGGAGTGTTCGCCGCCGGTCTGCTGATAGTCGGTTATAAACGAGTGGGTGCTGATGGAGCGGTGTTCACCGCAGAGCTGTCAATCGCGTCTCTCCAAACAGCGGCGATATATAATTACCGAGGCGACACGCCTTACCCCGCGGACCCCGTGAGAGACGCGTATGGCCTCCGAGGCGTGCGACGTGTGCGAGCGGTCCGTGCGGATCGCCGGCGGGATCGGCGACCTGTGGAACTTCGCGTTCGAGTCGACGCAGGGGCTGACGCTCGAACTCACCGACGGCTCGGAGTTCTTCCTCTGTTTCGACTGTATGGATCGGCTCCCCGACGACCACGAGCCGACCGCCGAGGACGTCGCCGCCCTCCGGGAGCGCACCGACCCGGTCGAGGACGACGACAACCACTTCTGGCACTGGGGGTAACGCCGCTCCCGGACGACTGACGACGGGCCGGCGCCGCGTTCACTCCCGCTGCGAGCCGAACGCCTCCAGCGACCCCGTCTCGAAGGGGGCGGGCGAGAGCAGCGAGACGACGTCGCCGGCCTGGAACCTCGTTTCGCCCTTCGGCGTGAGCACCTCGCCGTCTCGCTCGACGCCGACGACGTGAGAGTCGCCCGATATCAGTTCGTCCGCGACCGCCTCCTCGATGGTCTTCCCCGCGATCTCGGCGCCCTCCGAGACGGTGAACTCGGCGACCTCGGCGTCGCCCGCGAGGCTCATGAAGTCGGTGAGCGACGGCCCCCTCGGGACGGTCTCGGGACCGAACGGGTCGTACGGCCTGTGGTACTCGCCTTGCATCACGCTCTCGTCTTCGATCCGCAGTCCGAGGTCGGAGAGTTCCCCCGCGATGTGGTTGATGTCGTCGGTGTCCCCGCCGACCGCGGTGACGAGGAGGTTCGCCGACCCCGACATCAGCTCTTGGACGCCGACGACCCCGGAGACGTCCAACGCCGACTGCGCGAGCGGCGTTCGCTCCGGGATCGGCGCCGTACACCTGAACAGGTACGTGATGTAGCCGCCGATCGCTTTGTAATCGACGTCCGCGGGGTAGCCGCGGAGGATGCCGCGCTCTTCGAGCTGGTCGATCCGGTTTCGGATCGTCGCCGGCGTCACTCCCATTTCCTCGGCGACGTCGGACGTGGCGGTGTTGCGCGCGTCCGCGGCGAAGTGGTAGAGGATGCGCTTGTCGATCTCGTCGATGCGATGTCCCATGTTCGAACGACGGCCAGCGCGTACAAATGATTTCTCGTACCCGCGTCGGGAGGCCGGAACGGTTGGCTCAGAAGGACCGAGACAGGACAGTAACCCGGTTTGGAAAAAATAGAAAGCCAATATTTATGACTTAGCGAAAATTTTGAGGGTTATAGATCCCGTATCGAAAGCGTCGCTGGCGTGGGCAGCGGTCGGACACCCGGCCCACATCGCCCGGGATCGACGCGGTCGCAACACGCACAAACCATGACAGAACCCCACACAGATCCGCCGGGAAGCGTCTCTGACGACGTGGTCGACGCGCTCGAAGGGTACGACGACACGCAACTCAGGGAGGTCATTCACTACGCGCAGCGACTCCTTCGAGAGCATCCGACGCTGACGGACGCGATCGAGTCGAGACCCGGAGAAGAGCTCGTCCGCACGGAGGACCACGGCGCATACACGCTCGCGGTCGTGGAGCGGCCGGACGAGACGGGGAGTGCGCGCGGCCCCTTCGCGTACAGGGTCGCTTGGGATCCCGCGAGGGAGGAAGGAGACGGGCAGTATCGGTGGCACTACCTCGGACGCCTCCACGGCGACGCCGAGGAGAGCGCCTAGGACGACGGCTGACGGGAACACACAACAGACATGTACATCATCATCGTCGGAGCCGGCGACATCGGAACGCCGCTCATCGGAATCGCAACGGGCGCCGGATACGAGGTCGTCGTCATCGAGAACGATCCGGAGAAGGCGGACGAGATCGCGAGCAAGTACGACTGTATGGTACTCAACGCCGACGCGACGGTCAAGGAGACCCTCGTCGACGCCGGCAGCGACCGCGCGGACGCGATCATCACGACGACGGACCAAGACGCGACCAACGTGATGGTCTCGCTGCTCGCGCAGGAGCTCGGCATCCCCGACGTCGTCTCCGTCGTCCACAGCCCCGAACACATGAACTTGTTCCGCCAGATCGGCGTGAACACCATGCAGAACCCGCAGCGACTCATCGCCGAGTCGCTGTTCCGGTCGGTCGACCGGCCGTCCATCGTCGACTACATGCGGGTCGGCGAGGTCGCCGAGGTGTTCGAGATCACGGTCGCCGAGGAGGCACCGATCGCCGGGAAAACCCTCGTCGAGGCCGACGACGAGGGGCTCGTCGGCGACGAGACGCTCATCGTCGCGATCGAGCGGGAGGACGCGGACGCGCCGATCACGCCCCGCGGACAGACCCGCATCGAGACGGGCGACCTGCTGACCGTCTACTCCGGTACCGGTGCGACGCCGGACGTGACGGACATCTTCGGTCACTACGAGGACCAAGAGAACGGGTCGAACGGGGTGAGCCTGTGACCGGTCGACCGTTGTCGCGGGGGAGTCCCCCCGGGCCGAGGGAGTCATGAAGGTGAAAAACGACACCGTCGGTCGCGACGTCGGTCGGATCATCCAAGCGGTCTCACTGATGATGCTGATCTCGCTCGTCGTGGCCGCGGTCAACGGCGAGTTCTATACGGTACCGGCGTTCGTGGTCTCCGCGGTCATCATGGCGGGGATCGGCACCGCGCTGGTCCGCCGGTACCGCGGTGCCGACCCGCCGGAGAAGCGCGAGGCGATGGTCACCGCGGCCACGGCGTGGGCGCTCGTCGGAATCTTAGGCGGCCTCCCGTTCGTCCTCATCGCGTGGACGATCCACGTCGACCCGTTCCCCGCGTGGGCGAACACGCCGCCGATGGACCCGACCACCGCGACCTTCCGTCATCCCCTCAACGCGGTGTTCGAGAGCATGAGCGGCTTCACCGGCACCGGACTCACGATGGCGACCGTCGAGGAGGAGCTCCCGCGGGCGATCCACTGGTGGCGGTCGTTCATCGAGTGGGTCGGCGGCGTCGGCGTGATCGTCTTGACGGTCGCGATCCTTCGCCGGTCCGGCGGGAGCAGCGGCTCGTACACGCTCTACGAGAGCGAGGCACGGTCCGAGAAGATCCACCCGAGCATCGTGACGACCGTCCGCGAGATCTGGAAGATCTTCCTCGGTCTCACGCTCGGCTCGATCGCTCTGTTCCTCCTCGCCGGGATGCCCCTGTGGGACGCGATCAACCACGGGATGACCGGGATCGCGACGGGCGGATTCTCCGTCCACGCGGACTCGATCGGCCACTACGGGAGCCCGCTGATCGAGTACGCCACGGTCCCGATCATGGTCGCGGGGAGCATCGCGTTCCCGATCCACTACCTGATCTTCAAGGGTGAACTGCGGAACTTCTACGCCGACCTCCAGACGCGGTGGGTGTTCATCTGGTTCGGCGCCGGGACGCTCGTCTTGACCGCGATCCTCTACGCGAACGGGCAGTACCCGACGCTCGAAGAGACGTTTCGGGTGAGCCTGTTCCAGTTCGTCTCCGCGACGTCGAACACCGGGTTCGGCAGCGCGTCGGTCGGTAACGGCACCGAGCGCGTCTGGACCGCGGGCCCGACGCTGTTCGCGTGCCTCGGGATGCTCACCGGCGCGGCGGCCGGGTCGACGGTGAGCGGGATCAAGCTCATTCGCGTCGTCACGCTGGTCAAGGGGACGGTCTGGCAGATACAGGACGTCTTTCGGCCGCAGGCCGCGATCCGGTACCTCCAGATCGGCGACCGACGCCTCAGCGAGGCGCAGGCGCAGCGCGAGTACACCGAGGCGACGGTCGTGTTCCTGCTGTGGATCACGTTCCTCGTGATCGGCGTCGCGGTCCTCCTTCGGGTCCTTCCGCCGACGTACCCGCTGGAGTACGTGATATTCGACGTGATGAGCGCACAGAGCAACGTCGGCCTCGACTCGGGAGTCACCGGGGCGACCATGCCCGGCACGGCGAAGGCGATGCTGATAATAAACATGTGGGTCGGACGACTCGAAATAATCCCGGTGGCGGTGTTGATCGGGTCGGTCGTCCGCCGGCTCGACCGGTCGGCGTAGGAGAGGCGCGAGCGCCCGGCGGGGACGGTTCGCGGGCGGCGTCCACGCGGACAGCGATCAGGCGTCGTTCGTCGAGTCGTCGACCTCCGGCGTGGACGGGTCGGGCGTGACGCCGGTTTCTCCGGTGGAAACCTCCGCACTGGTGACGTCGTTTTCCCGCGCACCCCCGCCGAAGAGCCGGTCGAAGAAACCGCGCTCGCTACGGGGCTCAGCGAGCAGCACGGAACACTCCACCTCGTTGAGCACGTCCAACACGAGCGACCCGCTGACCAGCCGCGAGAGCAGTCCCTTCTGGGTCGCGCCGATGATGAGCATCGTCGCGTCGCGGGCGGCGCGCTCGATGCTGTTCTCGACGTCGCCGCTTTCGATCCGGAGCGTGGCGTCGGAGAGGTCGTGCGCGTCGGCCCACTCAGTGAGGAACGCGCGGCCCGCCTCCTCCTCGCCGTCCTCGGCGACGTGGAGCAGCGTGACCTCGCCGCCGAACTCGGTCTGGAGCATCTTCGCGACGGCGCCGGAGAGGTCCGAGGCCGGACCGCCCGCGGTCGGCACGAGGATGCGCGAGGCGTCGAACCCGCGGTCGCGGAACACGAGGAAGTCCGAGGGCAGCGAGTACGCCAGCTCGTCGATCGCGGACTCGGCGCGCCCCGGCGCCCCGTGGGAGTCCTCGCCCCAGCCCATCACGGTCATGTCGGCGCCGTAGGTGCGGGCGGCGTCGAACACCTCCTCGAACACGCGGTGCGACAAGACGACGTGGGTCTCCACGTCGACGCCGAACGTCTCCGCGTCCTCGCGGGCCTGATCGAGGAGACCGTGTGCCGCCTCGTGGGCGCCGCGGTCGCGCGCCGCCTCGAGCGGCGTCTGGTCGGGGACGTTGGCGATGTTGACCGCGACGACCGTCCCGTCGCGCTGTTTGGCGATCGCCGACGCTAGCGTGATCAGGTGCTCCTCGGTCTTGGGGTTCGCGAGCGGCACCATCACGCGGTAGTCGCCGCCGCTCGGCTGGACGGAGGTGGCCGCCGAGACGGCCTGCTCGGGCAGGTCCTCGGAGCGGTCGAGGATCCACCGACCGAGGAGCCCGGTGCGTTCGACCTTCCGGCGGGCGTACAGGAAGTACCACAGCACCGCGGCGACGATGAACGCCCCGGCGAGCGCGACCTCGACGGCGCCGACGAACGGGAGCAGGCCGAGCGAGAAGACGATCCCCGCGATCGGCGTGAGCGGATAGAAGGGGACCTCGAAGTCGGGGTCGTACTCGGCGATATCGGCCTCGCGGAAGACGATGAGCGCCACGTTCATCAGCGCGTACACGACCAAGTGGAGCACGCTCGCTGCCTTCGAGAGGATCTCGACGTCCTGGCCGAGCGCCGCGATGAAGACGATGATCATGATCCCGGTGACGAGGATCGACCGGTACGGCGTCGCGAACTGCGGGTGGATCTGGTTGAGCCAGTTCGTGACGATCTTGTCGCGTCCCATCGCGAAGTTGATCCGCGCCGACGCGAGGATCGACGCGTTCGCGCTCGACGCGGTCGCGAGCAGCGCGCCGCCGGTAACGATCGTCACCGCGATCGCGGTGACCGCGGGGGTGTACGCGCCCGAGAACGCCACTTCGGTGGCCTGCGTCAGCGGCGCGTCAGTGCTCAGCTCCGGCCACGAGACGACGCCGAGCATGATACTGACGAGGATGGCGTAGATCACCGTGACGATGGCGACGCTGCCGATGACCGCCCGCGGGAGGTTCTTGCCGGGATTCTTCAGTTCCTCGGCGACGGTGGCTATCTTCGCGTACCCGAGGAAGGAGACGAACACCAGCGCCGTGCCCGGAAGGATCGCGCCGTATCCCATCGGAGCGAGGCCGCCGGTCCCGGAGAGGGTCGCGTAGTCGAAGGAGAGCCAGCCCTGGATCGCGAACAGGCCGAGGATGATCAGGAGTCCGGTGACGATGACGGTCTGAACGCCGCCGGTCTCCTTCGCGCCGACGTAGTTGACGAGGACGAAGAGGCTGCCCGCGATCAGCGCGCCGATCTGGATGTCAGTGAGGAACAGGACGCCCGGGATCGGCGCGAGCGTCGCGAGGTACTGTCCGAATCCGATGCTGTAGAACGCGGAGGCGAACGCCAGTCCCATCCAGTCGCCCATCCCGGCTATCGACCCGAACAGCGGTCCGAGCGCGCGGTTGACGTAGTAGTACCCGCCGCCAGCTCGCGGCATGGCGGTCCCGAGCTCCGAGACGGAGAAGGCGTTCACCATGGCGATGATCCCGCCGACGACGAACGAGACGACGACGATGGGGCCCGCCTCGCGGGCCGCGAGTCCGGGGAGGACGAAGATCCCCGCACCGATCATCGTGCCGATCCCGATCGTCATGGCCGAGACCAGCCCGAGGTCCTTCGCGAGCTCCTCGTCGCCGCTCACGGCGGGCCACCCCGGGCGGTTGCGACTCTCGGTGTGTGTATCATACCATGATTCTCTGCTCTGTGCCTATAAAGACGGTTGATCCGCGCAACTCCACCGCGGTGCCGCCTCGGCCCGCCGCCGGTCGCGCCCGGCGCCGGCGTTCCCGGTTTTTGAACGTAACACAAGGAACATACCCGCACGCGTCCCGGTACGAACTAACAGGTGGATCCCGTGACGAAGAAACGCGAATACCGCGACGACTACGACGAGAAGACGCTGTACATCCCCGGCCCGACGGAGGTCCGCGACGACGTCATCGAGGCGATGGCCGAGCCGATGTTCGGGCACCGGATGGACCGGATGACCGACCTGTACACCACTATCGTCGAGGACACGAAGGAGTTCCTCGGCACCGACCACGAGGTCGTGATTCTCACCGGCTCCGGCACGGAGTTCTGGGAGGCGACGACGCTCAACCTCGTCGACGAGCACGTCCTCGTCCCGACTTGCGGCGCGTTCAGCGAGCGCTACGCCAACGTCGCCGAGCGGCTCGGCAAGGACGTCGACCGGCTAGAGTACGAGTGGGGCGAGGCGGTCAAACCCGCGGACGTGCGCGAGGCGATCGAGTCCGCGGACGCGAAGTACGACATGGTCGCGGGCGTGATGAACGAGTCGTCCACCGGCGTGCGGAACCCGGTCGAGGAGATCGGCGACGTGATCGCCGAGTACCCGGACACGTACTTCGCGGTCGACGCCGTCTCGTCGCTCGGCGGCGACTACGTCGACATCGACGAACACGGCATCGACGTGATCTTCGCGTCCACTCAGAAGGCGTTCGCGATGCCGCCGGGGCTCGCGGTCTGCGTCGTGAGCGACGACGCCTACGACCGCGAGGTCGAGAAGGGCGACTCCTCGTGGTACGGCGGCTTCCGCCGGACGATCGACTACTACGACCGGAAGGGACAGACCCACTCGACGCCCGCCATTCCGATCATGCTGGCGTATCGCAAGCAGATGAAACGCATGCTGGAGGAGGGCCACCGCGCCCGCGACGAGCGCCACCGCGAGATGACGGAGTACGTCCACGACTGGGCCGACGAACACTTCGCGATGTTCCCCGAGGCGGGGTACGAGTCGCAGACGGTCGCCTGCATCGAGAACACGCAGGGGATCGACGTGGCCGCGACGATCGAGGAAGTGAGCGAGGAGTACGACATGGCGTTCTCGAACGGCTACGGCGACCTCGGCGAGGAGACGTTCCGGATCGGCCACATGGGCGAGCACACCGTCGAGAGCGTGAAGGAACTCACCGACGCCATCGAGGACGTCGCCGGGCTCTGATCGGGTTTCGCCACCCGGTCCGGCCCGTCTTCCGAGTCGATCCGTCTCCCGATCCTCAGTCTCCCTCGCGGTCGGCGACGAGTTCGATCCGGTAGATCCGCCCGCCGCTCTCGGTGCGGTCGGCGTCGACGACGACGAAGGCGTGGTCGCCCACGTCGACGATGTCCCCCGTGTCGAGCGGCTCCGTCGGTCGGTCGTCCGGTTCGTCGCCCGGGGCCGCGCCTTCGCCGACGGCGTCCGCGCCGACGCCGAGCGCGGCCTCCCCGCGGTCGATCGCGCGCCGCCAGAAGGCGTCGGACGGCGGCCGCGGCCCCACCCGCGACGCCAGTTCGCTCCGCGTGAGTCGTCTCATCGGATTCGTCTCGTCGCCCGCGCCCTTAGCCGGTTCGGATCCCGGCGAGACGCGGGCGGCGACGCGCCGCTACAGCCAGAGCAACTGCGCGTGCCGCGTCTCCTCGAACTCCAAGACGGTCTCCTCGTCGACGAGCCCCGCGTCGACGGCGACGCCGACCGCCTCGGTGCCGACGATGTTCGCGACCTGTGCGCGCTGAAGTCCCGCGACGACCTCCTCGGCGGTCGCCTCGACGGCGTCGTCGCCGCCGTAGAACTCCTCGCTCACGGTGATCGTCGCGCGGCCGTTGTCGTACGTCTCGCCGAGGCAGTCCGGATCACAGACGGAGACGAGCCGTCCCTCGGCGGTCTCGCGCTCGCGGAGGAGCATTCAGAAGCCCTCTGGCCCCTCGCCCTGAAGCTCTCGCTCCGGGCCCTCGGGGTCGCCGCCCCGCCCGCCGCCGGCCTGCCCGCCCTGACGGCCCTGTCCGCCGGGAGCGCCGCGACCGCCCTGACGACCCTGCCCGCCGGGTCCGGGGGCCTGCCCAGTCTGCTCTTCGACCATCTGCTCTTCGGCCTCGCGACGGAGTTCCTCGGCGCGGTCGGCGACCTCCTCGGCCTGCTCGTGCTCGCCGGCCTCCTCGAGGGCGCGCGCCTTCTCTTCGAGGACCCCCGCGTCGCGGTAGCCGAGGCGGATCGCGTTGTCGAAGCACTTGACCGCGTCCTCGGCGAGCCCGCGCTCGACCAGCAGGAACCCGCGGTTGTACCACGCTTCCGCGAAGCGCGGGTCGGTCTCGACTGCGCGCTCGGCGTGTTCGAGCGCCTGCTCGCTCCGGCCGGACTCCCAGAGCGAGTACGCGAGGTTCGTCTCGGCGGTCGCGGCGTGTTCGGACTCCTCGTCGATCCGGAGCGCCTCCTGATACGCGCCGATCGCCTGGTCGAACTCCTCCAACTGGGCGTGGGCGGCGCCCTTGTTCACCCACGCCTCCTGCGCTTCCAGCGAGTCCTCCTCGGCGAAGTTGGCGGCGCGTTCGAACGTCTCCGTCGCCTCTTCGAACCGGTTGATCCCCATGTACGAGAGGCCCACGTCGATCAGCTGCTCGACGTCGACGTCCTCGCTGCCGATGTTCCGGCGGTCCAGCTCCTCGGTCAGCACCCGGGAGTCGACCGGGTCGACGCGGCTCGGGTCCTCGCCGAGCTCCGGCGGGTCGAGCGTGAACGCGTCGTAGTCGGCGTCGACGCCCTGCCCCGAGGAGAACTCGTGGCCGTCGTCGTCGCGTTCGTCGGTCATATGGCCAGAGTTGGCGGTCACGACCGGTAAGGGTTGCGTCGCGCCGGGGTCTTCGGGTCGGAGTCGCACGGGTGGGTACCTTTTATCGGTTCGGCGCGTGTCTCCGGCCGCATGCCCTCCGAATCCGTGCTCTCCACGCGGCTCCGGTTCGGCGTCGCGGTCCTCCTCGTCGCCGTCGGCGCCGCCGCAAGCCTCGCAGTCGCACCGGACCTCCCGCAGCGAATGGTAACGCAGTGGAACGCCGCCGGCGAGCCGACCGAGACGCTCTCGCGGACGGCCGGGATGTGGCTCGTGCCGGGACTCGCGGCCGGACTGATCGGCCTGTTCGCCGTGCTCCCGCGGATCGATCCCCTGCGGGAGAACGTCGCGGCGTTCCGGGTCCACTACGACCGGTTCGTCGTCGTCCTCACGGCGTTCCTCGTCGCCCTCCACCTCGCCGTCCTCGCCGTCAACCTCGGCTACGCGGTCGACGTGACGACGGTCGCGGCCGCCGGCGGCGCCGCGCTGTTCTACTACCTCGGGACCCTGCTCCCGCACGTCGAGCCGAACTGGTTCCTCGGGATCCGGACGCCGTGGACGCTCAGCGACGACGCCGTCTGGGACCGCACCCACGCGCTCGGTGCTCGGCTGTTCAAGCTCTCGGCCGCGATCGCCGCCGTCGGTCTCTTCGCCGGCGAGTACGCCGTGTACTTCCTCGTCGGCCCGGCGCTCGCGACCGCCGCGGTCACCGTGGCGTACTCGTACCTCCTGTACGCAAGGGGAACGGACGAGGGTGACGACGGGGCGGCCCGGACCCCGAAGTAGCGTCGAGCGCCGACGACCGGTCCGGACCGCGAAGCGCATCGACCCCCGGCGATCCGGCGCGTCCGGCGTTCGAGCGAGTTCCGCCCCGGTGCCCGGCGTTTATATTCGCGGCCCCGAAGGTGTGTGTATGACCGAGGAGTCACGCGCTGACCGACGGTCCCCCGTCGGCGAACCGGTGGTCCGGTCGGACCCGTCGGTGACCGGCGACCGGGCCGCGGACGCGGTGGGGTTCGACCCGAACGACCCCGACAGCGTCGCCGAGGCCGCGAGGACCGTGGGCCGCTTCGCGGCCGGCGACGTCGGCGACGACGACAACGTCCTGATGCTGCGCGGCGCCGCCGCCTGCGCGGCGCTCGTCCGCGGTGTCGGGTCGTACAAGGAAGCCGCCGAACGTGCCGGAGACGACGTGAGCGTCGCGTTTATCCGGAAGTGGGCGCGGGTCCACGACCTCCCGCAGGCGATCCGGCGGCAGGTCGCCAACGGGCGAATCGCCCCCAGCGCGGCGAAACACGTCGCGCGGCTCGGCGGGCGGGACCGCTACCTGCTCGCGTGGGCGACGATCGACGGCGACCTCACAGTGCGGGAGGTCCGCGCGATCGCGTCCGCGGTCAACGACGGCGCGGAGGTCGAGACCGCCGTCCGCGAGGCCGGGGTCGAACTCGGTCGGCTTCAGGTCCGGCTCCCGGCGGAGACGTACGTCGAGCTGCGCCGACGGGCGTCGATGGAGAGCGTCGATCCGGGGTCGATCGTCGCCGACGCGGTCGACGAGTACCTCGACGGCGACCGGTAGGAACTGCCCGTCACCGGACGACTACGCCGCGTAGTCGCGCGCGAACCGTCCTGCGGCGGCGGCGATCGCGTCGCGTGCCCGGACGACCTCCTCCCACGCGATCGTCTCGTCGGGGTAGTGCGCCTCGTCGATGGTACCGGGCCCGAACAGCACCGCGGGGATCCCGGCCGCGACGAAGTGTCGCGAGTCGGCGCCGTACGTCGCGCCCCGCGGCTCGACGTCCGGGAGCCCCGTCGCGACGAGGCCGGCACGGACCGCCTCGACGACCGGTTCGTCGACGGCGACCTCGGCCGGCTCGAACTGGACGGAGAACCGCTCGAACCGCGGCGGGTGATCGCGCAGCCAAGGGTCGGCGTCGACGACATCGTCCAGGCGCTCGCGGAACGCCGCCTCCACCTCCGCGACGGTCTCCCCGGGCGCGACGCCGATCCGGAACTCCGCTTCGAGCGTCGCCGGGACCGTCGACGCCCACGAGCCCGCCTCGACCCGGCCGCAGACGACCGGCCACGGAACAGCGAACGACCCGTACAGCGGGTGCGAGACCGACTCGCCGCGCTCGGTCTCCAAGTCCGCGAACGCCTCCCGCACGGCCTCGAAGCGCGGGAGCACGTCCTCGCCGCGCCACCGGGTGGCCGCGTGGGCGCTCCGGCCGTCGATCTCGATCCGGGCCATGAGCGACCCCTCGCAGGCGACGACGGGACGTAGCTCGGTCGGCTCGGCGACGATCGCCGCGTCGCGCTCGAAGGGGTACGGGTTCGCGAGCGCGGCGGTCGCGGCGCCGTACCCGCCGTCCTCCTCGCCGGCGACGGCCTCAACGACGAGTCGGAGCCCGGACGGCGGCAGGTCGACTGCGCCGTCGGCGACCCCGTCGCGGACATCGACGGCGGCGGCGACGCAGGCCGCGAGCCCGCACTTCATGTCGGCCGCGCCGCGGGCCGTGAGGGTGTCGCAGCCCTCGTCGGCGGCGGCCGGGTCCGCGTTTCGCTCCGACGTGTCGCGCCAGACCGGCTCGAAGGGGTCGCTCGACCACTCCGCCGCCTCCGCGGGCACGACGTCGAGGTGGCCGTTCAGGACCAGCGTGGGGACCGAGTCGGCGGCGGCGGACTCGGGGGCCGCGTCGTCGCCGTCGCTCGCGCCACCGTCGTCGCCCGCACCGCCCAGTTCGAGCACGCCGGCGACGCTGCGCCGCCCGTCGACGGCCGCTGCGTCGAGGTCGTCCGGGAAGGAGGGGTGGTCCGCGAGGACGGCGGGGTCGGCGTCCCAGGCGTACGTCTCGAAGCCGAGGTCGGCGAGCCGCTCGGCGACGAACGCGGCCGCGGCCGCCTCCTCGCCGGCGGTCGACCGGTGGCGACAGAGCTCGGCGGCGAACGCGCGCATGTCGAATGGCATGCTCCCGGCGACGGCTGGGGGTCGGAAACCGTTTCGGGTGGCGACGCCGACGCCTTCCGCGGTTCTAAACGTTTATCCGTCGGCTGCCCCTACGGCGATTCGTCTGGGCCGGTAGCTCAGTTAGGGAGAGCGTCCGGCTTTTAACCGGACGGTCGGGGGTTCGAATCCCTCCCGGCCCGTATCCTCGCGGCGAGCAACTCCGCCAGCCGCGAGGCCGTCGAGAAGGGAAAGGTTCGAAACCGCCGAGCGTGGCGCTACCGCGGAACCGACGCGGCGGTCCTCGGAGGATCGGGGACGGGTTACAGTCTCACCGTCTCGGCGTCGCACGGTGGGGGCTGGCGGTCGTCCAAAGGGAGAAATCGTGTGCTCTGTCGGCGTGTATCGCGCGGCCGCGGGAGATCAGTAGCCGAGCTGCTCGCGCACGAGAACGACCGTCGTCCGGCCCTCCTCGGTCTCGCGCCGGTAGACGAGCTGTTTCGCGATCGCGGACTCGGCGCCGTACGCCTCCTGCGCGCGCTCGTTCTCCAGCGGGTACGCGACCGACTCCAGCCGATCGAAGGCGTCCGAGAGCGTCGGGACGATCTTGTTGATCCCGGTGACGATGACGACGTTGCCAGCGGCGAACGGGTACGCGCCGATCCGGCTGCCGGAGAGGTCGGCGGCGACGAGCTCGCCGGTCTGTGCGACCGCGTTGATCCCACCGAGGAAGTAGTCGGCCGTCTGCGAATCGCGCCGCGCGGCCTGTCGCTCCGCGTCGTCGTCGATGCTCCAGATCTGGTCCGGGAGGCTCTCCCACTCGTGGTCGCCCTCGCTCAGGAACTCGTCGAACCCGATCTCTTCGAGCGTCGTCGAGTGCCCGTTCATCACCGAGGCCTCGTCTGGTATCTGGGCGGTAACAGTCTCCAGCGCCTCGTCGGCGTCGTCGACGACGAGCACGTCGAAGCCGCGCTCCGCTAAGTTCGCGACCGTCTCCTCGACGGTCTCGTCGTCTGGGAGCTCGTCCAGTTCGGCGTTGATCTCGGTGTCGTCGGCGTAGTCGGCTTTCTGCTGTGGCATCGTAAACGTGAGAACCTCGTCGGGAGAACGAACGGGCGGGAGTCACTTAACCGCTCGCTGACACCGCCGTCCAGTGGTTACGCGGGTGTTACCGTCGTGTCGCGCGGATCGAATGTGGGTGTCGCTAGCGCGGACCGAATGTGGGTGTCGCTAGCGCGGATCGTAACTGACGGGGAGCGAGACGGTCGCGTCGCTGGAGCGTCGGCGTCGATAAAAATCGCGTGTCGTCGTGGCCCGAAGGGGCGCGCGACGGTCGATCGGTGAAGCGGTCCAGCGGAACAGCTGCGGTCGGGGTAGGGGTGAAGGCGTTAGCCGAACTTCACATCGCGCCGCCCATGCCGCCCATGCCGCCCATGCCGCCGCCCATGCCGCCGGGCGCGCCGCCGGGGCCGCCCTCGTCACCGCCGTCGTCGGTGCCGCCGCCCTTGAGGTCGCCGGCCGCGATGACATCGTCGATGCGGAGGATCATGACGGCCGCCTCGGTGGCGGACTCGATGGCCTGGGTCTTGACGCGGAGCGGCTCCACGACGCCCTCGGCCTCCATGTCGATCACGTCGCCCGTGTAGGCGTCGAGACCGGCGCCGAACTCGCCGCCGTCGTGGCGGGAGCGGAGGTCGACCAGCGAGTCGATGGGGTCGAGACCCGCGTTCTCGGCGAGGGTGCGCGGGACGACTTCCAGCGCGTCGGCGAACGCCTCGACGGCGAGCTGCTCGCGGCCGCCGACGGAGTCGGCGAAGTCGCGGAGCTGCAGCGCGAGCTCGGCCTCGGGGGCGCCGCCGCCGGGCAGCACCTGCCCGTCGAGCAGCGTCGTGCGGACGACGCCGAGCGAGTCATCGATGGCGCGCTCGACCTCGTCGACGACGTGCTCGGTGCCGCCGCGGAGGATGAGGGTGACGGACTTCGCCTCTTCGACGTCCTCGACGAAGATGCGCTCGTCGCCGCCGATGTCCTTCTGGGCGACGGAGCCGGCGAAGCCGAGGTCGTCCGACTCGATGTCGTCGAGGTTGGAGACGACGCGGCCGCCGGTCGCGCGGGCGAGGCGGTTCAGGTCGTCGGACTTCGCGCGGCGGACGGCGAGGATACCCTCCTGCGCGAGGTAGTGCTGGGCCATGTCGTCGATGCCGTCGCCGACGAAGACGACGTCGGCGCCGATGTCGACGAGGTGGTCGACCATCTCGCGGAGCTGCTCCTCTTCCTGGTCGAGGAACTGCTGGAGCTGGTCGGGGTCCGTGACGTTGACCTCGGCGTCGATCTCCGTCTCCTTCACCTCGATGGCGCCGTCGAACAGCGCCACGTCGGCGTCCTCGACCGCGAAGGGCATGTTCTCGTCGACGCGCTCCTTGTCGACGATGACGCCCTCGACGAGCTCAGACTCGTCGATGGAGCTGCCGACGACCTTCTCGACGGAGACGTTCTCCGTGTCGATGCCGTCGTCGTCCTGGACCGCGAGGACGGCGTCGACGACGAGCTCGGCGAGGAGGTCCTTGGAGTTCTCCGCGCCCTTGCCCGTCATCGCCGTCTCGGCGATCTCGACGAGTGTGTCGCGGTCGTCCGCGGAGACGTCGATTGCCTCCTCGTCGAGGATCTCCTTGGCCTTCTCGGCGGCCTGACGGTACCCCTGCGCGAGGGTCGTCGCGTGGATGTCCTGGTCGAGGAGCTCCTCGGCCTGATCGAGGAGCTCACCGGCGACCACGACCGCGGAGGTGGTGCCGTCGCCGACCTCCTCCTCCTGCGTCTCGGAGACCTCGACGATCATGTTGGCCGCCGGGTGGTCGATGTCCATCTCTTTCAGGATGGTGACGCCGTCGTTCGTGACGACGACGGACCCGCCGGAGTCGACGAGCATCTTGTCCATCCCTTTCGGGCCGAGCGTGGTGCGGACGGACTCCGCGACCGCCTTGCCGGCCGTGATGTTCATGTTCTGCGCGTCCTTTCCGGATGTTCGCTGCGATTCCTCGGAAAGTACGATCATGGGCTGATTGCCCATCCGCTGGCGCTGTGACATTACGACCATTGATTGTTTGTGATTCTATATAAGCCCTTTGTTCAGGTCGTGCGAAATCGCAACACGGTGGGGAGTATCGGCCAGTATGCGGTGCGTTCACACGACCCTTTATATAGTACGCTAACTCGACCGTTGAGGCCGAGGTTGAGCGGCGCCAAACTACGGCGGCGCGTGCCTGCGAGGCCGCTCTACGGCCGGATAGCACGCGCGAGGTCGGCGACGCAACGCGTCGGCTGCCAGATGGACCGGAGGTCCTTCGCCGGAGTCGGCCGACTGAAGGAAGGCCGACGAGGCTGGGGCTTTGGCGGAGATCAGCGTATCCCGGTAGAGGTCGTCGTTAGTCGAAAAGCGACCGCGGCCGCAACGGGAAAAAGATATTCTCTGTTATTGCGGCGCGTTGAAGCTCACGTCGTCGTCGAGCTCGTTCGACATGCGCTCCAAGTACGAGTACACCGCGCCGTGCGGAGCCCCGTCGAGCAGCATTCCGACAGCGCGCCGCACCACCTCCAGCTCCTCGGGCTGCCCCACCGCGCCCACGGTCGACCCGTAGACGACGACGTTCGCGCCCGACAGCTCCTCGATGAGCTCCCGAGTCCGGCCGTTCTCGCCGATTATCCGGCCCTTCTTACGCTGGAGGTCGTTGTCGTTGCGAGTGTGTTCGGAGAGGTCGACCAGGTCGAGCGTCCGGAGGTCGTGGTCGAGGATCGACAGCGCGGTCTCCGGCTTGAAGCCGCGGCCGATCGCCTTGATCACGTCCGGGGCCACCATCGCCGCCACGGGGTCGTCGCGCTCCTCGATGGCGACGCTGCCGGACTCGGAGTCGATGTCGAGCCGCACGTTCGCCCGCTCTTCGATTTCTCGCATCGTCTCGCCGCCGGCGCCGATGACGACGCCGATCCGGTCCTGCGGAACCGTCACGTGTTGCATATCACGGAGTACCCGGCGGAGCCTTTTAAGAGTGTTCCGCGGCGGGCGCCGTGTGGCCGCGTGACGGTGGTCTCCGGCCGGTTGTCCGTCCGAAGGCGTGTCACACCGGAATGAGGTTTTTCTGTCGACTCCGCGAGCGACGCGTATGGAGATCAGACCGCCGGCGTCGGACCCGGACTCCGGGGGACTGATCCGCGTACAGGGGTTGTCCGAGGAAACCTATCCGACCGCGATCTACGCCCGCGAGGTCTGAGCCTCGACGCCGCGACGGAAGCGCCCCGAATTACGCCTCGTCGGAGGCTCCGGTCGACTTCCCGTCTGCCTCCGCGTTCGACTCCGTCTTCCCGCCCGACGCCGGCTCCCCGGTCGGGTCGGCCTCGGGCTCCGTCACGTACGCGCGGAGGTCGTCAGGGTCGACGTCGAGCCCCTGCCGGGTGAAAAACGTCGCCACGTTCTCGCAGTCGCGGACGAGGAACTCCCCGGCGTTGGGGTGGTGAACCGTCACGGCCTGCCCTAGGTCGATGATCACCAGCTCGCCGTCGTGGATGATCATGTTGTACTCCGAGAGGTCGCCGTGGATCAGGCCGGCACCGTACAGCCGGCGCATGTACTCGCGGACGACCTCGTAGGCGGTCTCCGGGTTCTCCACGTCGACCTCGCTCAGCCGCCTTGCGCGCTCCGCGGCGTGGCCGACGAGCTCCATCACGAGGACGTTCCGCTGGACCGCGATCGGTTCCGGGACCCGGACGCCGGCCTTCTGCGCGCGCGAGAGGTTCGCGAACTCCTTGCGCGTCCACGCCAGCACGACCGCCTTCTTGTCGCTCGCGATGCCCTCGAAGCGCGGGTCGCCCTCCAGGTAGTCGCGCATTTGCCGGAAGTTCGAGGAGTTGATCCGGTACACCTTCACCGCGACCTCGCGCTCGGGCGTGACGCCCTCGGGGCCGCCGCCGGCCGCCTCCGACCCCGGCTCCGGCCGCTCGCCCGCCTGCCCGCCGAGTGCCTCGAAGACGCTCGCCTCCTTCCCCGTCGACACCGGCCCGCCGAAGGCGTCGACGTAGCCGTCCTGGACCAGCTTGTACACCGCCGCCAGCGTGGCGTCGTCGAACACCGACTCCTGGAGCTTGAACTGCTCGGTGTCTTTGATCCGCTTGCGGAACTCGTCGAACTCGCGGTCCTGCCGCCGGGCGATCCGGTCGGCCTCGGTGTCGGAGACGTCGAGTTTCTCCCACTCGTCGCCGGGCTGGTCCGCCGGTTCGAGCAGGCCGAAGTCCTCGCTCATTCGTCCCGGGGTTCGACGCGGCGAGGGATAAGCGAGGGGGTCCGCGGGCCGTCGAGGCGACCCGGGAAGGCGGCCGCGCCGACCGTCACAGCACGTCGAGCGCGTCCGCGACCGGCATGTGCCCGTCGCGGACGGCCTCTAAGATCGTCCGCCGCTCCTCGGTCTCCGGGTCGGTCGCGTCGCCGTCGTCGCCGTCGTCGCCGACTTCCGCGAGCGTCACCTTCTCGGTCTCGCCGACGAACTCGGGGAAGTCGGTGCCGTCGGCCAGCGCTTTCTCCTTTTTCACCCGGTACGAGCCGGCGTCGGTGGTGTAGAGGTCGCCGGGGTGGAAGAAGTACCAGTCCTCGCGGTCGAACCGCACCGCGATCCGCGCCTTCGCGCCGAAGTTCCGCGCGAAGAACAACAGCGCTTCTACCTCCTCGCCGGTGAGGTAGATCGGGTCGCCCGCGCTCGACTTCGCCTCGATGGCGTAGAACGTCTCGCCGTCGCCCGCGAGCACGTCGGGGAGCTCGCGCTCGGTCGCGGAGCCGCTGGCCGGCGCGCGCATCACGGCGAAGCCCGCCTCGTCCAAGGCGTTCACCAGTTCGCGCTCGCGGCGGTCCCCCTTCCGGTTAGCGGACACGGTCGTCGTCACCCGGTTCGGTCATGGGCGACGTAGACGCGAGCCGGGCAAAAGCCCGGCGGGTCGCGGAGCGTCGACGGCGGGGTCGTAGGGTGTCGACGGCGGGGTCGCGAGACGCCGGTGACGAACTCGCAGACGCGATCGACTTCACCCGCGCAGCCGCCACCACAGCGACCGGAGCTTGTACCCGAGCGAGTCCCGCTCGTACCCGTTCCAGCCGCTCATCCCGCCGGAGAGCGTCGACGCCTCGTAGCCCGCCTCGTCGAGGACGCGGGTCGCGCGCTTGGCGACGATCCCCATCTTACAGACGGTGACGACCTCGCTGTCGTCGGGAATCTCGTCGAGCCGGCGGCGGAGCGCGGCGTCGTCGCCGCTCCGGAGGTCGTCGTACACGGGCACGTTCCGGCTCCCGTCGATCGCGCCGCTCCCGTAGTCCGACTCGGGGCGGATGTCCAGCAGGAACGGCTCGTCGTCCGTGCCGAGGCGCTCGTCCAGCTCGTCCGGGCGGATACGGCTCATCGGCGGACGATCGGTCTCGCGGGGCAAATCCCTGCCGGCTGCGGCGCGTCGAGCGCGGCGACCGCGGGGCCGCGACCGGTCTCACTCCCGCAGCCGCTCCGAGTGTTCGACGACGACCCGTCCGAGCCGCTCGGTGCGCCGGCGGAGGTCGTCGTCGGTGATCCGCGGACCGTCGTCCGGGGCGTCCGCGTCTCCCGGTCCGCCTGTCTCGACCTTCGAGGAGGCGCCCCGGATCCCGACCTCGTGGGGGACCGTCCACGCGTGGACGTTCCGGAACGTCGAGCGGAGGTGTTCGAGCGTCCCGCCGTAGGAGCCGCCGCCGGCGGTCGCGAGCAGGCCGACGGCGGTATCTGCGTACTCGTCGGAGCCGCAGAAGTCGTGGAAGTTCTTGAACGTCGACGAGTAGGATCCGCGGTAGACGGGCGTGCCGGCGAGGACGCCGTCGGCCTCGCGGACGCGGCGCTTCAGCGCCTCGCTGTCGCCTTGGGCGTCCTCTTCGGGGTGGTACAGCGGGAGGTCGACCGCGGCCAGGTCGATCAGGTCCGTCTCGGCGCCGGCGTCGGCCGCGGCGTCGAGCGCGACGCGGAGGGCGGCCCGCGTGGTGCTGGCCGCGCTCCGGCTGCCGGAGACGGCGACGATTCGGGTCATACCTCGAGTTCGAGACCAGATAGTAAAAACGGAGGCGATCGACGGGGAGCGGACCCGAAACTCCGACCGTTAGTGCCTTGGAACTAATTGGCAAGGTCGATTCGCGCCGTCATAACTCCGGCCCCTCGATTGTAAGTAGCCGGTAGCAGATCGGCGGCGGCCACCTCCGAAGCCCCGGCCTCGCGGCGCCCCGGTGAGTCCCCTCTGCCCAGCACAGCACCTCACGCCTCCCCAGCCTCGTCGGACCGGCGCAGTCGCGCCGGTCCGACTCCCTCGCGCGTGCTCCTCACGTCCTGCGGGCGTTCGGAGGCACGCGCCGCCGCGGTTTATTTATCAATAGCCGCGGGCGATCCGCTCGCGCAACCTTCGCGGCCGACACGGGGCATTATTGTCCCCGCCGCCGACGTGGCCGACATGGACCAGATAGCCTTCGGCACGGACGGGTGGCGCGCGACACTCGACACGTTCACCGACGAGCGCGTGCGGATCGTGGGACAGGCGATCGCCGACCACCTCGACGCGGCGGGGCACGACGAACCGGTCGCGGTGGGGTACGACGCCCGCGAGACCTCGGAGGGGTTCGCCGAGAGCCTCGCGGAGGTGTTCGCGGGCAACGGCTTCGACGTGATCCTCCCCGAGCGCGACGCGCCGACGCCGGTGATCGCCCACGCTATCGTCGACCGCGGACTGGCCGGCGCGTGTATGATCACCGCCTCGCACAACCCGCCCGAGTACAACGGCGTGAAGTTCATCCCGCACGACGGCGCGCCGGCGCTGCCGGACGTGACCGAGGATGTCGTCGACCGGCTCGCCGAGCCCGACCTGCTCCCCGAAGCCGAGCGCGGCGACATCTCTCGGGTCGACCTCGTGAGCGAACACGCCGACGCGGCCCGCGAGGTCGTCGGCCGCGTCGCCGGAGACGGGGACGGCGTCGACCTCGACGGGCTCACGGTCGCGTACGACGCGATGCACGGGAGCGGGCGCGGCGTCACGGACGCGCTCCTCGAGTCGGCCGGCGCGGAGGTGGAGCGCCTGCGTTGCGAGCGCGACGTGACCTTCGGCGGCGACTCCCCCGAGCCGTCGGCCGAACACCTCGGAGAACTGGCCGAGCGCGTCACCGACCCCGAGAGCGACGTGGATCTGGGGATCGCCAACGACGGCGACGCCGACCGGATCGCTGTCGTCACGCCCGAGCGCGGCGTCCTCGACGCGAACCTCTTCTACGCCGCCTGCTACGACCGGCTCTTGGAGACCGACTCCGGGCCCGCGGTCCGCACCGTCTCGACGACGTTCCTCGTCGACCGCATCGCCGAGGCGCACGGCGAGGCGGTGTACGAGACCCCGGTCGGCTTCAAGTGGGTCGCCGAGGCGATGGGTGAGCACGACGCGCTGTTCGGCGGCGAGGAGTCCGGCGGGTTCACCCTCCGCGGTCACGTCCGGGAGAAGGACGGCGTGCTGATGGGGCTGCTCGCGGCCGCGACCCACGCCGCCGAGCCGTTCGACGCGCGCGTCGACCGCCTGCTCGACGAGCACGGCCACATCGCGGCCGGAAAAGTGTCGCTCGACTGCCCGGACGACCGGAAGGAAGCGGTCCTCGACGAGCTGGAGGACCACATCCCGGAGGCAGTCGGCGGGTCCCCCGTAGCGAAGGTCGTCACGCTCGACGGGTTCAAGCTCCTCTTAGAGAGCGGCTCGTGGCTGCTCGTCCGCCCCTCGGGCACCGAGCCGAAGCTCCGGGTGTACGCCGAGGCCGACTCCGACGAGGCCGTCGACGACCTGCTCGCCGAGGGGCGCGACCTCGTCGAGCCGCTCGTCTGAGGGCCGCGCGCGACGACCGGCGCGATCGGTCCGGGAGCCCGATCCCGCGCGGACGAGTTTCAGTTCCGTCTTGCGTTCGGCTCGTCTACTCATGAATTACCCTCGTACCGTCGTGTACCGCCTGGCGCGGCGCAGGCCACACACGGTCGACGAGCCACTGCCAGCGCCCGAGCGGACCGACGTGAACCCGACACCGCTCGCGGAGCCGGCCGACAGCGCCCCGACGGACGGGCCGATCCGAGCCGCCGAGCCGCCGCCCGACCCCGGCGACGGAGCGCCCCGCGGCCCCGGTAGCGAGGAGCCCCGCGACCTCACGCGCGAGCCGGCGGACGACGGCGCGGACGCGGAGGCGAGAGGCCGGGACGCCGACGAGGCGGAGACCCTCGAATACCGGCTCGAACGGCTCCGCCCGCTGCGAGCCGTGGTGACGCTCGGGGTCGTCGTCGCCCGGCTCATCCGGTCGGTTTGAGCGTTTCCGTGCCGACCCGATCGGGTGTCTTTTTAGGGGATACCGCCCTAGCCGAACGTATATGTTCAAGGCCATCGTGGGCGCGTCGACGTTTCAGGACGCGCTCGATTCGGTGAGCGTGTTGGTCGACGAGTGTAAGATCCGCCTGAACGAGGAGGAGCTCTCCATCCGGGCCGTCGACCCCGCCAACGTCGGCATGGTCGACCTCACGCTGGAGGCGGCCGCGTTCGAGTCCTACGACGCCGACGGCGGCGTCATCGGCGTCAACCTCGCCCGCCTGGAGGACATCGCCGGCATGGCCAACTCGGGCGACCTGATCCACCTCGAACTCGACGAGGAGACCCGCAAGCTCCACATCGAGATCGACGGCCTATCCTACACCCTCGCGCTCATCGACCCCGACTCGATCCGCCAGGAGCCGGACATCCCGGACCTCGATCTCGCCTCCGAGATCGTCGTCGAGGGCGCCCAGCTCGACCGCGGGATCAAGGCCGCCGACATGGTCTCCGACCACATCCGCCTCCGCGTCGACGAGGGCGACGAGGCGTTCTTCATCGAGGCCGAGGGCGACACCGACGACGTGAACCTCAAGCTCGACCGCGAGGACCTCATCGCGCTCACCGCCGGCCCCGCTGACTCGCTGTTCAGCCTCGACTACCTCAAGGACATGAACAAGGCGATCCCCTCCGACGCCGAGGTCACCGTCGAGCTCGGCGAGGAGTTCCCCGTCAAGCTCCACTACGGCTTCGCCGAGGGGCTCGGACAGGCAACGTATATGCTTGCACCGAGGATTCAGAGCGAGTAAATTACCGAGGGAAGCGTGTCCAAGATGCGGAGAGTCGTTCAAGCGGGTCGGTAGTCACTGGGCACGCGGAAGCTGTTACTACCCCGAAACACCCACGTACCTTCGCGAGATCCTCGTCGGCTGTTTCATGGGTGACGGGGAGTCCGTCCCAAAGACGAACGACGGGGCTCACGGCCTGTTCCGTCTCTCGATGGTTACAAGCAATCCTTGGAGTGGTTCGACCACGAGATGGGGGTGTTGAGCACCGGTGTCCGATTAAAAAAAAGACGGCAGCGGAGCTGGCACATAGTAACCGTGAATCGGGGTCAGTCCAAATGCGAGGGCTGAGAACTATCACGATAGGTATACCGTCATATCGCGATCTCACCCGTTCATGCGGTCACTTCGTCGGTGGTACCGGTCCGGCGAGAAGCGGTTCCCAGAGAGTCTATCGCTGACGCCACGGATCGCCAAGATGTGGTACGTCTGTGACGGGTGTCTCGATGTTCAGGAGTAGGGCGAACCGAGAGCAGCAATACGGATACGACACCGAGACGACCGTCAGGAGTTCTTTTTAAATCCATTCGAGGAGATTGGCCTCTCACCGTCGTACGGCCGCGAAACGATCCGCTTCGGGGTCGAAGAGGCTCGCTCGTTCCTCGACTGAAGCACCCCACCGCCCGGATTCGAGTACAAGTGGGTACTCGACTCGCGAGAGCGCTACGATCGTCTGAAGGCACAGGCGTACGGCGAGGCACACGCTTTATAAGCCGTCTACGACCGGAACCGACACCGTCACCCGCGTCCCCCGCGGCTCCCGGTCGGCGTACTCGACGTCGGCGCCGACCGCGGCGGCGCCCCACGCGACGACCCACAGGCCCAGCCCCGACCCGTGTTCGAGGGCGGTCTCCCGCCCGGACTCGACCGCCTCGACTTCGTGCTCGGGGATCCCGGGCCCGTCGTCCGCGACGGTGAGCACGAACCGCGCGTCGCCCTCGCCCTCGTGGCCGCCGTCGCCTCCGCGCTCCTCTCGACGGAGCGCGACCCGTACCCACGCCCCGCCGTCATCGCGTTCTGTTCCCTGACCGTCGTGGTGATCGAGCGCGTTCTCCACCGTGTTCTCGACGACCGCGCGGAGCGCGTCGAGCCGGACCCGCGTGACCCACTCGTCGGCGTCGGCGTCTCCGGTCGTCCGCTCGCCGACGGAAGTCGCCGCCCCGCCGTCGGCGGTCGTCGGCTCGCCGTCGACCGCGAGTTCGATCGCCGCGTCGTCGCGGCCACGGGCGTCCGCGACGGCCGATGTCACGAGGTCGCGCACGTCCGTCGGCTCGGGGTCCCGATCTTCGAGCAGCCGCTCGACGGTCCCGGCCTTCTCGCCGAGCGCGGCCAGCGCGCCCGCGCGACGCTCGACCGCGTCGGCCATCTGAACGAGTTCCGAGTCGTCGACGCGATCGCGGAGGATCTCGCCGTACCCGCGGACGACGCCCGCGTCGTTGCGGAGGTTGTGTCGCAGGATGCGGTTGAGCACCTCCAGCTGCTGGCGTCGGCGCTCGCGGTCGGTGACGTCCGAGAGGACGAGAGTGTACCCGACGTGGGTGCCGTTGGGGTCGGTGAGCCGGGAGACTGACACCGCGTACGTGCGGCTGCGGGCCCCGTCGCCGGCGTCGATCTCGACCGTCTCGCGGGAACCGCCCGCTTCGTCGTCCGGGCCGGACTCGCCGCCGTCCGGTTCGCCCTCGCCCGCGTCGCCGATGCGGACCGGGAGATCGAGGAAATCGGCGAGCGGGCGGTCGCGGGCGGTCTGGGCGTCGACGCCGAGCACCGTTTCGGCCGCGGGGTTGATCCGGACGATGCGGCGGTCGAGCGCCAGCGCCACGATGGGGTCGCGGAGGTCGTCGATCGCGGTGCGCTCCGCGGCGCGGCTGGTGGTCGGGTTCCGGTCGAACATCTCCGCGCGGTCGAACGCGTACGCGTCGAGGAGCAGGTGCGGGACGAACATCACCGGCGCGAGTTGGAGTTGGGGCACCGGGCCGAGCGCCAGCGCCCACGCGACCAGCGCGAACCCGGGCGGCAGCGAGCTCAGCGCGACCGCGGCGCTCTCGCGGCGGTACAGCGGCCCGTAGCTGAGCAGCGTGTCGACGAGGAGGAACACGGCGCTGGCGACGAGGACCGTCTCCGCGGCGACCGTCAGGTACGCCCACGGCCCGAACGCGTACGAGACGGTCTCGACGCCGAAGGCGGGGTCGCGCGCGAAGTCGGTCCAGAAGACACCGTGGAGCGAGTTCGTGACGACGAGCGCGGACGAGAGTGCGCCGAACCCGACGACCGCCGCGAACAGGCGGCTCCGGACCACGTCGCTCCGGCCCGTGTACTCCAGTGCGAACCCGAGGAAGGCGATCCCTGTCCAGATCACGCCCAGCCACATCGTCGCCTCCAGCGCGGCTCGGATCGCCGGTTCGGAGACCAGCAGGCCGACGCCGTAGGAGAGACACCACGTCGCCTGCGCGGCGAACACGCCGAGGAACCAGTCGACGCCGGGGCGGCCGCGGTGTTCGCGGATCGCCCACGCGAGCGCGAGCGCCCCCGCCCCGCCCGCGAGTGAGCCGACGGCGGGCCACGCGGGAACGAGGTCGAGGGCCATTCGTCGGGTACGACGGCGACGGCGGGGGTAAAGCTGTCGTGGGGCGGCGGTCCGTCCGGTCCGCGCTCCGGACGAACCGGCGCTACAGATGCCGCTCGATGACGCGCTTCGCGGCCTGTCCCTTCTCCTTCCAGCCGTACCCCTCGTCGTACACGTGGCGCTTGGCGTCGACGAGCTCGCCGGGCGTTGACTCCTCGAAGCCGCCGCGGTCCCACGCGCCCGACTCGCGGAGCCACTCGATCACGTTCTCGCGGGTCTCGGGCCACGAGAGCCCGACCATCTCGTACCACGCCACCATCGCGAACACCGCGTTGTCGTGACAGCCCGGGACCGAGCCGTGCTCGTAGACGGTGCGCATCGGGTCGCGAGTCGGCTCCGAGACGCGTTCCTTGAACTCCGCGGCGGTGAGCAGGCGGAGCCGGTCGCCGTCCTCGACGACGCGCTGGTCGCGGCGGAGCGCGCCGAGCGCGGCCTTGTGGAGCCCGCCCCACTCCGCCGGGACCGCGTCCCGCAGCGCCGCTTCCGGGAGGCCGTCGGGCTCCGCGGACAGCACCGACAGGAGGTCGGTGTACGCCTTCTCGACGGTCGGCCAGCTCACGCCCTCGAACTCACAGTCGGCGTCGTGAAGGCTGTTCGTCGTCCGACAGCCGGGGCACGGGTAGCGGAACGTCGGCACGAGGCGACGCTTCGACGCCGCGGGAGTTAGGGGTTTCGCGATGACGGTCACGAACGTTAGCGGGGTTCCGAAACGTTTACTCACCGGCCGGTCGCGAATCTACACGGTATGACAAAGGTCAGCGTTATCGGTGCGGCGGGGACCGTCGGAGCCGCGGCCGGCTACAACCTCGCGTTACGCGACGTGGTCGACGAGCTCGTCTTCGTGGACATTCCGGATCAGCGCGAGACGACGATCGGACAGGCCGCCGACGCGAACCACGGCGTCGCGTACGACTCGAACACGACCGTCCGGCAGGGCGAGTACGAGGACACCGCCGGCTCGGACGTGGTCGTCATCACGGCGGGCATCCCGCGCAAGGAGGGGCAGACCCGGATCGACCTCGCCGGCGACAACGCGCCGATCATGGAGGACATCGGGTCCTCGATCGCCGAGCACAACGACGACTTCGTCACCGTCACCACCTCGAACCCGGTCGACCTGCTCAACCGCCACCTCTACGAGGCGGGCGACCGCGACCGCCACAAGGTGGTCGGCTTCGGCGGCCGGCTCGACTCCGCGCGCTTCCGCTACGTCCTCTCCGAGCGCTTCGACGCGCCCGTCCAGAACGTCGAGGCGACGATCCTCGGCGAACACGGCGACGCGCAGGCGCCCGTCTTCTCGAAGGTGCGCGTCGACGGCCGCGACCCGTCGTTCGACGCCGACGAGAAAGAGCAGATCCTCGCGGACCTCCAGGAGTCCGCGATGGACGTGATCAGCCGGAAGGGCGCGACGCAGTGGGGACCCGCCACCGGCGTCGCCCACACCGTCGAGGCCATCCTCAACGACACCGGCGAGGTGCTCCCCTGCTCGGTCGTGCTCGACGGCGAGTACGGCTACGACGACACCGCGCTCGGCGTCCCCGCGAAGCTCGGCGCGAACGGCGTCGAGGAGGTCGTCGAGTGGGACCTCGACGAGTACGAGGCCGAACTGCTCGACGAGGCCGCCGAGAAGCTCTCCGAGCAGTACGAGAAGATCGCGTAGCGAGCGCCCGGTTTTACCACCGTCTTTTTATCGCTGCCGCACCCCCGTCTGGCCATGAACCGCGCCGAGATCGACACCGACGACCTCCTGAAGATCGTGCTGCTGCTCGTCGTCGTGTGGCTTCTCCTGGAGATCGTCGGGGCCGTCCTCGAGGTCGCCTTCTGGCTGCTCGACGCCCTCCCGACGCTGATCGGGATCGCGCTCGTCGTCGTGATCGCCTTACACCTCACCGATCGGATCTGAGGCGGACGCCGACGTGTTCAGCCTCAACGTCCCGCTCCCGCCCGCGATCGACCGCCTCGCCGGCGATCTCCACCCGAAACTGACGGGGTTCGATCGCGTCCGCGAGCGTCACACCCTCGTCTGTAAGCGCTTCGGCGTCGAGGACGTGCGACGCGGAGAGCGCGACGGAGGCGATGAACGCGGAGAGGGCGAGGGGTGCGAGGAACGTGGAGGGGACCGACCCGTCCCGCCTCGTCAGGAGGCCCTCGACCGGCTGCGCGAACGCCTTCGTCGACCGCTCGCGCCCGCCGACCCGTTCGAGGTCGCCGTGACCGGGATCGACGTCTTCGACGCGCCGCGGTCGGGGTCGCGGCCGATCGTGTATCTGACGGTCGAGAGCGACGGGCTCGTTCGGCTTCACCGCAGGCTCTGTGCGGCGTTCGGGACGGTGGAGGGAATCGAGGGCGACGCGTACGTCCCGCACGTGACGCTGGCGCGGGGCGGCGACCCGGAACCGGGCGCGGTCGCCGACCTCGTCGAGACCGAGTTCGACCCGGTCCGGTGGCGCGTCCATGCGCTCGACGCGTGGGACCCGGAGTACCGGGAGGTCGCGGCGACGGTCGATCTGTAGGGCGAACCGGAGGTTACGCGTCGTCGACCGCGTCCGGTTCCTCGACCGCGTGGTGCGGCCCCACCGGCCCGTGGGTCGGGCAGACGCCCGCGATCGGGGTGGCGTTGAGACAGCAGGCGCGGCGTTCGGTCGCAACGAGACCGCTCGAGAGCGGATCGCCGCACCGGGCGCAGTACGCGTCGGCGGGGGCGGACATCTACCGCTCGCGGATCCGCATCGGCACCGGATGGCTCGGGTGCATGGTGAGCGAGCCGCGCAAGGAGAGGTCCGGTCCCTCGTAGCCGAGTTCGAACTGCGAGCAGATCTCCGCGAGGATGATCTTCGCCTCCAGCAGCGAGAACGCCTTCCCGATACAGTGGCGCGGGCCCCCGCCGAAGGGGAAGAAGGCGAACCGGGGGCGCTCGCTCCGGCGCTTGGGCGTCCAGCGGTCGGGGTCGAACGTCTCGGGGGCGTCGTACCACCGCTCGGACCGGTGGGTCACCCACTGCGACACCATCAGCGCGGACCCCTCCGGGATCCGGTACCCCCCCAGTTTCACGTCGAGCTTCGGCTCGCGAAACAGGGTGTAGACGGGCGGGTAGAGGCGCATCGACTCGTTGAGCACGCGCTCGGTGTACGCCATGTCGCGGACGTCGGCCGCGGTCGGCGGGCCGTCGGCGGTCGCCGTCTCGGCCTCGCGCTCGACCTCGCGACGAGCCTCAGGGTGATTCGAGAGCAGGTAGAACGTGTACGTCAGCGCGAGCGCGGTCGTGTCGTGGCCGGCGAGCAGCATCGTCACCAGCTCGTCGCGGAGGTTCTCGTCGGTCTGCTCGCCGCGGTCGCGGGCGCGCAGGAGGACCGAGAGCAGGTCCATCGGCAGGTCGCCGTCGCCGTCCCCGGCCGGGCCGGGCACCGCGACGCCCTCCGCGCCGGCGGGGTCGACGCTCGGGTCGCGCTCCGTGCCCCGGCGGCGGTCGACGATCCCGTCGATGACGGATTCGAGGGTGTCGATCGCGGCGTCGAACTCGCGGTTCTCGCGGGTCGGCACCCAGTTCGGGATCAGGAACCGCCGCGGGTCGGGCTCGAACCGCGCGCCGAGCGGCTCCAAGTTCTCTTGGACCGTCTTCACCTCCTCGTCGGTGATGTCGGCGCCGAACATCGCCGAGACGATGATCTTCACGGTGAGGCGGGCGACCTCGAGCTGGATGTCGACGACCTCGCCGTCGGCCCAGTCCGCGAGCTGCGACTCCGTGTGGTCGACCATCGTCCCGTCGAGCGCGCCGATCCGGCGGTTGTGGAACGAGGGGTTCGCGAGCGTGCGCTGGCGCTGCCACGTGTCGCCGTCGCTCATGAGGAGACCGTCGCCGAGCAGCGTGTCCATCGCGTCGTCGCCGAACTGGGGCTTCCGGTAGCGTTCGGCGTCGGCGACGAGCACGCGCTCGACGTCGGCGGGGTTCGTGAGCAGGTACGTCTCTCTGGGACCGAGGTCGAGCCGCACCACGTCACCGTAGCTGTCGGCGCAGGCGCGGAGGAAACCGAAGGGGTCGTCAGCGAACTGGCGACCGTTCCCGAACAGGGGGTCGCCGAGCGGCCCGGGCGGCGTAACGGACATACGTTTTGTGGGGGCTGAGCGGGGTTAAACGTTCGGCGGTGCCGAGAGAACGGGGGAGCGAAAGCGGACGGGACTGGGGGCGGTAGGGGAGTTATCTGGCGTCGAGCTGTTCGACGCGGGCGATCAGCTCGTCGACGGCCGCCTCTTGATCGTCGGTGGCGTCGACGATGCGTTCGGTCGCCTCCTCGGTGCGGTCGGAGCGCTCGCGGACCGCCTCCAGCGACGAGGTGAGCTCCTCGACGGTCGCCGCCTGGTCGTCGGTGGTGCGCGCGACCTCCGCGACGCCCGCGGCCGCCTCGTCGACCGCGTCAGCGATCTCTTCGAGCGAGTCGAGGACCGTCTCGATCTCGGTGCCCGCGTCCTCGATCCGGTCGTGCGAGCGCTCGACCGCGGTCGTGGTCTCCGCGGACTGCGCCTGGAGCTTGTCGAGGCTCTCCGTGATCTCCTCGGTGTAGCCGCGGGTCTCGTCGGCGAGCTTCTTCACCTCCTCGGCGACGACCGCGAAGCCGTCGCCGCCCTCGCCGGCGCGGGCGGCCTCGATGTTGGCGTTCAGGGCGAGCAGGTTCGTCTGCTCGGCCACGTCGGAGATGACCTCGATGACCTCCTCGATGTCGTCCATGCGCTCGGAGAGCGCGCCGACGCTCTCGACGAGTTCGTCGCCGATCTCCACCACGTCCTCGGTCGCCTCGCGGGCGTCCTCGCTGGCGTCTAACCCCTCGTCGGCGGCGTCGGCGGCCGCGACCGCGGCGGAGTCGACCTGGTCAGCCGTCGCCGCGACCTCCTCCATCCCCGCGGAGAACGACTGCATCTCCGAGACGCTCTCCTCTAAGAGCTCGTTCTGCTCGTCGACGTTCTCGGCGATGTCGGCTGCCGCGGCGCTCGCCTCCTCGACGGTGCCGTCGAGGTCGCGCGCCTTCTCGTGGACGCTCTCGGAGAGGGTCTGGAGGTTCTCCGCCATCCGGTTTACGACGCCGATGACGCTCAACAGCTCTTCGTTGAGAATTTCGCACTCCTCGCGGCAGACGGCGCGGGCCTCTAGGTTTCCCTCCCCGATCTCCTCGGCGGTCTGGCGGATCTCGGCGACCAGCTCCGCCGTCGCCTCGCGCTCGTTGACGTTCTCGGTGCGGTCGATGACGACCTCAGTCACGCCGACCAACTCGTCGCCGTCGTACATCGGGGTCGCGGTGAACTCGATGTGCTTCTCCTCGCCGTGGCGGTCGACCATCGTGCTCGTGTCGCGGTAGCGGATCCGTGCCGAGCCGGACCGCTCGACATCGTACACCTCGTCCGCGTCCTCGGGCGCGTCGAGCACCTTGTCCGCGAGTGTGTCGGCGCGCCGACCGTCGGGGTAGAATAGCTCCGAGGCGTAGTCGTGGCCGAGGGCGTCCGCGCGGTCGACGCCGGTGAGCGCCGCGAGCGACTCGTTCCACTCGGCGACGTTCCCCTCGGTGTCGAGGATGAACGTCGGGACGCCCGTGGCGTTGAACACCTCGGCGAAGCCGGCACCCCCTAAGGTCTTGGTCCGGTCCACGCCGTCCGCCTCGGTGACGCTGTACTCCTCGTCGCTCGGGCCACCGGACTCGCCGGCTGGGACCGTCGCGTCGTCCGTCCCCGCGGGCTCCCCGACGACGACGCCCCCGTCGGGGACCGACCGGGAGTCACCTCCCCGCCCGAGCACGCGCCGTAACAGCCCTCGAACTCCCGTCATATCTGTTTCCCTCTCCCCCAAGCATCGGCATAAACGGTTCTCCCCGTGACTCAGGTTTGATAACTACCCAGTTCGCGAAGTGACATGAACGGACCGTGACCTCGCTTCGGCTCGTCCCCGCAGCGTTCAATGGCGTCGGGCGGCTACGGCGATCCGAGACCGATGGACGCCGGCGCGGTGCGCGAGCGGGCCCGAGACCTCCCGACGGAGCCGGGCGTCTACCAGTTCCGGGCGGGGGAGACGACGCTGTACGTCGGGAAGGCGCTCGACCTCCGCGACCGGGTGCGGTCGTACGCGGACCCGCGCTCGGGCCGGATCCGAGGGATGGTCGAGCGCGCCGACCGGGTCGAGTTCGCGGTCACCGACACGGAGACGCAGGCGCTGCTGCTCGAGGCGAACCTCATCAAGCGGCTGCGCCCGCGGTACAACGTCCGGCTGAAGGACGACAAGTCGTACCCGTTGGTCGCCTTCTCGGACCACGAGGTGCCCCGGATCGAGGTGACCCGCGACCCCGAGGCGGGCGCGGTCGCGTACGGCCCGTTCACAGACGTGGGCCGCGTCGAGACCGTGGTGAAGGCGGTCCGCGACGAGTACCGGCTGCGCGGCTGTTCGGACCACAAGTACGAGGGGCGCGACCGCCCCTGCCTCGACTACGAGATGGGCATCTGTTCGGCGCCGTGTACCGGCGAGATATCGCCGGAGGCGTACACCGAGGACGTGGCCGCCGCGCGGCGCTTCTTCGAGGGCGAGACGGGCGTCCTCGCCGACCCCCTCCGACGCCGCATGGAGGCCGCGGCCGAGGCGAACGAGTTCGAGCGCGCGGCGAATCTCCGCGACCGCCTCGAAGCGGTCGAGGCGTTCCACGGCGAGGGGGGCGAGGCCGTCAGCGACCGGAACGACGACCGCACCGTCGACGTGCTGGCGGCCGCGGTCGAGGGCGACACGGCTCGGGTGGCCCGGCTCCACAGCGAGCGCGGGCAACTGGTCGACCGGAGCCGCCACCAGCTGGACGCGGCGGCGGTGGCGGACGCGGCCGAATCGGGGGCCTCCGGCGGCGACGCGACCCCGGCGGACCCCGACGCCAACACCCCCGCCGCCGTGCTCAGCGCGTTCCTCGCGCAGTACTACGCCGAGCGGGAGTTCCCGGACGCGGTCCTCCTCGCCGAACGACCCGCCGACCGGGACGTTGTCGACTGGCTGGAGCGCGAGGGGGTCGCGGTCCGGGTCCCGGGCGCCGGCCGCGAGGCGAAGCTCGTCGAACTCGCGCTGAAGAACGCCCGGAAGCGCGGCGGCCGCGACGACCCCGTGGGCGCGCTCGGCGACCGGCTCGGGATCGCCCGCCCCGAGCGCGTCGAGGGGTTCGACGTGAGCCACGCGCAGGGCACCGCCGTGGTCGGCTCCGACGTGTGCTTCGTCGACGGGAGCGCGGAGACGGCCGATTACCGCCGGAAGAAGCTCACCGAACGCAACGACGACTACGCGAACATGCGCGAGCTGGTCCGGTGGCGCGCTGAGCGCGCGCTCGCCGGCGAGGACGACCGCCCGGACCCCGACCTCCTCCTCATCGACGGCGGCGAGGGGCAGCTCGGGGCCGCCCGCGACGCGCTCGCGGAGACCGGGTGGGACGTGCCCGTCGTCGCCCTCGCGAAGGCGGAGGAGCTGGTCGTCACTCCGACCGGGACCCGGCGCTGGGACGACGACGCCCCCGAGCTCCACCTGCTCCAGCGCGTGCGCGACGAGGCGCACCGGTTCGCCGTCTCCTACCACCAGACCGTCCGCGACGAGGTCAGGACGGTCCTCGACGACGTGCCGGGGGTCGGCCCCGAGACGCGCCGCTGCCTCCTCCGGCGGTTCGGCTCGGTCGAGAACGTCCGCGACGCCTCCCGGGACGACCTCACCGACGTCGACGGCGTGGGCGACGCGACCGCCGACACGCTCCGCGAGCGGCTGTGAACCGACGGCGGGTCGGCGTCCGGGACGGCGGCGGCCGTCACGCCGATTCGACGGCGCGCTCGACGACCGCCGCCTCGGCCTTCCGGAGCAGTTCGCCGGCCGTGCTCGTCGCGCAGCCGAGCGCGGCCGCCACGTCCGCGACGGTCCCCTCGCGCGGAACCTCGTAGTACCCCGTCGAGACCGCCGTCTCCAGCGCCGCGCGCTGTCGGTCGGTCAGCCGCGACGGTTCCCGTCGGCGCTCGAACTCGTGGACCCACTCGATAGTGAGGTCGGCGAGGGTCCCGAGGTCGTCGTGGAACTCGCTGAGCGCCGCCGTCGCGCCCACTGCCTCGAACCGGACGTCGCCCGACTCGCGGAAGACGACCGGCGGGAGGAATATCACCCGCGACGCCGCGACGGTGTCGAGGAGCGCCGCCGGGAACTCGTAGGCGTCCTGCCGAAGGAACGCGTAGGTCCCGTCGGCGTCGCTCACGAGGCTGCTCGCGACCAGCGAGTCGAGCGCGTCGAGGGCAGACGCCGTCGCGTCGCGGTCGCCGTCGAACCAGAGCAGCGTCGTCGCGTCCGCCGTCGGGCTCCACATCAGCAGCTCCGCGCGACGGATCGGCGAGTCGCCGGCGATCGCCTCGTGGAGGGGGTGGCGGAGCCGCTCGGGGTAGGCGGCCGAGAACCTGATCCGTTTCATGACGCCGTCGCTCGACGTTCGAGCGTGCCGTACATCAATCCGCGTGGTTCGGGACCGCCCGCGGGAGGGGCCCGGGACGAGGTCGGAGAGGAGGGCCGAACCGGTCAGCGGGGACGCAACGGCGTCTCGGGGACGGACTCGGGCAGGGCCGGATTGATCAGTGGGGACGAAACGGCGTTTCAGGGGCGAACTCGGGGGGAGAGCCAGCGATCAGCGGGAACGCGACAGCGCCTCGGGGGCGGCCCGGAGGAGCGTCCCGAGGTGGTCCGCGCCGTCGAGGACGCGGAGTTCGGCGGTCGGAAGCGCCTCGGCCAGTCGTTCCGCCCCGGCGACGGGGACGTTCGCGTCGTCGGTCCCGTGCCACAGGCGCACCGGGGCGTCGACCGCGTCGAGGTCGATCCCCCAGTCGCTGCCGGCGTCGCGGAACTCGGTGACCGCGCCGTTCCGGTGGCGCTCGAACGCCGCGAGGAAGTCCTCCTTCACCACGGTCGCGGCGTCCTCGGGGACGGCGTCGGCGTCCTCGGCGTACTGGGCCACCACGAACGACGGGTCCGCGCGCGACGCGACCCACGCCTGACCGCGGAGCAGTGCCCCGAGGACCGACGGCGTCGCGGCCGCGAGGCCGGACAGGAGGCGCTGGACCGCGGGCGTGTCGTCGCCGAACGACGGCGGCGTCGCGCCGGCGACGAGGTCGACGCCGGTGACCCGGTCGCCGAGCGACGCGGCCGTCGCGAGGGCGTAGGGCGCGCCGCCGGAGAACGCGACGAGGGCCGCGCGCTCGACTCCGAGGTCGTTCAGGACGGGCCGCACGGACGCGGCGGCGTCGCCGACGGTCCGACCCGACTGGGGGGGCGAGCGTCCGTAGCCGGGTCTGTCGGGCGCGATCACGCGGACGTCGTTCGCTCGCGCCGCCGGTTCGAGGAGCGCGCCCAGCCGGCGGGACCCGGGCGTCCCGTGGAAGAAGACGACCGGGTCGCCGTCGGGAGGCCCGTACGTCGCGTAGGCGATCCGGCGACCGTCCGCCGAGCGGGCGACGCTCGACATCTCGCGCGCCGGCGCCCGACGCTCCGAGGGCGGGTCCGGTCGCGCGGAGTCGGTGGTGGCCATCACATGCGAGTATGGGAGGGTCACTACTGGGAATTGTGCCGGACTGATACGGTGGTATTTATGTAGGGCGCTGGTTCGACCACCACAAGCGGTATCCGTCGCTCGGCCGATCCGGCGACCGAGATGCGAGCGTTCTTCGCCGTCGACCTCCCGGACTCGCTCGCGCCCGCCGTCGCGGAGGCACAGGCCCCATTCGCGGACGCGTCGGGCGTCAACCCGGTCGACCCCGAACAGGCGCACGTGACGCTGAAGTTCCTCGGCGACATCGGCACGGAGGACGACGAGGGCGACCCCGCCCTCGACGACGTGGCCGCCGCCGGCGAGCGCGCCGTCGACCGCGCCGCAGTCTCCCCCTTCGAGGCCGAGATCCGCGGCCTCGGCGTCTTTCCGAACCGCGAGTACGTCTCGGTCGTCTGGGCGGGCGTCGGCCGCGGCGGCGACGACCTCGCCGCGCTCTACGAGGCGCTCGAAGCGGAGACGACCGCGCTCGGCGTCGACCCCAAAGCCCACGCGTTCACGCCGCACGTGACGCTGGCCCGCGTGGAGAGCGCGACCGGGGCAGAGGCGGTCCGAGACGCGCTCGACGCGGGAGATCCGGAAGTCGGGACGTTCTCGGTCGACGAGATTCGGCTGGTGGAGTCGGCGCTTACCGCGTCCGGGCCAGAGTACGGTGTCGTCCGGGGGTTCGGACTCGAATAACGCGGCACCGCGCGCCGGTCGCGTCGGATTCTCATCGGTGATAGCCGCGGCCATACGTTTAATCTACCGGATCGGTGAGGTGTTCACAGATGGACGACAGGCCGCGACCGGACGGGGCCGATGGATCGGCGGAGAGCGGCGGCACCGGGCGCGGCGGGCGGCCGACCGACGACGATCCCCCGGCGTTGGCGCGGCTCGATCGGCGGTTCGACGCGTCGACGCGACGCGAGGCGGCGGAGGCGCTCGGCAGCCCGTCCAGTTCGATGAGCGCCGCCGCGAGCCGGATCGTGGATGGGTTGTTCGAGGCGGCGCTCGACGACCCCGACGAGACCGTCCGCGCGGCGGCGATCGAGTCGCTGTACTTCCACGGCGACGACCACCTCGACCGACTGGGGCGGCGGGTTGCCGACCGGCGAGGCGGCGGCGCCGAGGACGGAAGCGGGAAGACGAGCGGGGCTGCCGAGACGTTCTCGCGGTGGCTGAGACACGACCGGGCCGCGTATCGGATGCTGGGGGCGACCGGACTGTCGACCGTCGGCGACGAGGGCGCCGCCCCCCGGCTCCGCGAGGCGTTCGATGACGGCGACGCGCGGGTCCGCGCTCGGGCCGTCAGGGGGTACGCGCGGGTGGGCGGGGAGGCGGTCGAGGCGGTTCGCCCGCTCGTGAACGCGCGGAACGACCTGGTGCGCGGGGCCGCGGTCGACGCGCTTGTCACGATGGAGAGCGACGACGCGGTCGAACTGCTCGCGCGCGCGGCACGGCGCGGCAACGAGGGACTCAGGCTCGCCGTCGTGCGTCGGCTCGGAGCGCTCGGTCGCCGGGACGCGACCGGCGTGTTGCTCGGCTCGCTGCGGGACCCCTCGGCATCGGTTCGCCGGGCAGCCGCGCGGTCCGTCGCCGCGGTGATCGCCGAGGCGGACGCCGTCCCGGCGGGCGATGTCCGCGACCGGCTCCTCGCGGAGCGACCCTTCGAGGCCGACGGACTGCTCGCGGTGTTCCGGGCAGTCGCCGCGGAGCGAACCGGAGCCGACCGGAGGGCAGCGCCCGCCGACGCGACCGCGGGATCGGAGGAGCGCGTCGACACCGAGACCAAGCGGTACGCGGCGTGGCTGTACTGCGAACTCCTCGAATCCGCGGACCCGACCGCGGCGGACCGTTCGACCGCGGTCGAGTGGCTGATCGACGCGCTCGACCACCGCGACCGGCTGGTCGCCGATCTCGCCGCCGCGTACCTGCCCCGGATCGCCTCGACGAGCGGGACTGGGGACGGTCTGCCGGACGACGAGACCGACTCCGCCCTCGGGGTCGACATCAAGCGGAACCTCCGCGCGCTCGCCGGCGACGAGGCCGCCTCCGACGCCGCGCGGGAGCGCGCCAGGGCGGTGTTGCGGCGGTTCAAGCGGGCCGTCGTCGAGGCGGCCGCGGACCGCGACGTGGAGTACGTCTACGTCCGCTGGCCCGCGGACTACACGGAGAGCTACAACGAGTGAGAGCGCAGCGACGCCGAGTGACTGGACCCAGCGACGCCGAGTGAAGGGCGATTACGACGGGTGAGCGAGGACGGGGAACGGGAGACAAGTTCCCGCAGTCACGGCCGCCGAACGAACTGCCCGTCGTCGACCGCGACCGTCAGGTCGATCGTCTCGTCGAGGAGGTTCAGAACGGTGGCGACGTTACGGTCCGCGTCCGCGTCGACGTACAGCTGTAAGACGCCGCCCGCGTCGGCAAGGCGCGCGGCGAGCATACGGACGAAGGCCACCGACCGTTCGACGTCGAAGGCGGCGACGATCTGGTGGAAGACGCTCACCTCCAGCGAGACGCGCTCGCCGGGTTCGTGGTTGTCGTCGAGGATCCGCGAGACCGTCTCGCCGACCTCGGCCGGGGAGAGCCGCGGGTCGAGTTCGACGATCTCGACGTTCCGGCCCTGGAAGTCCACATCGGGCGTCGCCTCGAAGTCGTACTCCCCGGTGCTGACGATCACCGCCCGCCGTGGCCACGCGTCGAGGGCCTCGTCGAGCGCGCGGACCAGCCGCTCCGGGGAGGGGGTCACGGCCACCACGAGCCCCGCGGCGGCGTGGAAGTGGGTCCGGAGCGCGTCGGCCTCGTCGCCGGCGGCCGACGCGTCGACGCGGACGACCCCGTCCCAGTTGACCCGCTCGGCCACGTGTGTTCCGTCGGCGACCCGGTCGGCGACGTGTTCGTACAGGTGCCTTTTGAACTCGGCAACGGCGCCGCCGCTGTCGTAGGTGGTCTTGGCCGTGGCGCAGTACGGGCAGTCCCAACTTACACGGAAGTCAGACGTAGAGAGCGCGTCGGAGTCGTGTGCGAGCAGGTGGGACCCGGTCACGTCGACCATCTCCGAGCGGTCCCGCGTCCACGCGACGAACCCGCACCGGCCACACGCCCAACGGCTCACCATGATCAGAGACGTGTCTCTCGGGAACCGTCGGAAGCACATGTATGTTGGGTAATGTGTGTGGAGACCGCGGCGTCGGAGGAGCGGCGGTCACTCGGGCCCGAGCGAGCCGGCGTCACCGCCGTCGGGACCGACAGACGCGTCGACCGCGAACCCGTTCTCGTCGGCGTGTTCGACCCGGACGCGCGTGACCCGGGTCGCGGTCGCGCCGGTGACGGCGAGCGTGACCTCGCCGACCGCGACGCGGTCACCTTCCTTCGGGAGCCGCCCGAGCTGACGGGTGACGAGCCCCGCGACGGTCTCGACGCCTGCGTCCGCGGGCAGCGAGAGGCCGAGCGCCTCGTTGAGGTGGCCGACCGTCGTCCAGCCGCGGACCACGGCGGCGTCGGGCGCGACCACGTCGACCGCGTCCGTCTCCCAGCGGCCGACCAGCTCGCCGACGACCTCCTCGAAGAGGTCCTCCAACGTCGCGATTCCCACGACCGCGCCGTGCTCGTCAACGACGATCACCATTCGCGTCTCGCTCGCGCGCATCTCCGTGAACAGCTCGTCGAGCGGCTTCGTCTCGGGGACGAACGCCGGCTCGCTGAGCGCGCTCGCGAGGTCGGCACCGCTCTCGTCGGCGCGGATCGCGTCGCGGACGTCGACGACCCCGACCACGTCGTCGCGGTTCTCGCCGTACACCGGCATCCGGGTGACTCCCTCGCTCGCGGCCCGCAAGAGCGCGTCCGCCGGGGTCGCCGTGTCGGGGAGCGCGACCACGTCGGTCCGGGGGACCATCACCGCGGCGACGGTGGTGGTCTCCAGATCGAGGACGCCCCGGATCATCGCGCCCTCGTCAGGGTCGAGCGCGCCCGCGACCTCGCCGGAGCGCACGAGCGTCGCGATCTCCTCCCGGGTGAGGTACGACTCGATGGCGGACTCGCCGCCGGTGAAGCGGTTGACGACGCCGGAGGCCGCCTCGAACACGTACAGGACGGGACGGAGCACGCGCTGGACCGCGACGACGATCCGGGAGACCCGGAGCGCGTGTCGCTCCGCGTTGGCGACGGCGTACGACTTCGGCGCGATCTCGCCGAAGACGATGACGAACACCGAGGTGACGAGCGTCGACCCCGTGGCCGCCTGGCCGCCGGAGAAGCCGAACCGGACGAACACCGCGGTCGCGACCGACGCGGCGGCGATGTTGGCGACGTTATTGCTCACCAAGGCCGTGACGAGGAACCGGTGGGAGTCGTCGCGCAGCGCCGACAGCGCCCGGGCGCCGGGAGCGTCGGTCGCGACGAGCGAGTCGATCCGGTGGGCGGGGACGGAGAACACCGCGAGTTCCGAGCTGGAGAAGAAGGCGCTCACCGCGGTCAGCGCAAGGATGGCGCCGACGCCGACGAACGCGATCGTGAGGTTCATGCGCGGAACGTGCGGCCCAATATAAAAGGGAGTACCGGCGGCGAACATACCCACGAACGCGCATTCTCCAGTCGAAACAGAGGGGTCGATACCCACGAGCGCGGATCCGTTCGGGCGGCAAAACGGCGCGATGAGGAAAGCGTTAACCCCGCGCCGCGGGTGCGTTTCGACATGAAGGTACTCGTGACCGACCCCATCGCGGACGCGGGGTTGGACCGACTCCGAGACGCCGGCCACGAGGTCGTCACCGACTACGAGGCGGAGGGGGAGGCGCTGCTCGACGTCGTCGCCGACGCCAACGCGCTGATCGTGCGGTCCGGAACCGACGTGAACGAGGCGGTCTTCGAGGCCGCGAGCGAGCTCGTCATCGTCGGCCGGGCGGGCATCGGCGTCGATAACATCGACATCGAGGCCGCGACCGACCACGGGGTCATCGTCGCAAACGCCCCCGAGGGGAACGTCCGCGCCGCCGCCGAGCACACCGTCGCGATGACGTTCGCCGTCGCGCGCTCGATCCCGCAGGCGCACGGTCGCCTGATCGGCGGCGAGTGGGCGAAAGGCGAGTTCCTCGGTACCGAGGTGAACAACAAGACGCTCACCATCGTCGGCCTCGGCCGCGTCGGGCAGGAAGTCGCCAAGCGCCTCGACTCGCTCGGGATGGACCTCGTCGTCTACGACCCGTACATCTCTGAGGAGCGCGCCGACCGGATGGGGGCGGAGCTCGTCGAGGACCTCCACGACGCGCTCGCCGCGGGCGACTTCGCGACGATCCACACCCCGCTTCTCCCCGAGACCGAGGGGATGATCGGCGAGGCCGAGCTGGCCCAGCTGGAGGGCGGCTACCTCATCAACTGCGCCCGCGGCGGCATCGTCGACGAGGATGCGCTCGCTGAGGCGGTCGAGGACGGCGTCCTCGCCGGCGCCGCGCTCGACTCCTTCGCCGAGGAGCCGCTCCCCGAGGACTCGCCGCTGCTCGACGTCGAGGAGATCGTCTTGACCCCGCACCTCGGCGCGTCGACGGAGGCGGCCCAGGAGAACGTCGCGGTCGACACCGCCGAGGCCGTCCTCGCGGCGTTCGACGACGAGCCGGTCCTCACCGCGCTCAACGCGCCCTCGGTCGACGAGAGCGCGTTCCCGCGAATCGAGCCGTACATCGACGTGGCCGAGACCGCCGGGAAGGTCGCCGCCCAGCTGCTCGACGGTCGGATCACCGGGGTCGAGGCGACCTACGAGGGCGACATCGCCGCGGAGGACGTCGACCTCGTCACCGCGAGCGCCCTGAAGGGCGTCTTCGAGCCGCTGGAGTGGCAGGTGAACGCGGTGAACGCGCCGCGGCTCGCCGAGGAGCGCGGCATCGAGGTGACCGAGTCGAAGACCCGGCAGACCGACGACTTCCAGAGCCTCGTGCGCGTCACCGTCCACAACGGCGACGACGAGATCGCGGTCGAGGGAACGCTGTTCGCCGGCGAGGACGCCCGCATCGTCCGGATCGACGGGTTCCGGGTCGACGCGGTCCCGTACGGCCACATGCTCGTCGCGCGAAACACCGACGAGCCCGGCGTCATCGGGCTCATCGGGACCGTCCTCGGCGACCACGACGTCAACATCGCCGGGATGTTCAACGGCCGCGAGACGCAGGGCGGGGAGGCGCTCACCGTCTACAACCTCGACTCGGCCGTCCCCGACGCCGCGACCGAGGAGCTGCTCGCGGACGACCGCGTCGTCGAGATCACCGAGATCACCCTGGACGGCGCCGACGGGCGTGCGGACGAGTAACGCGGGACTCGCCGAGTAGGCGGCGAGTACTTCGCAGCCCCGGAGAAGAGATCGGACCGTCCCCGGACGGGCTACGACTCCGCCGCGGGCGACTCCGAGACCGCGACGAGCGCGTCCGCGTCGGCGACGACGGGCGACGCGACGGCTTCGATCGGTCGATCCCCGAAGGCGACGACGAACGCCGCGCCGTCGCCGACCGTCGTGTCCGACAGGCAGGCGTCCCCTTCTGCGGCCCCGCGACCCGCACCGACGCCGACCGTCCAGCCGTGCGACTCGGCGAGCGCCGCGACCGACGCGAGGCCGATCCCGGTCCCCTCGTCCGCGGTCGTGTAGCCCCGGTCGAACACGCGGTCGCGCTCCGCCGGCGGGACGCCGGGGCCGTCGTCGATGACCGCGAACCCGCCGTCGAGCGCGACGGCGGCGACGGTCGCGTCGGACCCGGCGTGGACAGCCGCGTTCCGGAAGAGGTTCTCCAAGACGCTCCGCACCGCAGTCCTGTCCGCGGCGTACGACTCGTCGCCCGCCACCGTCAGCGTCGCTCCCGCCGTCTCGGCGGTCCGCCAAGCCGCCTCGGCCGCGGCCGCGAACGAGAACGACTCGGCACCGGCGTCTGGGTCCGGGTGGTCGACGGCCGCGAGCGTCTCGTCGACGATCTCGAAGATCCGGTCGTGAGCGCTCTCGACCCGCTCGGCCGCCGCCTCGTCGCCCGCGGTCGCGAGGTCCGTGAACCCGTCCGCGACCGTCAACGGGTTCTTAATGTCGTGCGCCAGCGCGTGCGTCAGCGTCTGGAGCCGGTCGTTCGCCACTTCGAGGTCCCGCCGGTTGCGCTCCGAGTCGGTCACGTCGCGAAACAGCAACACCGTCCCCTGCGAGCGGCTGCCGAGCGTCGGAAGCGAAACGGCAGAGAGCGAGACGAACCGCGGCTCGCCGGCGACCTCGACGCGGAGCGGTTCGTCAGGGGCCTCGCCGCGGCGGTACGCGGCGCGGACCTCCGGGGCGTCGGCGAGCGCGTCCGCGATCGGGACGCCGACCGCGACGCCCTCGCCGAGCCACGCGCGGGCCGCCGGGTTCGCGTCCGCGATCCGCCCGCTTCGGTCGACGACGACGATCGGGTCGGGGACCGCCTCCAGGGTCACCTGCCGGGCGACCGGCGTCACGCCCAGCGTCCGCCCCCGCCGGACCGCGATCGTGAATGCGACGCCCGTGAGCACGAACAGGAGTTCGGGCCGGAACGCCGGGCCGCCCCCGAGCACGACGAACTGCGCGCCCCACGGCGCGGCAGAGCCGACGAGCAGCAGCCCCGCGGACGCGCGGAACGCGGGCGCCGAGTCGTACACGCCGTACGCGAGCGTCGCGAACGTCCCGACGAGCAGGACCTGCGAGTAGAGCCAGCCGACCCACCACACCGGGCCGAACTCCCGGACGAGCACCGTCCCCGAGCCGACCGCGACGAGGTCGGTCCCGGTCCGGACCAGCCCGTGGACATCGTTCGTCCAGCTCAGCAGGGTCAACGCGGCGAGCGGGGCGAGCAGCGCGAGCAGGCGGCGCCGGGAGAGCCACGCGTCGTAGCCGAGGTAGGACGCGACGAACGCGACCGCCGCGACCGGGACGACCGCGGTCGCGGGGTACTGGACGTTGAGCCAGAACAGCTTCCCGGCCTCAGTCGTCGCGACGGCCTCGCCGAACAGCCCCGCGGACCACCAGGCGATCGCGGCCATGAACGCGACCGCGGCGCGACCGCCCGACTCGTCGCGGGAGTCGAACGCGACCGCCGTCGCACAGACCGCAACGACGGCGGCGAGCGCGGCGAGCGGTGCGGTCGTCGGGACGTCTATCAACTTGTCTGTCGTTCAAGTGTTTACTACTTAATACAAACTGTCGGGGCGACGTGTTCGGCAATCGGTGATAGCGCCAACGGCTCTGGGGTGTCGAGGGCGCGGGTCGAGAGCGGGAGGTGGGCGGCCGCACCGACCGGCCCCGTCGGGCGATCAGTCGTGGAGGTGGTCGACGACGGCGTCGGCGTCGTTCGGGACCGGCTCGGGGTCGCCGCCGGCCTCGTAGGCGGCGTCGGGGTCCTTGAGGAGGTGGCCGGTCGTCAGGCAGACCACGCGCTCGTCGTCGTCGACGACGCCCTCGCGCCGAAGCTTCTTGAGGCCCGCGAGGCTCGCGGCGGAGGCGGGCTCGACGCCGACGCCCTCGCTGGCGAGGTGGCGCTGCGCGGCGGTGATCTCCGGGTCGCTCACGGCAACGGCGGTGCCGCCGGTGTTCCGGATGCCGGGGAGCGCCTTCGGCGCGTTGACGGGGTTGCCGATGCGGATCGCGGTCGCCCGCGTCTCGACCTCCTCCCAGCGGCGGATCTCGTCGTTCCCCTCCTCGACCGCCTCGACCATCGGCGCGGCGCCCTCCGCCTGGACGCCGGTGAGCTTGGGGACCTCGTCGGGGTCGAGCGCGCCCGACTGGACGAGCTCGCGGAACCCCTTGTACAGCGCCGAGGTGTTGCCCGCGTTGCCGACGGGCAGGACGATGCGGTCCGGGAACGTCCCGTAGTCGGCGTAGAACTCCTCTAATATCTCGAAGCCGATCGTCTTCTGCCCCTCCAGCCGAAACGGGTTCAGCGAATTGAGCAGGTACGCCTCGCCGCGGGCGGCCAGCTCCTGGACGATGTCGAGGCACGCGTCGAAGTTGCCGTCGACCTCCAAGATGCGCGCGCCGTGGAGGCTCGCCTGCGCGATCTTCCCGGCGGCGACCTTCCCCTCCGGGAGGAGGACGAGGGTCTGCATCCCGCCGCGGCCGCCGTAGGCCGCGAGCGCGGCCGAGGTGTTGCCGGTGGAGGCGCACGCGAGCGCGCCGACGCCCAGCTCCTTCGCGACGCGGACGCCGACGGTCATCCCGCGGTCCTTGAACGAGCCGGTGGGGTTCATCCCCTCGTGTTTGATCCGAAGCGCGTCGACGCCGACCGCCTCCTCGATGCGCGGGACGCGGTGGAGCGGCGTGTCGCCCTCGGGGAGGGTAACGCCGAGGTCGAACGGGAGCCCCTCGCGGTAGCGCCAGACGCCGCGGTCGGGGCCGTCGGAGGACGCACCGGACCCGAACTCGTCGAACGTCGGGGGGTCGTCGTACCGGACTTCGAGCAGGCCGTCGCACTCGTCGCAGGTGTAGCGCACCGCCTCGAACGGGGCGAACGTCTCGTCGCACGCGATACACGCGAGCCACGTCCCGTCGTCGGCGCAGTCTGGCGCCGCCGGGGCCGGGGCGTCGATGGCGAGATCCATTACCACGGCGTCCGTCCCGCCGGGGCTTAAGACGGGCGGTCGAGACGGACGTTGCCGGCCGACGCGAACGCGTTCGGCCTCAGTCGACGATGATCTCGGAGCTCTCGTCGCCCCCGTCGTCGCCGGAGCCGAGGCGGTCCTGGTAGCGCTGGATCCAGTCGGCGAAGCAGTCGGGGCAGAGCCGCTGGGTGTCGATGTTCGCCCGGTCGACGCTCAGCCGGACGGTGCGCGCGAGCGCGTCCGTCGTGGCCTCGCCGCAGGCGTCGCAGGGCGCAGTCGTCGGCGCGTCGCTCATATGGTGTCGGTCGCGGCGGCGGCTCTTAAATCTACGTCGGGAGCGGTGGCGGGGAACGTCGGGAGGGGTGTAGAG